>NZ_JBXAFZ010000011.1:0-307423 GCF_058793615.1 Niveispirillum sp. GW835-FHT14G11
TCGGTCACTACGATGAGCCAGAAATCCTCCCTTACGCAATCAGCCACTTCTGTCCCAAAGGGGCTGACGGCGGACATTTTGTTGATATGAATCGCTGGGCCGGACCCAACTTGCCTGGTCAATGTCGGTCAGTATAGGTGCGCCTGAGGGCTTGCGGGGGCTGCCCGAACGCACGCACGAAGGATCGGCGCATGCGTTCCGGATCATTGAATCCCGTGGAAACCGCAATCTTCTCAATGGGTTCCTGAGAGGTTTCAACCCGTTCGCGGGCGGATTCCAAGCGCAGCCGCTCCACGGCCTTGGCGGGGCTGACCCCCAGAGCCCGCACGAAGGCGCGGGAGAAATTACGGGGACTCATCCCTATACGACCGGCGAGATGCTCGACGGTCAAGGGTTCCGACAGATGCGCGCGCATCCAGTCCAGCAGCGGTGAAAAGACGCTCTCGCCGCCACCCAGTTCGGCGAGGGCGGAGAATTGCGACTGGCCGCCCGGCCGGCGGAAATACACGACCATTTCCTGCGCCACCTGCCGCGCGATCTTTTCCCCCAGATCCTCCGTGATCAATGCCAGGGCCAGATCGATACCGGCACTGACCCCGCCGGATGTCCAGATATCGCCATCGCGTACATAGATGCGGTCAGCCTCGACCCGCACATTTGGGTGCCGTTTCTGGAACTCTTCCGCCAACCGCCAGTGTGTCGTGACCCGTCGTCCGTCCAGCAGCCCTGCGGATGCAAGCAGAGTTGATCCCGAGCAGACACTGCACAGGCGCCGGGATTCCGCCGCACATCGTCGCAGATAGGACAGACTGTCCGGGCACTGCTCCGCTTCGGGCCCACTCGGCCCGCCAACGACGATGATCGTATCGGGTATGTTCAACTGGTTGGCGGCCACCGTATCGACCACAAGGCCCGATGAGCTTCCGATCCGTCCCCCGGCAATCGACAGCCCTTGAATGCGGTAGGTGTTCGGCACCATCAGCCCTGCAAGTTCAAACGCCGTGATAGGCCCTGACGCATCCAGAAGTTGGAAGCCTTCATACAGGAAGATGCCAATCGCTTTCGTCATTGGCCGAAAATGAGGGATCATAGTCATTTCGTCAATGGGCCAGCTCGGGCATAAACGGTGACGTGCTCCCTGGAAATGTGTCCGCTGTGAAGTAGAGTCCTCCTGGCCAAGGTGCCCCATGGCCACTGGAAGACGCTCACCTTCCTGGCTGGACTGCGGCATGATCGCATCATAGCCCCCCTGTTCCTGCCCCCATACAGTCCCGACCTCAACCCCATCGAGATGATGTTCGCAAAGCTCAAGACACTCGTCCGAAAAGCCGACGAGAGAACAATCGAAACCACTTGGCGCCGCATCGGAGCCTTGCTCGATAGCTTCAAGCCAGACGAATGCGCTGCCTACATCCGTCATGCAGGATATGCTTCAATCTAAACCTGACAGACTCTAAACCGTCTCGGCATCGATCGCGCGACCCGCCGGACAACGCCTTATCCCTGGCGTAGCCGGATGTCGGTGCCTGCCCCCCGAACGCGTGGGGGCAGCGATCGATCCATAGGCGCCAGAGCATACGCCATTTCCATATGCTGTCGCCCATGAACGGGCTGACACCATTGCCGAGCTGAAAATCCGGACCCGTCAGGGATTGCGGATCAATCCCCGTTTTGCCTTTCGCGTCAGCATGTCGAAGGGCGAGGTCTTTGAAGGACAAGAAAATGAAGAAGCTGATCGCGCTGGGCTTATGGCCAGCACCGCGCACCCGATCTTTGCCCAGGAAGCACCGAGCTGGACAGTCGACGAGATCATTGTCACCGGCGAGCGCCTGACCTATGGGGCGCCGGAATCCAGTGCCGGTACCCGCAGCCGCACAGCCATCATCCAAACGCCGCAATCAATCCAGGTCCTGACCCGTTCGTTGATTGAGGAGCAGGATCGCCGCAGCCTGACCGATGCGCTGGTCAATGTTTCGGGCGTGGTGCCGAACATGCCGGAGGAGGGGATTACGGTCCGTCCGCTGGTTCGCGGCTTTCCTGCCGAGATCTATCAGGATGGCCTGCCGATGTATGGCTTGACCCAGGCGGCCAATGACCCGACCAGTCTGGTCGGTGTGGCCCGCATTGACGTGGTGAAGGGACCATCCTCCACCCTCTATGGCGGTGGTGTGGGGTCCCCGCTGGGAGGCCTGATCAATGTCGAGACCGAACGGCCGAAACAGGAGATGGGCGGTTTCCCAGCGCTGCGCGCCGGCAGCTATTCCACCGTCAATCCCTATGGTGAATTGAATGTACCGCTGGCCGACAGGGTCGCCGCGCGCATTGCTGCGGAATACCAGCGCAATGAGAGCTGGATCGACCAGTTGGACGGCGAGCGGCTATCCGTGCAGCCCGCCCTTTCTTTCCAGCTCAGTCCCCGGACGGATCTGCTGGTCCATGGGCAGTATAGCCGGCGCCGCCAGCTTGAATATTCCGGCATTCCTGCCGCGCAGGCCCTGGCCGGAGAGATCGACCGCAATGCCTTTGCCGGCGCCACTGACAGCCAGACGGCGACCTGACACTTATCCTGCTTGCCGATCCGACTGCCGTATTGGCGGGCAACGCGCAACGGGTGGCTGTCCTTCTTGGGCATGGCAGTGTCGTTGATGATCCAGGCCCGCAACCGCATCCCAAGCCGCCGCTGCTCCAGCTGACCCGCCGCGATGTCTGGGAACAATGGATGCGGGGCCAGCGGATGGCGTCATCCCCCCGCAGGCGGCGTTCCGGGAACGGATATTGGCCCGAGACATCGGCGGCGCGGGCAGGTAGCTGAACGGTTGCGTCACCAGCGTGCGGACGTCGCATGCACGATCTGGGCGCCGGCTTCATAGAAGGCCTCTCGGGCCCGGCCCAGTCGCACCCGGGTGACCGGCGATGCGGGCAGCGGCAAGTCCGCGTCAGCCAGGGTGCCCAGTATCAGCGATGCCGCCAGCCGGCCGAACAGGGTGCCGGGTGCGATGCCCCGACCATTATAGCCGCTGAAGCTGATCACATTGTCGGCGAAGCGGTGGAAGCGCGGCAGGTTGTCGTCGGTCATGCCGATCTGTCCGTACCATTCCGTTTCAAATGTGACGGGGCCGATCTGGGGAAACAGCCGGCGCAGGGCGCGGGTGGCCCAGGCCCGATGGATGGCAGCACCGGTGCCGCGCAGCGCGCCGACACTGCCGAACACCATCCGCCCGGCCCGGTCCATGCGAAACGAACTCAGCACGTCGCGTGTATCCCAGGCCCCTTCACGGCCGGGCAGGATGGTCTCGCGGATGTCGGGCGACAGCGGTGGGGTGGCGACATTGAAATAGGGCAGGTGGACCTGTTCGGTCCGCACCTGTGACCAGGGGCCGCTGGCATAGGCGTCCGTCGCTACGATTACCCGGTCCGCCGTCAAGGTGCCGCCATCCGTGGACAGCCGCCATTGTCCGCCTTGCGCCTGCGCGTCCCTGACCGGGCTGAAGGTGAAGATCCGGGCACCGGCGGTCAAAGCGGCGCGGGCCAGGCCACGGGCATAGGCCAGTGGCTGGATCGTGCCGGCGCGGGCATCCAGCAAGGCGCCGGCATAGGCGGACGATCCCGTCCGGGCCTGTGTCTCCGCTGCATCGAGCAGCCGGACGGGGGCACCGCGCCGGGCCCATTGCATCTGGCGCTGCTGGATCTCCGCCAGACCGCCGCGCCCGACGGCGCAATGCAGCGTGCCGCTGCGCTCCACCTCGCATGCGATGCCAAGCCGTTCCACCAGGGCAAAGACCTCCCGCGGCCCATCGCCCAGCAGCGTCAGCAGTCGTTCTCCCCGTACCGGCCCCAGCACATCACACAGATGGTCGGGCATGACCCACATGCCGGCATTGACCAGCCCGACATTGCGGCCCGCGCCGCCGAAGCCGGGCTCCACCGCCTCCAGAACAGTCACCGCGATCCCGGCTTCGGCCAGATGCAGCGCCGCCGACAGGCCAGTATAGCCGCCGCCGATGATCGCCACATCCGTCCGCGCATCCGCTTCCAGGGGCGTGCAGGCGGCGGGCACCGGGGCGGTCTTTTCCCAAAGCCCGTGGGAGCGGTCATTTCCCAGCATCTGTTGTTCCACATCCGGAATTTGTTGGGTGCCGGAGACAGCCATGGCGGATAAACATGATCCAGCATAGCGATGGTTGTTCCAAACATTTTCCCTTGGGGAATGAGGTATGAATGTAGAGTGGCACCCTGTGCGCAGATCATTCTGTCGCGGGATGAGGTCTTGATAATTCCTGATTTGATTGCCGGCCCCTGTCCGACGAAGCTCCCCGCCTGTTTTCCAGCGCCCTGTTGTAAATATAATGGCAGGGTGATGGGGGCCGTCGCGTGGTCGGAAGCGCTGGCGGCCTGAACCGTGACAAGGCGCTGCATCGTGCGGTGTATCGCGCCGTCAATCGATACCGGGACCTGATTGCCGCGGTCGTTGCCCGCATTGAGTCAGGGTCTGAGCGGCGCATCTTGCTGTTTGGGTACTGCATACAAGCGATGATTCCGTCACGGGGCTGGAAAACACCATGCGGCTGAGCAGGTCGAGGTTACGCTCAAAGCATAATAATCAAAGCAACCAGTAACCTTCAGACGAACAGGACGGGACATGAAAATCACTTATCTCGCGGCCGCGCTGACGGTCGGCCTTGCCAGCTTTGCCGGCGCCTTCTCCGCCGACGCCCATGGCATATGGTTCGCACAGCGGGCCAAGCAGACGGCCCTGATCTATGGCGTCGGCGCCGACGACCTGGACATGGTCAAGCGCCTGGGCCTGGTCACCGGGACGTATGGTTATGATGCCGACTGGGCACCCGTAGGCGCCACGCTCCGCGTCGCCGGCCCCATCGTGGTGGTGGACAGCGAGGCGCCGACCGTCGCCTTCGCCGCGATCATGGATAACGGCCTCTGGTCGCGCACGCCGGATGGCAAGTGGGTGAAGGGCGGGCGCGATACGGTGCCCGGCGCCGTTCTGGCCGAACGCACCATCAAATATGCCGTCCACCTGACCGGCACGCCCAATGCCCCCATCCCCGTCCTGCCGGAGCAGATGTTGCAGATCGTGCCGGTGGACAAGACCCTGCCGGTTGAGATGGGCAAGCCGCTGAAGATCCGCGTCCTCTACAAGGGCAAGCCGGTCAAGGATGCAGCGGTGAAGCATGATTTCGTCAACGATCCCGATCAGGAACCGGTGAAGACCGATAAGGACGGTGCGGCCACCATCACGGTGCGCAACCAGGGCCTGAACGTGCTGGCCGCAACCTATGTCGGGCCGTCGGATAATCCCAAGCAGGTGGACCATATCGAATATCTGGCCACCCTGTCGTTCGTGCTGCCGCACGCGCCGGAATAAGGTCTTCCGCCCCTGCCTTCATTCCTGAAACGGAGACGATCATGAAGCATCCTATGATCCGGCTGGCGCTGGCCGCCGCCCTGGCCCTGTCGCCGCTGGCCGTCCTGGCGCATGGGGACACCACGCCCAAGCATGGCGGCATCGTACAGATGACAGGTGAAACGCTGATCGAGCTGGTGGCCGGCACCGATGCCGCCAGCATCTATGTCAGCGAGGAGGATGAACCGGTGCCCAGCGCCGACCTGACCGCCACCATGACCATCATGGATGCGGCCGGAAAGCGGCAGCTGGACCTGACGCCCGCCGCTGGCAACCGCTTCGATGCGCCTGGTGTGAAGCTGACCGGCGGCGCCAAGGTGGCCGTGATGGTGGTCAACAAGGCCAGCCAGGCCCGCTCCATCCTGTCCTTCACCATCAAGTGAGGGGGGGGCACCGGCATGCCTTTGTCATTGACAGCCACCATCCACAATGGTCGCATGCCGGCGCGACCGCACAATGACTGACCTTGGTGCTTATTCCGGCCTGTTCTTCAGCGCGCTGGTTGCCGCGACCATCCTTCCTGCGCAATCGGAAGCTGTCCTGGTGGGGCTGCTGATAACCGATGCCTATCCGCCCTGGGCGCTGGTCACGGTGGCCAGCCTGGGCAACATTCTGGGGGCCGCCGTCAACTGGCTGTTGGGACGCGGGGTGGAGCGGTTCAAGGATCGGCGCTGGTTTCCGGTCCGCGAAGCTGCCTTGGAACGGGCGCAGCATTGGTATCGCCGCTATGGCCGATGGTCGCTGTTGCTGAGCTGGGTTCCGATCATCGGCGATCCACTGACCATTGCCGCCGGTGTTCTGCGGGAGCCGTTCCCCGTCTTCCTGGCAATCGTCAGCGTTGCCAAGGTGGGGCGCTATGCCGTTCTGGCGGCGGCCACCAAAGGTTTGATGTGAGCGCGGTTCTTCGGCCCCTCCGAAGAATTCATGTTCATGTGCGGACGGCCGGATATTGTGAGGTCGGGCATGTCATGCCTTGATTGGAAGGCGGCTCACCCGTCCGCGCGCCAGCTTCCGGCGGATTTGCGGGTGGAACGCATATGGTATTTGAAGCGGTCGGGCCGGTAATGGGCGTGGATCAGTTGCACCGCGCGGCCATCCTTGTCCCGCATCACCCGTTCCACCCGTAGCAAGGGGGAGCCGGAGGCCAGGTCCAGGGCGGCGGCAATATGGGGTTCGGCGGCAACCGCTGTGATCCATTGCTCCGCCTCATGCGGGGTGGCATCCACCCGTTCCAGCAGGACCAGGGTGGGGACGCTTTCCATTTCCTGCCGGCTGATGCGGGCGGCGATGTCGGCGGGCATATACTGGATGAGATAGCTGAACGGCTCGCCCGACAATTTGCGCAGACGCACGGCCCGCTGCACCGGCGTGCCCGGTTCGATATCCAGCAGGGTGGCAACGGCGGGCGGGGCCGGCAGGTCGGCCAGTTCCAGCACCTGCACCTGCGTTTCCAGCCCCATGGTCTTCAGGCTGTCGATCAGATTGTCGAAACTGCCATGGACCTGGGGCAGGGCGGCGGATGCGGTCACCACCGTGCCGCGCCCGCGATGCCGGCTGACCAGATCATGGGCCGCCAGTTCGTTCAGCGCGCGCTTCACCGTGATGCGCGACACGTCGAACAGCCGCGCCAGTTCCTGCTCGCCGGGGATCACCGACTGGGCCGGGAACTCGCCCGTGCGGATCTTTTCCCGCAGTACCAGATAAATCTGGTGATAAAGCGGGACTGGCGCGCTGGGGTCCAACTGATCCGGGGTCAGTCCTGCCGGGGGCACGTCTTGGTCCATGAAGGGGGGTCCAGGGGGCATGGGAAGGGAAGGCTCCCGACTTATCCGCATCTTGTGCCCGTGGCACAAGGTCCGCGTGAGGGTCGGGAGCGTCCGTTGATCATGCCGACAGGGCGCCGGTCAGGTCGGCCGGCGTCACCGCCACCGCACCGGCCCGGTCCAGCACGCCTTTCAGGCTGTCGCCCAGCGCCTTGACGCGATAGGGCAGGCCGCTGACATAGGGCCGCAGCGTCAAGGTCAGCAGGCGCGGGCTGTTGAAGCGCGTCGCCTCATCCAGCAGCCAGTCGGCCGCATCCGCCACCTGCGTGGCCCATTCATGTTCGGGCCGGGTGTAATTGATCAGGATCTGCCAGTCATCCAGCTCGTTGGACAAGGGCAGGGCGGCCAGTTGCCCCGATTCCGTCTGGAACCGGGTGGGCAGGTCGTCATGCGCCCAGTCGGCGAACCAGCTTACGCCCTGGGCCGCCAGCCGGGCCGGTGTGGCAAAGCCCTCGGCCCGTGCCGGGCTGAGCCAGCCATCGGGCCGGGTGCCGCCCGCCGCCTGGATCGCGTCCAGGGTGCGGGTGATATAGTCCTCCTCCACCGCGGCCGACAGGCCGGAATGGTGCAGGCTGTCCGTGTCCCAGCCATGGGCGCAGAGATTGTGCCCATCGGACAGGATATCGCGGACCAGCCCCGGATAGCGGTCGGCCACCGCGCCCTGCACCGCGAAGGTGGCGCGCAGGCCCAGCTTGCCGAACAATGTCAGCAGGCGATAGGCGCCGACGCGGTTGCCATAATCGCGGGTCGTGTAGTGGCGCAGGTCGGGATAGGGCGTCTGCATGGCGCCGGGCGCCTTGAAGGGCTGTCCCGACGGGTTCAGCGGGAAGAATTCCAGCGGCACCACCACCCACAGGCCCAGCTTCGCCCCGCCCGGCAGGGTGATGGGCACGCGGTCGATGAGGGGTGAGGCCGGATAATGGCCATGGTCCGGGCCGGCATGACGCCTGGCATAGGTGAGGTAGCTGTCGGGCAGGATGCTCATCACGCGCCCCCTTGCGGATTGAAGCCGGTGCCGGGCCGTGCATTGCCGCGCCGGGCAATGTCGGCCAGCGACTGGTCGTAATGGTTTGCCAGATAGAACTCGGCGATGTCCTTGGCTGTCGTCACCCAGACATCGTCGCGATGGCTGGTGATATAGCGCAGCGCCTCGCGGAACGGGCCGATCCGGTGCGGATGGCCGACCAGATAGGCGTGCAGCGGGATGCACATCACCGTGCCCGTCTCCGCCCCTTCTTCCAGCAACTGGTCGAAATGGCGCATCAGGGCGTCGGCATAGGCGCGCGGGCTCTGGTGATAGACGCCATAGGTGATGACGTCGTTGACCTCCAGGCTGTAGGGCATGGAGATCAGGCGATTGTCGCCCTTCACCTTCAACGGCTGCGGCTGGTCATCCTGGAACAGGTCGCAGCTATACCAGAACCCATATTCGGCCAAGAGGCCGAGCGTGCGTTCGGTATGGGTCAGCGCCGGGGCCAGATATCCGCGGATACGCTGTCCGGTCGCGTCCATGACGGACTTGATGCTGTCCTCCAGCACGGCGCGTTCCTGCGCCTCAGTCATGTTATAGGAATAGCGGGTGTTATAGATGCCGTGGCTGAAAAACTCCCAGTCGCGCTCCACGCAGGCGCGGATAATCTCCGGGTGATGGTCCAGCATGGCGACGGACAGGCTGATGCTGCCGCGCACCTTGAACTCGTCCATCACCTCCATCAGCCGCCAATGCCCGACCCGGTTGCCCCAGTCGCGCGCCGAATAGGGCACGATATCGGGATGCGGCCGGCCCCAGGGCTTGCGCGAGGGGTTGGTCGGCGGGTCGATCTCGTAGAATTCGATATTCGGCGCCACCCAGAAGGCGACTTTCTTGTTGCCGGGCCAGGTGATCCTGGGCCGGTCACGGTAGGGCCAGAAATCATAGAGGTTGGGATCGCTGTGCATCACTTCCGTCCTTCCGCTCAACCGGCCAGGGCCGCCAGATGGCCGTCCACCTCCGCCACAGTCACGACATCGGCATATTTCAGCAGAAGGTCGGTCAGGTTGGCGTAGTGGTAGCTCTCATGCTTGTCGGCCACGCATTCTTCCGCAACGATGGTGCGGTAGCCATGGGACAGGCTGTCCACCGCCGTGGCGCGGACACAGCCCGACGTGCTGCCGCCCGTGACGATGACCGTATCCACCTTGTGCCAGACCAGATAGCTGGGCAGCGGTGTCTCGAAAAAGGCCGACGGCATGCGCTTGTCAAAGACAAAGTCGACGGCAGGATCGATCTCCACGCGCGGGTCGAAGGCATGGCGGTCGCTGCCGGCCCTGATGTTCTGCAGACTGTCGGGCGTGTTGGTGCGGGTGCCCCAGACACCGGCGTCGCCGGCATCCGGCTTATACATCACGCGGGTCCAGATGACGGGCATGCCCAGCCGGCGGGCGACGGCGCTGATCCGGTTCACATGGGTGATCTGGTCCGGGTCGGTGACATAGGCGGTCTTGGGAAACAGGTCGGGTCGCGTATAGGCCTGCTGGAAATCGACATTCACGATGGCGACCCGGCTGCCGAAGCCGAATTTGGCGCGGGCAGGATTGGCCTTCACCTGTTCAAACAGCTCGCGGGCCGTCTTCTGCTCCCGCACCATGGTCGGCTCAAACCGCATCTGTTCGCCTCGTTTGCATGATGATTGATATAACTTTATATCATTTAATCGCATTTGCTGGGGCGCAGCAATGGGGAATTTGTGTGCCCCGGCCGGTTCCTCTTCCGGGGTCGGCTTCGCCGGTTCTTCATCCGGCATCGGCTCCGCCGATCAGGGTCGGGCCGGGTTCGCCCGTGATCTCTGCCATGGTCTCGGCAAAGCAATCGGCGACCCAGGCGCGGAAGGAGAGCGCGCTGGTGCTCAGCACCGTGCCCGTCTGCCAGACCAGATAATAGCCGTAGAGATCCTCCGCCTTGATGTCGAACAGCCGGACCAGCCGCCCGCGCTTGATTTCCTCCTGCACCATCAGGCTGCCGGCCAGCGCCACGCCCTGGCCGCTGCTGGCGACCTCCACCAGCATGGAACTGTCCGACAGGGTCAGGCCGGCGGTGGGCTCCGGCAGGCGCAGTCCGGCCGCGCGCAGCCAGGGCGACCAGCTTTGCCAGCCATGGCGCAGCAAGGTGCAGCGGCGCAGATCCTCCGGCGTGCGGATATCCAGACGGTCGCGATAATCGGGCGTGCAGACGGGATAGAAAATCTCTCCGCCCAGCCGCTGGCTGGCGCAATTGGGCCAGTCGCCGGAACCGTAGCGGATGGCCAGATCGACACCGCGCACCAGGAACTCCTCCAGATCCGCCGTCGACCGGATGGTCACGGCGACGTCCGGCATGATCTGCGTGAAGCTGCCCAGCCGGGGCAGCAGCCAGCGCGTGGCCAGGGCCGGATGGATGGAGATGACCAGCCTTTCATCACCATCGGTCCGGCGATGATTGGGAAAGGCCCGGTCGAGGATGGCCAGCGCCTGACGCACATGCGCCAGCAGGGTCACGGCCTCCCGCGTTGGCACCATGCCGCGCCCGGCCCGCCGGAACAGGGTGATGCCCAGCCTTTCCTCCAATTCACGGATACGGTGGCTGATGGCGCCATGGGTCAGACCCAGCTCGTCGGCGGCGGCGGAGTAACTGCCATGGGTTGCGGCGCGATCCAGGGCCCGCAAGGTCTCGATCGAGGGAAGGCTGCGCATCGGCGCTTCCTTGCTATTGTGAATATTCTTCACACTGTAGGTCAAATCATATCGTTTGTCATCGCCGGGTATTTCCCGGACGCTAGGTGTATAAACAAGGAGCACGCCCATGACGAGTGCCCTGAACGCAGGTGAGACGGGTCAAGGACAGGTGGAACGGATACGCAACGCGCTCCGGTCCGGCTGGTATATGGTAATCCTGCTCACAGCAGCGCAGATCATATCCTATATTGACCGTTTCCTTCCCAGCCTGTTGATCGGCCCGATCAAGGCCGATCTGGGCCTGACGGATTTCCAGGTCGGGCTGTTGCTGGGACCCGCTTTCGGCGTGTTCTATGTGCTGATGGGCCTGCCGTTGGGCTGGATGGCCGACCGGTTCAACCGGCGCGGCATCCTGGCCGCCGGCATCACCATCTGGTGCTCCATGACCGCACTGGCCAGTCTGGCCAAGGGCTTTCCGGCCCTGTTCGCCACACGGCTGGGCGTGGGGTTGGGGGAGGCGGCGCTGGCGCCCTGCACGGTTTCCCTGATCAGCGATCGTTTCCCGCGGGAGAAACGGGCCCGCGCACTCTCCATGTTCATGTCGGGCACCTTCCTGGGGGCGGGTGCCGCCTTCCTGCTGGGCGGGCCCTTGGTCCATGCCGTGGCCGGCCTGCCGGGCGTGGTGCTGCCAATTCTGGGCGAGTTGAAGCCATGGCAGATGAGTTTCCTGATCGTCGGCCTGCCGGGCCTGCTGCTGGCCGGGCTGATGTTCACCTTTGCCGAGCCGCCGCGCCAGGAGCGGGTGGTGGATGCGGAAT
This sequence comes from Niveispirillum sp. GW835-FHT14G11, assembly GCF_058793615.1. Classification (NCBI taxonomy): domain Bacteria; kingdom Pseudomonadati; phylum Pseudomonadota; class Alphaproteobacteria; order Rhodospirillales; family Azospirillaceae; genus Niveispirillum; species Niveispirillum sp. GW835-FHT14G11. The sequence goes on from NZ_JBXAFZ010000011.1 coordinate 11,754, forward strand.
CCGGGCTGGACGGGCAGAAAGCCTCCATTCCCCAGGCGCTGCGTTTCATTGCCAGGCGCTGGCGGGCCTTTGGCGTGCTGTTCGTCGGATCGGCGGCTGTCGTCACCATGGGATCGCTGGCCTTCTGGAATGCCAGCCTGTTTGAGCGCAGCTTCGGCTGGAATGTCCGCGATGTTGGCATTGCCACCGGGGTGATGTTCCTGACCGGCGGGCCCATCGGTACGGCCCTGGGCGTGTGGCTGACCAATCGCTGGATCAAGGCGGGCCGCAAGGATGCGACCATGCGCGCGCTGCTATGCGGGCTGTTCGTCGCCGTGCCGGGCTTTGCAGCCTATCCGGTGATGCCGACGGCGGAACTGGCCATTGCCGCCCTGTTCTTCGCCTTCGTGGGCCAGGCCATGGCGGCGGCGGCCGGTCCCGCCTCGCTCAGCCTGCTGGCGCCGGGGCAGATCAAGTCGCAGGCCACGGCCATCTATTATCTGGTGATCTCCATCTCCGGGCAATTGATCGGCCCGCCGCCCGTGGGCTGGATGACCGACATGTTCGGCGATCCGACCAAGCTGGGCTGGGCCATGACCATCGAGGCCGCAACCGTCGGCGGTGCCGCGCTGATCATCCTGTCCTTCGGCCTGCCGGCCTATCGCAAGGGCGTGGAAGCGGTGGAGCGCATGATCGGGGCGGGGGAACGTGATCATGGTTGAGCCGGTCCGTCCCACGCTGGGCACCATCCGCGCCGTCACCCATTGCCTGCCCGACCTGTCGGTCATCCGCACCGCCTATTCCGATGTGCTGGGTTACCGCGTGGTGGAGGAGGGGGTGGTACCGGCCGCTGTGGCAGCTTCCTGGTCCGCCCCCGCCATGGCGGGCCGGCCTTATCTGACGCTGGCGCCGGCCTGTGGCACCCCGGCCTTTCTGCGCTTTGTGGAAAGCAAGGCGGCGGCAGGCTGGCAGGCCCTGACTACCCATGGCTGGAACGCCACCGAGATCGTGGTGCAGCAGGTGGATGCGCTGGCCGCGATGCTGGAGAACAGCCCGTTCTTCCGCATCATCGGCCCGCCGAAAAGCCTGCAGCGCTTCCCCATGATCCGCGCCATGCAGGTGCTGGGGCCGGCCGGGGAATGCCTTTACTTCACCCAGGTGGGGGACGGTAGCGGCCTTGATCTGGCCCAAGCCAGGGCCTTTGTCGGCCATGTCTTCATCGTCGTGGCCGGCGGGGCCGATCTGCCGGCCATGTTCCGGGCCTATGGCGGCTTCGGGAACGAGATTGACCCGCCCGTATCCACCCGCGTCCAGGTGATTTCCTGGGCCAACGGCTTGGCCCCGGAGACGGAGCATGCGCACGGGCTGATCAAGCTGCCGCACGGCACCCTGATCGAGCTGGATGCCTATCCCGATGTGACACGCCCCCGGCCCTGTGCGGCAGGTGAACTGCCGCCCGGCATGGCGATGGTGAGTTTTGCGGTCGATGACCCGGCCCTGCTGCCGGGTGGCGGGGCCGCCACCTGCCGGCGCGGAGCGGCCGGCGAATGGATTGAGTTGATCGGGCCGGCGTGACCGATCCCGGTATGAAAGGAGCGTTTACCATGGCAATGGCACTGGAAGACCGGGCCAATCTGGATTTCGTCCTGAGCCTGCGGCGCCACTGGGCGACCACGATCTATCCCAAGCTGCGGGAGGATTTCGACGCCATCGATCCGCCGCCGCCGGTGATGAACGATCCGGCCAGCCTGGCCCCGCTGGTTCAGGGCCTGCCCACATATCCTTGGTTCTCCTGGCTGGAGCGCGGGTCGCAGAAGATGCTGTGGCGGGCCGTGACCGATGCGGTGGTGCGGGAAGGGGACCTGCCGCCGCCGCCCGCCGGCCCGGCCAGTGTCGAACCCGACCCCCATCTGGTGCTGCCGCAATGGTACACGGACTGGGATATCCACCTGCAGCCGGGCAGCTTCTGGTCCCACGATCTGGCGGGCCGCGTCTATGAGCTGGGGGCCCGGCTGGTGATGCTGGGCGAGAATGATGATTACGGCTTCCACCGCCTGTTTGTGCAGACGGCGCTGCCGGCCCGGCCCTATCGGCGCATCGTCGATATGGGCTGCGGCTTCGGCAAATCCGCCTGGCCCATGAAGCAGGCGTTCCCTGAGGCGGAGGTGATCGGTGTCGATCTGGCGCTGCCCTGCCTGGAACTGGCGGCGCGCCGCGCCAGCGAGCGCGGGCTGGCCGTCCGTTTCCGGCAGGCCGACGCCGTGGCAACGGGTCTGGAGGCGGGCAGCACCGATCTGGTGACCTCCACCATGTTCGTGCATGAGGTGCCGACCGATGTGCTGCCGGCCATCTTTGCCGAGGCGTCGCGTCTGCTGGCGCCGGGCGGGCTGCTGCGCTTCCTGGATTTCCAGCGCACGGGGGATGGTCTGCGTGATCTGGCCATGATCGAACATGGCGCGCGCAACAATGAGCCATTCCTGCCGCCGATGATCGCCGCCGATCTGCCGGCCATGGCGGCCGCTGCCGGTCTGGTCAATGCCCGCTGGGTCGGTTTCGATGAACGGGGTGGCGGCCTGCAGGACACACTTTCCTGGCCCCGCCGTTCCGAATGGCATTTCCCCTGGGCCGTCCTTGAAGCGGAGAAGCCGCAATGATCCCCAATCTGCCGCCCCCTCTGCCGCCGATGCAGCCGGATATCGGCCGGCTGACCGGCCTGGTCTTCGAGCTGGCCGCCCAGCTGCATATCGAGCGGACCCGCCGTCTGGCCCTGGAAACGGCGTTGGAACGTGCCGGCGTACTGGCGCCGGGCGCGGTCGACGCCCTGGCCGATGACGCCTCCTTCCTGTCTGGCTCACGCGCCGCGCTGGAGGCGTCGATGCGCAAGCTGCTGCGGGTGCTGGGCGATGATCCTGATCCGCGCACCCCGCTGTCGGGTGATGTCCCCACCAATATTTCTTCGACTTGAGGAGCCACGATTTTGGCACGCTCATGGGTAGAGTTCGTCCAAGCGCAGCATATTCCCTGGCAGTCCCATGATCTCTGGGGGCTGCGGCCGGGCGTGGAGATGCGGCTGCTCAGCCGGGACGACGAAACCGGCGCGGTCAGCATGCTGGTCCGCTATCCCGCCGGTTATGCCGCCAATGCCGCCACGCTGCCGGTGGACGAGGAGTTCCTGGTCATTGACGGGTCACTGACCATCGACGGTCAGGATTACGGCCATCTCTGTTTCGCCCATCTGCCGGCCGGGTTCCGGCGGGGTGCCCTGGACAGCCCGGCGGGGGCGGTGGTGCTGACCTTCCTGTCGGCCGATCCGACAGGTGTGACGGCGCCCGCGACCTTTGATCCTGCCCGGCTGGTCCTGCGGGCCGATGCCTACCAGGTGCCCTACACGGGTAATTTCCATCCGGAGTTTCCGCCGGGTGCCGGACGCAAGCTGCTCTACAAGGACCCGGTGACGGGCGATGTCTCCTGGATCCTGGGCACCTTGCCGGTGCGCTGGGCGGAACGGTCGGAGATCCATCCGACCGTAGAGGAGATGTATCTGCTGGGCGGCGAGGTGCATGGCAATCGCGGCGTCATGCGGCCCGGTGCCTATTTCTGGCGTCCGCCGGCGGTGCCGCACGGCCCCTACGGCACGCTGACCGGCAATCTGTATTTCTTCCGCACCAAGGGCGGGCCGCTGACCACGGACTATGTGGCGCCGGACCGGCCCTTCCAATGGTGGCCACCCTATGACCCGGTGCTGCCGCCATCGCTGGAAGCCTGCCGCGGCGAAGTGCCCGGCACCCCCCTTCCTTACTGAGGTTCGGTGGACAAGGCGCAACCGCCGCCACCAAGATCAACAACCAGCTATGGGATGCATCACAATGAAGGCAAAGTTTTTGGCAACCGCGTCACTGACCCTGATCGCCGCCCTGGTGGCGACCGATGCCATGGCGCAGACGAGCCCTCCGCCCGCCGCAGAGGAGACGTTCCAACTGGAGGAGATTGTGGTATCGGCGCAGCGCCGCCTGCAGAACCTGCAGGAAGTGCCGCTGGCCGTCTCCTCCCTCGGGTCCGCCGATCTGGAGGATAAGCAGATCCGCAGCACCATCGACCTGATCCGCGAAATCCCCAATCTGGTCGGCAACAACAATGTCGGCCTGGGCAGCTCCAACACCTATTACATTCGCGGCATCGGCAATACCGAATCCATCGCCACGCAGGATGTGCCGGTCGGCACCTATGTCGACGATGTCTATATCTCCCGTCAGAACGCCAATAATTTCGGCCTGTTCGATGTGGAGCGGATCGAGGTGATGCGCGGGCCCCAGGGCACCCTGTTCGGCCGCAACACCACCGGCGGCGCCATCAATGTCATCATGAAGAAGCCGTCGACCAAGGCTGGCGGCTATCTGGAGGCCGGGGCCGGCCGCTTCGGCGCCATCGACGTCCGCACCAGCATCGACGCCCCGCTGGCCGACAAGGTCCTGACCAAGATCAGCGCCTATCGCAGCAGCAGCGATGGGTATGTGACCCAGCGGTCCACGGGCAACAAGTTGAACGGGACGGACGCCTATGGCCTGCGCGGTGCGGTCCGCCTGCTGCCCAATGACGATCTGACCATCGACCTGTCGGGCGATTATGTCGATCAGGAAGCCTCCAATCTGATCAATTATGTCGATCCCGTCACGGGCAAGCGCGTGTCCAGCCTGGGCATCGTGCAGGGTTCGCTGGCCAATTATTTCACGGGCTCCAAGGCCCGCAACAAGCCGGGCAATGAGACCAAGAACTGGTCGCTGGCCTCCAACATCGCCTGGGAAGTCGGCGGCGTGACGGTGAATTCGATCACCGGCTATCGCGACACGACCCAGCGTTATTTCATCGACAGCAACCCGGCCGCCCCCAACCCGATCACCACGGGCGTGTCGCCGATCCTGAATTACAGCCGGCACAAGCAGTTCTCCCAGGAACTGAAGGTCAATGGCCTGGCCTTCGACGAGAAGCTGAACTACACGGCCGGTCTCTATTACCTGCATGAGAATAACGACACAGACCTGGGCACCGGTGTCGGCACAGCGGCGGGTTTCACGGTCAGCGGTGATCGCACCATCTCCAACGACCTGGACTCCTATGCCGCCTATGTGCAGGGCGACTATAAGGTGACCGACGCCCTGACCGCGACCGTCGGTGTGCGCCTGTCACGGGAGGTCAAGGATCTGGAGGTGCAAACCAATACCGGTGCCCGCGGGCCGGTGTTCAGCACCGCCCTGATCGAGGCGTCGGGCATCCCGACCGAGTTGAAGAACAACTTCGTCACCCCGCGCTTCGCCCTTTCATATCAGGTCGACGAGGATGTGATGGTCTATGCCTCGGTGACCCGCGGTGAGAAGTCGGGCGGCTGGAACGGCCGGGCGCTGTCCAACAACCTGTTCTATGCCTTCAAGCCCGAGAAGGTCTGGTCGGAGGAAGTGGGTATCCGTACCGACCTGTTCGACCGTACCCTGCGTCTGAACGCCACCGCCTTCTACAGCGAGGCGAAGGATGTACAGATTTCCGCCGCCTATACCACGGCCCAGGGTGCCCGCATCTTCACCACCACCAACCCCGCCGGCCTGCGCAACTATGGCGGTGAGCTGGAAATGATCTGGCGGCCATTGCAGGGGCTGAGCATCAACGGCTCGCTGGGTCTGCAGCATGCCCGCTATATCGACATTTCCGACGATGTGCAGGTGCAGTTGGCCAATTGCCAGGCGGCACTGGCGGCCAGCAATGCCACGGCCATTGCGGCCAACTGCAATCGCGGCTTCGTCGATTTCAAGGGAAGGATCGCCCGCCCGGTGCGCGCGCCGGACTTCTCCGGCATCCTGTCGGCGACCTATGATATCGAGACGGATAGCGGCCTGTTCCGCCCGACGGTCGGCTTCAATTACAATAACGGCTACGCCATCGGCAATGCCGGCAACACCGACAGCACCGACGGCGCCTGGACGCCGCATCAGATGCTGTGGAATGCCAGCCTGGCCTTTGAGCCGGCGGCCTATCCGGACCTGACCCTGTCGGTCGGGTGCAAGAACTGCACGGACCAGAATTACAAGGTCTCCTTCCTGTCGGCGACGTCGATCTTCCTGAACGAGCCGATGACCTGGGACGTGCGGGCGCGGTACCGCTTCTGATCCCAAGTCGGGTTGAAGCCTCGCGCTCAGCCTCTTGCCTGCGGAAACCCGGTCGCCCCTTGGCGGCCGGGTTTTTTGCTGTCCCCATGACATGGCAAGCAGATATGCTCTTGCATTGGTAATAATGGTATATTTATATACCATTTAAGATCGGATCAGCACGGGATTGGACTATGGGGCAATCGCTTGTCGAAAAACTGTGGGAACGGCATCGTGTCGCCGATCTGGGCGACGGGACGGACCTGCTTTATATCGACCGGGTGCTGCTGCATGAGCGCACAGGGTCCATGGCGCTGAAAGGGTTGCAGGAACAGGGGCGTGCGGTGCGCCATCCCGACCGGGCCTTTGTCTGCATGGACCATATTGTCGATACACTGCCAGGGCGCAGCGATGCCACCATCATGCCGGGCGGCACGGCCTTCATTCAGGAAACGCGGGCGGCGGCGGCAGAGGCCGGCATCCGCGTCTTTGATATCGGCGACAACCGCCAGGGCATCGTGCATGTCGTGTCGCCCGAACAGGGCATCGCCCTGCCCGGCGCCACGCTGGTCTGTCCCGACAGCCATACCTGCACCCAAGGCGGTCTGGGGGCGTTGGCCTGGGGCATCGGATCGACGGAGGCTGCGCACGCTCTGGCCACCCAGACCCTGGTGGTCAAGCGACCCCGGACCATGCGGGTGCGGTTCGACGGAAAATTGCCCGCCGGCGTGGGGGCCAAGGACATGATCCTGCACCTGATCGCCGCCCATGGCGCCGGCGGTGGTGCGGGCTATGCCATCGAATTCGCCGGGTCCGCCGTCACCGCCCTGTCGGTGGAGGCACGCATGACCCTGTGCAACATGGCGGTGGAGTTCGCGGCCTGGACCGGGCTGGTGGCACCCGACGCCAAGACCATCGACTGGGTGAAGGGTCGTCCCTTCGCGCCCAAGGGTGTTTTGTGGGACGCCGCCGTCGCGGACTGGCAGACCCTGGTCAGCGATGACGATGCGGTCTTCGACCAGGAAATCCTGATCGATTGCGCCGACATCGCGCCCACCATCACCTGGGGCACCAGCCCGCAGCATGCGGTCCCCTTGACCGGTCATGTGCCCGATCCCGACAGCGCCGCCGACGCCAATGCCGCCCAGGCCCAGCGCCGGGCGCTGGATTATATGGGCCTGGCGGCGGGTGACGCCCTGATCGGCCTGCCCATCGATGGGGCCTTCATCGGCAGTTGCACCAACGCCCGCCTGTCCGACCTGCGCGCCGCCGCATCCGTGCTGAAGGGCCGCAAGGTGGCGGCCGGGGTGCGCGCCATCTGCGTTCCCGGCTCCATGCAGGTGAAGGCAGCGGCGGAGGCGGAGGGGCTGCATCTGGTATTCCAGGCAGCGGGCTTCGAATGGCGGGAAAGCGGCTGTTCGGTGTGCTTCTTCGCGGGTGGTGAGCATTTCGGTAAGGGAGAGCGTGTCGTCACCTCCACCAACCGAAATTTCGAGAACCGCCAGGGCCCGGGCACCCGCTCGCATCTGGCCAGCCCGGTGACGGTGGCGGCGTCGGCCATCGCCGGTCATATCGCCGATCCGCGCCCGCTGCTGGGGGAGATGTGATCTGATGGAAAAGTTCACCCGCCTGACTGGCGTCGCGGCACCCTTGTTCCGCGCCAATATCGATACAGACGCCATCATCCCCTCACGCGAGATGAAGAAAGTATCGAAGGAAGGGCTGGGCGAGGGCATGTTTGCCGATTGGCGCTACAGCGATGTGGCCGCCCGCGTCGAGAACCCCGATTTCGTGCTGAACCGGCCCGGCTTCCGCAAGGCGCCGATCCTGCTGGCCGGTCCCAATTTCGGCTGCGGCTCCAGCCGCGAGCATGCCGTCTGGGCCCTGCAGGATTATGGCATCCGCTGCGTCATTGCCCCCAGCTTCGGCGCCATCTTCCAGGGCAATTGCGTGCGCAACGGCATTCTGCCACTGGTGCTGCCGGAGCCGGCCGTGGCTGCCCTGTCGAAGGTGGAGGCGCCGCAGACCCTGACCATCGATCTGGCGGCACAGAGCGTGCGGATGCCCGACGGCACGGAATTGCCCTTCACCATCGCGCCCGCCGACAAGGAAATGCTGCTGGAAGGGCTGGACGCCATCGGCGTCACCCTGAAGCGCCTGCCCACCATCCAGGATTTCGAGGGCGGATACCGCGCCCGCCATCCCTGGCTTTTCTTCTGACCTTCAGCGTTCGAGGTTTTTCATGTCGCAGAACGACACGGCCACCGCCCTGCCACTGGCCGGATTGAAGGTGGTGGAATTTACCCACATGGTCATGGGCCCAGCGGTCGGCATGGTGCTGGGCGACCTGGGTGCCGATGTGGTGAAGGTGGAGCCGATCGGCGGTGATAATACCCGCCGCCTGCTGGGCTCCGGCGCCGGCTATTTCCCCATGTATGGCCGCAACAAGCGCAGCCTGTCGGTCGATCTGAAGTCCCCGGAAGGCAAGCAGATCGCGCTGGACCTGATCGACCGGGCCGATGTCCTGATCGAGAATTTCCGACCCGGCGCCATGGAGGCACTGGGTTTCGGGGAAGAGGCGCTGAAGCTGCGCAATCCCGGCCTGATCTATTGCTCCGCCAAGGGCTTCCTGTCCGGCCCCTATGAACATCGCGCGGCCTTGGACGAGGTGGCGCAGATGATGGGCGGGCTGGCCTATATGACCGGTCCGCCGGGCCGCCCCTTGCGCGCCGGTGCCTCCGTCATCGATGTCATCGGTGGACTGTTCGGCGTCATCGGCGTGCTGGCGGCCCTGATCCAGCGCGGCACGCTGGGCCGGGGCCAGACGGTGAAGTCGGCGCTGTTTGAGAATTGTGTGTTCCTGGTGGGCCAGCATATGGCGCAATATGTCGTGACCGGTACGGCCGCGCGCCCCATGCCGGTGCGTATTTCGGCCTGGGCCATCTATGACCAGTTCCAGACCAAGGACGAACAGACGGTGTTCGCCGGTGTCGTCACGGACGGTCAGTGGGTCGGCTTCTGCAAGGCCTTCGGCCTGGATGATTTCGTTGCCGACGAGACGCTGGCCAGGAATAATGGCCGGGTGCAGGCCCGCGACCGCATCATTCCGCGCGTGCAGGACCTGTTCAAGAGCTTCACGAAGGCGGAGTTGCTGGCCAGGCTGGAAGAGATCGGCCTGCCCTTCGCCCCGATCAACCGGCCGGAGGACCTGTTCGAGGATGCGCATCTGGCGGCGTCGGGCGGGTTGCTGGACCTGCATCTGCCCGATGACCAGCGCCCGATCCGCCTGCCGGCCCTGCCGGTGGAGATCGATGGTCACCGGCCGGCCATCCAGCATGATCTGGCCAAGCCGGGTCAGCATACGGGGGAGGTGCTGGCCGAACTGGGCTATGACCCGGATCGCGTCAAGGACCTGCTGTCGCGCGGTCTTGTTGTCCAGGCGGAGGGTTGAGCCATGGCCGGTACCTTCATCGAAATTTCCGAGGTCGGTCCTCGCGACGGGCTGCAATCCATCAGCCCGATCATGCCGACCGAGGCGAAGAAGGCCTGGATCGCGGCCGAAGCCGCTGCCGGCGTGCGGGAGATCGAGGTCGGGTCCTTCGTCCCGGCCAAGATCCTGCCGCAACTGGCCGATACGGCCGAACTGGTGGCCTATGCCCGCACCATACCCGGCCTGACCGTGGCCGTGCTGGTGCCCAATCTGAAAGGCGCGGAGGCGGCGGTGGCGGCCGGTGCGCACAAGATCACTATCCCCCTGTCGGTCAGCGAAACCCACAGCCTGCGCAATGTCCGCCGGACCCATGCGCAGATGCTGGAGGAGACGGCCGCCATCGCCGCCTTGATCAAGGCGCAACCGGAAGGCAACAGGGCCAAGTTCGAGGGCGGCCTGTCCACGGCCTTTGGCTGCACCCTGGAGGGTGTCGTGCCCGAGGCCAAGGTGCTGGAGATTGCCGAAGCGCTGATGAAGGCCGGGTGTGATGAGGTGGGCCTGTCCGACACCACCGGCTATGCCAACCCGGCCCAGGTCAAGCGCCTGATCCGCGCCGTGCGCGGCGTGGTGGGTGACTATGCCTGTTCCGGCGTACATCTGCACAATACCCGCGGTCTGGGTCTGGCCAATGCCCTGGCGGCGCTGGATGAAGGGATCACGACGCTGGACGCCTCGCTGGGCGGCATCGGCGGCTGTCCGTTTGCGCCGGGGGCATCGGGTAATATTGTCACCGAGGATCTGGCCTTCATGCTGGCCGCCATGGGCTATGAGACCGGCATCGACCTGGAGAAGCTGCTGGCGGTGCGGGAGGTGGTGAAGGCAGCCCTGCCGGACACCGAGCTGTACGGTTTCACGCCGGATGCCGGCCTGCCCAAGGGCTTCAGCGGGGCGTGGGGCGTCTAGCCCCCGCCTTCATCCCGGCTTGCGGGTGGCGGCCAGGATGATGCCGGCGATGATGCGGTGATAGGTGCCGCAACGGCAAATGTTGGTGATGGTCTCACGGATATCCGCCTCCGTCGGGTGCGGATTTTCCGCCAGCAGGGCGGCGGCGGCCATGATCATGCCCGACTGGCAATAGCCGCATTGCGGCACGTTCAGGTCGCGCCAGGCGGCCTGGATCGGGTGGTTGCCAGCGGGGTCCAGCCCTTCGATGGTGGTGACCTTGCCCTTGCCCACGGCCTCCACCGGCAGGGCGCAGGAGCGCACAGGCACCCCATCGATATGGACAGTACAGGCCCCGCAGGCCCCGATGCCGCAGCCGAACTTGGTGCCGGTCAGGCCCAGCGCGTCGCGCAGGACCCACAGCAAGGGTGTATCCGGGCTGACGGTGACGGACTGGCGCTGGCCGTTCAGGGTGAGGGTGACAGGGTCGGTCATGATAACCTCGTTCAGCCCAGCCTGGCCTTGGCCAGCGGCAGGGAACGGATGCGGATGCCGGTGGCGGCGAAGATGGCGTTGGTGACGGAAGGCGCCACGGTCGGCAGGCCCGGTTCCCCGATGCCGCCGATGGGCGCACCGTCGCTTTCCAGGATATGGACATCGACGGGGGGCGTATCGGCCAGGGTCAGCACGGGCTGGTCGGTGAAGGAGGATTGGTTCACCTTTCCGTCGCTGACCGTAATCTCCCCGTGAAACAGGGCCGACAGGGCGAAGATAGCGGCACCCTGTACCTGCGCCTCGATGGTGCGGGGATCGACGGCCAGGCCGGGATCGACCACGGCCACCAGCCGTTCCACCGTCACCTTGCCATCCCGGACGCTGACCTGCGCGCCATGGGCGACCATCGTGTCATAGGATTCCATGAAGGCGATACCCAGCCCCTGGCTGGCCGGCAGGGTCCGGCCCCAGCCGATGGCCGACGCCGCCTTGTCCAGCACGCGACAGGCGCGCGGATTGCCGGCCAGCATGGCGCGGCGGAAGGCATAGGCATCCTGCCCCGTCTCCTGCGCGATCTCATCGATGACGCTTTCCAGGAAGAAGCCGTTCTGCGAATGGCCGACCCCGCGCCACATGCCGATGGGGATGGGGGTGGGCTGGTCCACCCAATCCACGGTCAGGGCGGGCAGGGCGTAGTGACTGTCATCCAGCCCGCCGACGGCCGCGAAATCGGCCCGCGGGGGGCCGGTCACGGCCCGTTGCCAGGCCATCAGCGACGGGCCGACGCTGGTCAGGTGCAGGCCCGTCAATTGCTGCTGCGCATTGAAACTGGCCCGCGCGCGCAACCCCATGCCAGGGCGGTAGAAATCATGCTGTGTATCCTCCTCCCGCGTCCAGATCAGCTTCACGGGCCGGCCGACCGCCCTGGCGATTTCGGCCGCCTGCACCGCGAAGTCGCGCGGCCAGCGCCGCCCGAAACCGCCGCCCAGGAAGGTGCGGTGAACCGTCACCCTTTCCGGCGGCAGTCCCAGCAGCTTGCCCACGGCGCGGGCCACGCCCAGGGGACCCTGCGTCGGCGCCCACAGGGTGGCGCGGTCCGCCTCCACCTGCGCGACGCAGGTCATCGGCTCCATGGTCATATGGGCCAGGAACGGCACGTCGTAGAACCATTCACGGCGATGCGCCGCCTGTTCCCAGGCGGCCGCACTGTCGCCGATGACCTTGGCAGGCAGGGCCGTTCCCTTCTCCGCCAGGGCTGGCCGGGCCGCCGCCAGCGCGGCGGTGGAGGCAGAGGGATCACGCCCGCCCTTGAAGGTCACCGACAGGGCGTCATAGCCGCGTCGGGCCGCCCAGAAATTCTCCGCCACGATGGCGATGCCGGCTTCATAGGGGTAGGGCGTGTCGATGGCCTGTCCGCCGAAGGGCACCACGGCGACGACGCCGGGAATGGCCAGGGCTGGTGCCGGGTCGAACCGGTCGATGGTCGCACCGAACACCGGCGCCATCCGGACCGTCGCGGTCAGCAGGCCCGGCAGCTTCACGTCGATGGCATAGAGGGCGCGGCCCGTCACCTTCTCCGCCACATCCTTGGCCGGGGTGGAGTGGCCGACCAGCGTCAGTTGATCGCGGCTCTTCAGCGGCGGGTTTTCAGGCACGGGCAGGGCGGCCGCTGCGACGGCCAGCCGACCGATATTCACCCGCCGCCCGCCCTGCGCGTCGATGGCGACGCCATTCTCGATCCGCACATGGTCGATGCTGATCTGCCAGTGGGTGGCCGCCGCCTGGCGCAGCATCTCGCGCGCCTGCGCACCCAGCTTGCGCAACAGCGGGTAATAGCCGCGCACGCTGATCGATCGGCCCGTCGACTGATCCTTCGATGCCGGGTTGATGAAGGCGGGGTTGCCGTCGGAATGCACGACCTTGACCCGCGCCCAGTCGCCCCCCAGCTCATCAATCAGGATCTTGGGCAGGGAGGTGAAGATGCCCTGGCCCATTTCCGCCGCCGGTGTGGCGATGGTGATGCTGCCGTCCGGGGCGATCTCCATCCAGGCGGCGAAGGGGGTGGCCGCCTCGCCGGCCTTGCCCGCCGCCATGGCCGGTCGCCCGGCCAGCAGCCCCAGCAGCAGCCCGCCGCTGCCGGCCAGGATGGTGCGCCGCGACAGGGCGGGCCAGGGTCCGCTTGCATGCTCCTTTGTCACCGGCACCCCTCTGCTCCGCCTGCTGATCTTGATTGTAAATGACGACAAAGCATCTTACCTTCCCGCCGTGATCCATGGTCCTGCCAGGGCATCCGATGGACCGGGAATCTCGGCTTTCCGCGGAATGTAATCTGGATGCGGTGTCGTCGAGTTTGCGTCTAAAGGTATCATATAAAATACAATAAGGGCAAACCGCTTCCTCCCCGACGGCCGGGGGTGCAGGTATTGGCAAAGTCGAAACAGGAAAAGGGGCGGATGGTGGCGGGTCGACGCGGGGCATTGTCCAAGGAAGGCAGCAGCCTGCCGGTCTATCACCAGCTCTATGTCGTGCTGCGCCAGCAGATCATTGATGGCGCCTATAGCCAGACGACGCCCCTGCCCACGGAAATGGCCCTGGCGGCCCAGTTCAACCTGTCCCGCGTCACGGTCCGCCGGGCGCTGGAGGTGCTGGAGCGGGAGGGGCTGGTGGTGCGCCGGCAGGGTGTGGGCACGTTCCCGGCAGCCCAGGAGGGTGGGGGCGCGTCCCCCCCGCGCCTGTCGGGCCTGATCGAAAACCTGATCACCATCGGGGTGGAAACCACGGCGCAGACGCTGGCCCATGACACCGACATGCCCTTGCCTACCGTGGCCACCATGGCCCTGAAGCTTCCGCCCGGCAGCCGGGGCGTGCGGTTGGAGCGGTTGCGCGCGCATAAGGACCGGCCGGTCTCCCTGACCGAGGTCTATCTGCCGGCAGACAGCGCGGATCTGCTGAAAGGGCAGGCGATGGATGACCGGCCCGTGGTCCGTATCCTGGAACAGGCCGGCGTCATCGCCGTCAGTGCCGAACAGACGATCAGCGCCATCGCGGCCAATGACGATGTGGCGGAAAAGCTGGGGGTGACGATCGGATCGCCGGTAATCCGGCTGCGGCGCACGGTGTTCGACCGGGACGGTACGCCGATCCTGTATCAGCAGAGCCTGTATAACCCCGACCGCTACGAATATTACATGCTGCTGACACGGGACAACAGCACCGCGCGCCCGCAATGGCGCCATATCGGCTGACATCCCGGCGTCGGGCCCGTCACCCCAGCCCCAGGCGCCGCAGTGACAGGGGGTGGCGGGCAAGGGTCACGGTCTTCTGCCTTGTATAGAAGGCCTCGCAATCCAGGCCGCCCTCCGCGCCGACGCCGGATTCCTTCCAGCCGCCGAACGGCGCCCGCAATTCGCGCATCATGGGCGTGTTGATCCAGACCACGCCCGCCTCCAGCTCCTCCTGCGCCCGCAGGGCCAGATAGAGATCCTGTGTCCAGACATAGGAAACCAAGCCGAAGCGGCTGGCATTGGCGATGCGGAAGGCGTCGTCGGGCGTATCGAAGGTCAGGATCGTGGCGAAGGGTCCGAATATCTCCTCCCGGCAGACGGTCAGGCCGGGATCATCGGTCAGGGCCACGGTCGGTTCCAGATAGAAGCCCTTGGCGAAATCCGCATGCGCCTTGCCGCCGGCCAGGATCTGCATGCCTTCCTGCTGCGCCGTTTCGGCATAGGCCAGGATACGGTCGCGATGCCCGCGGGAGGCGACGGGGCCCAGGTCGGTGGCTCCATCCAAGGGATGGCCGACACGCAGCCGGGCGACCCTGTCCAGGAAGGCGGCAATGAACCGGTCGGCGATGGACCGCTGCACCAGGATGCGCGATCCTGCCAGACATTGCTGGCCATTATTGGTGAAGATGCCCAGCAGCGCACCATCCAGCGCCTGTTCGAAATCTGCGCTGTCAAAGATGATATTGGCCGATTTGCCGCCCAGTTCCATGGTCGTGGGCTTCAGGAACTGTCCCGCCGCTGACATGATGGCCCGGCCCGTGCCGGTGCCGCCGGTGAAGGAGACGACATCCACCTCCGGATGGCGGACCAGCGCATCACCCGTCACCGCGCCCCGGCCGCTGACCAGGTTGAGCACGCCGTCGGGCAGGCCCGCCTCATGGATCAGTTCGACCAGACGGTGAACCCCCAGCGGCGCCTGTTCCGACGGCTTGATGACGCAGCTATTGCCGAAGGCGACGGCGGCGGCGAGTTTCATTGCGCCCAGGGCGATGGGTGCGTTCCAGGGGGCGATCAGGCCGGCCACACCCACCGGCTGGCGCCGGATCAGGGTCATATGCTCGGGCGCCTGATCATAAAGCCGCCCCGCCGCCTGACCGATATAGTCGGCGAAGAAGCGGAAATTATGCCCGGCGCGGGCTACATGCCTTGCCTTGGCCTGGGACAGGGGGATGCCGGTATTGGCCGTCTCGATGGCGGCCAGCTCGTCCGCTGCGGCATCGATCCGGTCGGCGATGCGGCGCAGCATCTCCTGCCGCGCCTCCACCGGCCGGTTGCGCCAGCGCCCGTCATCGAAGGCGGCACGGGCGGCGCGGGCGGCCTGATCGACCAGATCGGGACCTGCTTCGCCGATCCCGGCCAGTTCGGATTCATCCGCCGGATCAATGACGGCAAGGGTGGGGCCGGAACCGGTCACGGGCTTGCCGGCGATGAAGGCGCTGAAGGTCGACATGGGCGCGGTTCCCCTTGGCGTTAAACCTGATCCAGGTGAGTGTACCTCATCTGGGTCGGGTTCGGCGGCGACGGCCGCCGCGCGCCACATGGCGCGTAGCCGAGCCCACGGATGTGGGCGCTGGCGACTGAAGTCGGTGATCGGTCACGATCACCGAGACGGTGTATTACAAAATTTGCGCCGACTTGCGCAGGGCTTCGATCATTGAGGAGCGCAGCAGATAGGCCCTGGCGCTTTCCGGATTGCCGATGATACGCAGCAGATCATCCATGATCACGCGCCGCTTGGCGGGATCACGTTCCTGCATGCGCGACCGGTTGCGGTCGGCCTGGGCCAGCACCTCGGCTTCGGCGATGGGGCGGCGCTGACGGGTGTAGCGGTCCAGCAGGTCCAGCGACCCGCCGCGCAGGATCTCCCCCAGCGTGGCCGTCAGGTTGAAGGCGTCATGCAGCCCGCCATTCATGCCCATGCCGCCGCTGGGGCTGTTGATATGGGCGGCGTCACCGGCCAGCACGACGCGGCCATTACGGTAATCGCGGGTGATGCGCATATGGACACGATAGGCGCGGGCCTCCCCGATCTCATAGGCTGTGTCGCGCGGCACGATCTCCTGCATCTTGCGGTCGATGTTTTCCGGCAGCAGTGCTTCCTCGATCGGCATGTCCGGATCAGGGTAGAGGCTGCAGCGCCAGCGGTCGCGCAGGCGCAGCAGGCTGAAGGTCCCATCCTTCTTCCAGACATAGTTGACATTGGACAGGCCGGGCAGATGCTCCTCGAACGGGAAGTCGGTGGTGGCCAGGATTGTCGTTTCCGGATAGGTGACGCCGTCAAATTCCAGTCCGATCAGCCCGCGCACCACACTGCGCGCCCCGTCGGCACCGATCAGGAAGGGGGCCCGCAGCCGCTCCGTTCCCTCCGGTGTCTCCACCTGTGCCGTCACCCCGTCGCCATCCTGTTCCAGACCCGTCAGGCGGGCGGAGAAACGCACCGTGACCAGAGGCTCCGTTTGCAGCCGCTCCAGCAGCAACGCCGACAAGCGCCATTGTTCGCATTGCAGGCGATAGGGATGGGCCGTATCGTCCTTCAGCACCGACAGGTCGAATACCGCGCGTTCATGCGTGTCATGCTGCCGGATCTGCCAGGTCGGGCAGATGCGGCCCTGGGCGATCAGCGGTGCCGCCAGCCCTTCGCCGTCCAGCATGTCCAATGTCGGCGGGTGGAAGGTGGAGGCGCGCAGATCCTGGGACAGGGCTGCATCCTGTTCCAGGACGATGGAGGCAATGCCCTGACGGGCCAGAAGATGGGCCGTCATCAGACCCACCGGCCCGGCGCCGACGATGAGGAGAGGCCGTTGGCTCACTTGCATGATGCGTTCGCTGCTTGTTTGTACGCTGAATTGTATCCACTATAAGACAATGTGGTGGGCTGACAACCCCTGAAATGCACATATTGTATTTATTTAAATACATATAATCCATCGTCATTTTTGTCATCTTCGAGTCGCGAATATATGTAACTTATTGATTTAAATGATAAATTATGATGGATTGGCTTTCTGTCAAAAAGCGCTTGTGCCCATATTGTCTTATAATGTACTCATTGTGACATGATACCATTCCGTTGCGGCATCGATCCTGTGCCGCGGGAGAGGGCGTATGGTGCGGCTTTTGACCTGGGCGCGCGATTTCGCGTTCCTGCTGGTCGCCACGATGACGGTACTGTTCTTCCTGGTGCGGCTGGCCGGTGATCCGGCCATCATGCTGGCGGGTCCGGATGCCACGCCGGCGCAGCTGGATTCCGTGCGCCAGGCCTATGGCTTTGATCGCAGCCTGTTCGAACAATATCTGATCTTCGCCGCGCATCTGCTGCGGCTGGATTTCGGCGCCTCGCTGGTGGATGGCACGCCCGCCCTGGCCAAGGTGCTGGAGACCTTTCCGGCCAGCCTGTCTCTGGCTTTCATGGCCATGGGCCTGAACCTGGCCGTCTCCATCCCCGTCGGGGCCTGGCTGGGTCAGGCGCAGGGCGGGGCGGGGCGGCGGGTGGCGCATGGCGTCCTGTCGGTCATGCAGGGATTTCCGGGGTTCGTGCTGGCCCTGCTGCTGGTCAATATCTTTGCGGTCGGTCTGGAATGGCTGCCGGCCGTCGGGTATAGCGGGCCGGCAAGCTGGGTGCTGCCCGTGATCTCCGTGGCGTCCTTCCTGGCGCCCAAGCTGATCCGGGTGATCGAGGCGAATGCGACGGCGGCCTACCGCTCCCACTATGTACGCACGGCGGTGGCCATCGGGGCCGGGCCGCGCACGATCCTGTGGCGGCATGTCATGCCCAACGCGCTGCTGGGGGCGGCGGCCGTGGTCGGGGCGGAATTCGCCTTCATGGTGACGGGGCTGGTGGTTATCGAGACCATCTTCGCCTGGCCCGGCATCGGCTGGCTGCTGGTACGCTCCACCCTGAACCTGGATTTCCCGGTGGTGCAGGCCATCGTCTTCATTATCGTCATCGCCGTCTTCCTGACCAATGCCGCCACGGAGGCGGTGCAGGCCCGGCTGGACCCGCGGCTGCGCGGGCCGGGCGCCGCGGCGGGGAGTGGACATGGCTGAGCGCGTCCTCACCTCCGGCAAATCGCTGCTGTTCCTCATCGTGCTGGGCCTGTGCCTGCTGGCCTTGCTGACGGGTTCCTCTCTGGTGGCCTTCGATCCCGGCTTCATCGACCTGTCCCGGCGCTTTGCCGCCCCCTTCACCCACGGCCACTGGCTGGGGGCGGATCAGCTGGGGCGCGATGTGGCGGCGCGGCTGCTGGCCGGCCTTTACCGGTCGCTGGGCACGGCGCTGGCGGCGACCGCCATCGCGTTCTGCATCGGCACGGCCCTGGGCCTGCTGGCCGCGCGCAGCACGTCGCTGCTGGGGGCCTTCATGCGGCAATTGACCAGCTTCACCCAATCCTTCCCCGTCTTTGTTCTGGCGGTCAGCGTCATCGCCATCGTCGGCAGCAACGGCTTCTGGTCGGTGGTGCTGACCCTGGGTCTGGCGACATGGCCGGTCTTCGCCCGTGTCGCCTATGCCGAGGGGCGCAGCCTGCTGAAGCGTGAATATGTGCTGGCGGCGGAGATGATGCAGATGGGCACGGCCCGCCTGCTGCTGCGCCATGTGCTGCCGGGACTGGTGCCCAGCCTGTCGGTGCTGGTGGTTTTCCATTTCGCCGACATGATCATCGCCGAGAGCGCCTTGTCCTTCCTGGGCATCGGGGCGCCGCTGGGCGCGCCCAGCTGGGGCGGCATGCTGAATGAAAGCCGGGCCTATATGCTGGTCGCCCCCTGGATGCTGCTGGCCCCGGCCGGCGCCATCATCCTGCTGGTGGTCAGCGCCCATCTGTTCGGCCAGAAGCTGCGGGAAGCCATGGCATGACGATCTCCCCCATCCTGGCAATCCACGACCTCTGCATCGATGCCCCGCCCGCGCGGCGGCTGGTGGAGGGGGTGACGCTGTCGGTTGCCACCGGAGAGGTGCTGGGCATCGTTGGCGAGTCCGGATCGGGCAAGTCGCTGTCGGCCTTCGCCGTGGCCCGTTTGCTGCCCGACGGTATCCGCATTGCCGCCGGCAGCGTGCATCTGGGCGGCCAACGCATCGACAATCTGGACGAGGGGGCGATGCGCAGCTTGCGCGGCGGGCGCATCGGCTTCGTCTTCCAGGACCCGCTCTCCTCCTTCAATCCGGTGCGTACCATCGGCTCGATCCTGGTGGAATCCATCCGCCGGCATCAGGGGCTGGACCGCAAGGCCGCCCGCGCGCTGGCCGTAGAGATGCTGTCGCGCATGCGCCTGCCGGCCCGCAGCGTCGATGCCTATCCGCACCAATTGTCGGGCGGGCAGCGGCAGCGGGCCATGATCGCCCTGGCCCTGGCCAATGGCCCGGACCTGCTGATCGCGGACGAGCCGACGACCGCCCTGGACCCGACCATCCAGTTGCAGATCCTGGCGCTGCTGAAACAGCAGACGGCGGACCGGGCCAGCATCCTGATCACCCATGATTTCGCCGTCGCAGCGGCCATCTGTGACCGGATCGCCGTGATGCACCGGGGCCGGGTGGTCGAAACCGGCCCGGCGGCGGCGTTGCTGGCCCATCCGCAGCATGAATATACGCGCGGCCTACTGCGCCATGCCCGGCTGGGGGGAGAGACATCATGACAGCACCCCTGCTGACCATCGAGGCGCTGGCGGTGCGTTATGGCACCGGCAGCAAGGCCAAGCAGGCGCTGGCGGATTGTCACCTGACGCTGAAGGAAGGCGAGATTCTGGCGGTGGTGGGGGAGTCCGGGTCGGGCAAATCCACCCTGGCCCGCGCCGTGGCCGGCATCGCGCCGGTCAGCGCCGGTGTCATCCGCCTGGACGGGCAGGATCTGGCGGCGTTGAAGGGGGAGGCACGCCGCCGTGCGCGACGGTCGATCCAGATGGTGTTCCAGGACCCGGATGCCAGCCTGAACCCCCGCCATACCATCCGCACCATCCTGTCGGAACCGCTGGAGGTCATCGGCTTTGGTGACCGCGCGGCGCGGGTGGCCCGGATTGCGGCGCTGATGGCGCTGGTCCATCTGGACCCGGCCCTGCTGGACCGGCGCCCCGCCGGCCTGTCGGGCGGGCAGAAGCAGCGCGTGGCCATTGCCCGTGCCCTGGCCATGGAACCGCGTGTACTGATCGCGGACGAGGCGCTGTCGGCGCTGGACGTGTCCACCCAGGCGGCCGTCGCGGCCCTGTTCACGGAGCTGCGTGACCGTCTGGGTCTGGCCATCCTGTTCATTTCCCACGATATGGGCATGGTGCGGCATCTGGCCGATCAGGTCTGTGTCATCCGCGGCGGCCTTATTGTGGAGGCGGGGCCGGTGGCCACGCTGATGCAACGGCCGAAACACCCCTATACCAACCTGTTGCTGGCGGCATCGCTGGACCCCAAGGGTGCGCTGGCCGATCCCGAATTGCTGGCGGCACTGACCCGACCGGGAAAGATGGACGAGGATTA
The DNA here is from genome assembly GCF_058793615.1 of Niveispirillum sp. GW835-FHT14G11. Classification (NCBI taxonomy): domain Bacteria; kingdom Pseudomonadati; phylum Pseudomonadota; class Alphaproteobacteria; order Rhodospirillales; family Azospirillaceae; genus Niveispirillum; species Niveispirillum sp. GW835-FHT14G11. The sequence goes on from NZ_JBXAFZ010000011.1 coordinate 32,478, forward strand.
TCTGGGCCGCCTGCTGGCCGCGCATCGCGGACGGTCGGGCGCTGCATATGCAGGAGAGGGACCATGATCACCGCACCGCACGAGATGCTGCCCGAGATGACGGCCGAGGATGTCAGCCGGCAGCAGGGCATCGTCGCCCTGCGCCGCTTCCTGAACAGTCAGGTCCGCGCACGCAATATCGAGCATTACGAGACCGAGGGGCAGCCGGCCTATGTCGCCGCCCATGGCCGCGCCCCGCAATCGCATGAGGAGGTGGCCGCCGCCTTCCGGTTGAGCCCCAGCTACCGCACCTGGAGCGCCATGAACCGCGCCGCACAGGAACTGCTGTGGCAGACGGCCGGGGAACCGATCCAGCGCAACATGGCGGGCTTGAGCGCCCATTACCGCCGGTTGGTGGCCGAAAAGCTGCCGCAGGTGGGGGGTGGCCTGTCGCTGAAGCCCGGCCTGACCGGCCTGGGGCGCGTGGCCGATATCGACATCCATCTGCAACCCGGCGGCTATACGCTGGACCGGTCCGACGACGATGTGCTGGCCGGCGCGCTGTATGAAATGGGTGGGCGCATCTATTCGGTGGGGCAGGGGATCGGGGCGGGCGACAGCAAGGCCGGTGCCGTCATCCGCTTCCTGAGCGAGCGCTTTCCGGATTTCAAGCCGGCGCGCATCCTGGATATCGGCTGTTCGGCCGGTGCCGCGGCCTGTGAATATGCGCGGCACTTTCCGGAAGCCGAGGTGCATGCCGTCGATATTGGGGCGGGCATGCTGCGCTATGCCCATGCGCGGGCCCTGGCACTGGGGGCGCGTGTCTTCTTCCATCAGATGGACACCGCGCATCTGGACTTTGCTGATGGCAGTTTCGACCTCGTCGTGTCGCACAATGTGATGCATGAGATCGACAATGACGTGCGCCGCGCCATGATGCGGGAAAGCCACCGCGTGCTGAATGCGGGCGGCATCGCCCTGCATCAGGATGTGCCCTACCGGTTCAAGGACCTGGATATCCCGCAGCAGGTAGAGAAATCCTGGGATGTCGAGTTCAATAATGAGCCGTTCTGGGTGACCTACACCACGGCCGACGTGACCGGCGATCTGGTCGCGGCCGGGTTTGCGCCGGAGATGGTGGGCGAGGAGCGTATCCCCAAGCTGCGGGGGCCGGGCGCCTGGTATGTCGCCTATGGTCGTCGGGGATGAGGATGCGGCGATCCCTGCGCACCCTGTTGCTGCTGGCCCTGGTCCTGGCGGGTCTGGCATCGCCACCCGTCAGGGCGGACGAAGCCGCATCCTTTGACTTGCGCATGGCCGTCAATTCCCTGCCGGCCAGCCTGGGCAACCCGTTCCGGGGCAATGGAAGGCCGGGGTCGCTGGTCTGGTCGGCCCTGTTCGACGCGCTGACGGAACTGGACGCCGACGGGCAGTTGCGCCCGGCGCTGGCCACAGGCTGGGAACCGGCCGGTCCCACGCTCTGGCGGTTCAGCCTTCGGGACGATGTGCGCTTCGCCAATGGCCGTGTGTTCGACAGTGCTGCTGTCGTTGCCGTCATGGAATGGCTGATCTCGCCGGAGGGGCGCCGCACCGTCATCGGCAATGAATTGCGCGGGGTGAAGCTGGTGCGTGCCACCGGTGCGCACAGCCTGGAGATCGAAACGGCGGAGCCGGACCCGATCCTGCCCAAGCGCATGGCCGCCGTGATGATGGTGGAACCGGACCTGTGGCGGCAATTGGGGCCGGACGGTTTTGCCCTGGCGCCCGTGGGCACCGGCAGTTTCCTGCTGACCGGCTGGGACCAGCGGCGGCGGCAGGCGCGGGCCGTGGCCAATCCCCATCGCTGGCGCCCCAGCGCCGTGACCGGCCTGACCTTCATGGAATTGCCCAACGCCGCCGTGCGGGCGCAGGCGCTGCTGTCGGGCGATGTGGATATCGCGGGGGTCGAGATCGACGAGTTGGAACGACTGCGTCGTAACCGCTTTCCGATCCATATCACCTCTTCCATGCAGGTCATGTCGATCGCCTTCCGGGTGGAGGGCACGGCACCGACGGCCCCGCTGCGCGATGTCCGGGTGCGCCGGGCCCTGAACTATGCCATCGACAAGCAGGCCCTGGCCGATGTCCTGCTGGAAGGTCTGGCCGGACCGGCGGGGCAGCCGGCCCCGTCCTTCAGCTTCGGTTACGACCCGGACCTGGCGCCCTATCCCTATGACCCGGCCAGGGCGCGCGATCTGCTGCGCCAGGCGGGCCTTGCCGACGGTTTTGCCCTGACGGCGGAAGTGGTGATCGACAGCGTGCCCGCCGATACCCTGATCTATCAGGCCGTGGCCCAATATTGGCGGGCCGTGGGGGTCGACCTGACCCTGCAGATCATCACCTTCCCGCAATATCTGAAGAAATTCCTGACCAACAGCTGGACCGTCGATGCCTTTGGCGCCTCCTGGAACAGCTCCCCCTATAACGATGCGCTGCGGCCCATGGAGGTCTTCTCCTGCCGGCGGCCCAAGCCCTTCTTCTGTGATCGCGCGCTGGCGGACCGTCTGGGTGCCGCAGCGCAGATCATGGAGGAGGGGGCGCGGCTGACCGCCATGCGGGCCCTGGCGCATGATTATCAGGCGGCGGCGCCGGCCGCCTTCCTGGTCGATCAGATCGACCTGTTCTCCCACCATCCAGCCCTTTCCAACATCGTTGTCCGCAACCGGGTGCCGGATTACCGGATCATCACGCGTGGCGCCGCGACAGGCCAGCCGACGGAGTGACCACCGATGAAATCCGCAGACGCCATCATGGAACTGGCCGGCCTTGTCCGCGGTGCCCGGCCGCCCAGCCTGGACAATGCCGAGACGGAGGCGGTGCTGCGCATCGCCATGGGTTTGCTGCTGGAACTGTCGGTCACCAATGACCGGGTCGACCGGCTGGAACGCGAGCTGGCCGCGCTGCGCGGTGTGCCGGTGGAAAGCCTGAAATCGGCACCGCTCGACCCCGCCGCCATTGCCGATCGGCAGGCGGCCATGGACGGGTTGATGGCGCGGGTGCTGGCCGGTTCGGTGCGCAAGGATGCGGGCGGCCATGTCTGACCCGCGGCATCAGGCGCTGGAATATGGCGGCGGCGGTGTCCTGGGCGTGCTGACCCCGTCCGGCAATCCGACGGTGGAGCCGGAGATGCAGCGGCTGCTGGCGCCCGACATCACCATGCTGACCGCCCGCATGCACAGCACCGACCCGTCGCTGCTGCGCCGTCTGGAAATCTATGCGGAGACGCTGGACGCGACCCTGGACAGTTTCGGGGGCATCGACCTGGACGCCGTGCTGTTCGCCTGTACCGGCACCTCCTATCTGCTGGGACCGGTGGGGGAGGCGGAATTGGTGGCCCGGCAGCAGGCGCGGGGTGTCAGGTTGCTGACGGCGGCGCAGGCGATCCGGGCCGCGGCGGCGGAGGCGGGGGTGCGGCGCGTCGTGCTGGTCAATCCCTATCCGCCGGACCTGCGGGAGAAGGCCATCACCTATTGGCAGGCGGTGGGCTTCGATCTGGCCGATGTCATCGAGGTGCGAAACCCCCAGCCCGGTTACCATGCGATCTATACCTTGCGCAGCGCGGCGGTGTCGGCGGCCCTGGCGCAGGCGGCGGCGGTGCCGGCCGATATGGTCCTGCTGATGGGGACGGGCATGGCCAGCCTCTCTTCCCTGCGTCAATTGGTCAATTCGTCTGCATCAAGAAACAAGTTGATCTTCTCCTCCAATCTGGCGCTGGCCTGGGCGGGACGACGGGCGTTGAACCCGGAGATGGGTGAGCCGCTCACGCTGCTGCGCTGACCGCCCCATCGGTTGTCGTGCCTGATCGGGATTTAGCGAAAATCCTTGCCACTTCCGCTGAACGCCACGGATGTGCGGAGGGTGTTTTGAACAGGTGATTAATGATCCATCAATAGGTCATTTTTCACCTTTCCGAGGCGACAAAGCAGTTGACAACCCCTGCTGCCGAAACCATTCTGCCTCCATATTGTATCATAAAAAATACAACACGGACGGATCGACCCAACGATCCCTCCACGTGATGGCGAGCAGACAGGAGGCAAAGATGAGTAGGAATGTCCTGGCGCGGTGGATCTGCTGCGCCCCGCTGATGGCGCTGCTGACGCCGGTAATGGCGCAGGCCCAGACGGCCGATGCGCCGATCCAGCTTGAAGAGATCATCGTCACCGCCCGCAAGATCACCGAGCGCCAGCAGGAGGTGCCGGTGTCCGTGACAGCAATGAGCCGCGCCGCGCTGGACCGCATCGGTGCCAAGGATATCAGCCAGCTCTCCAATCTGATACCCGGCCTGTCCTATGATCAGGATTTCGGCCGTCGTCTGGACCGCCCCGCCATCCGTGGCCAATCCTCCATCCTGGGCACGCCGAACGCGGCGTCCTTCCTGGACGGTGTTTTCATCCCCGACAGCCTGTTCGGCACCGAAATGGCGTTCGTCGATCAGGTGGAGGTGATCAAGGGGCCGCAATCGGCGCTCTATGGCCGCCAGACCTTCTCCGGCGCCATCTCCTATACCTCGCGCAAGCCGTCCGATGTGATGGAAGGCCAGGTAAAGCTGACCGCCGCGCAGCATGACGAGTATAACGCGCTGGCCATGATCAGCGGCCCGCTGGTGGAGGATAAGCTGGCCTTCCAGTTGGCCGGCAATTACTACACCTATGGCGGCGAATACCGGAACAACAACCCCACCGATGCCTATTACGGCAAGAAGGTCGGGGATGAGGAGACGAAGGCGGTCTCCGGTGCGCTGCTGTTCACGCCGACCGACAATCTGGACATCACCCTGCGCTATTCCTACGGCAAGAACGAGGATGGCGTCGATGCCACGGTGCTGCAGCGGGCCGCCAGCAACAATTGCTTCCGCAATGCCGCCGGCACGGCGTTCCAGTATTATTGCGGCACCGTGCAGGCCAGCCCAGAGCAGATCAGCCTGAACCTGGGCGCGGTCGAGGGCGGTGGTCTGACGCGTGAAACGTCGCGGGCCGCGGCCATCGTCAATTATTATGCCGGCGACATCCAGCTGACCTCCATCACCGGCTACACGGATTCCGACGAGGATCGCAAGGCCGACCTGGATTTCCTGCCGATCACCGGGGCCGGTGGCACCCTGCATGTCCGCGACGGCATCTATATTGAAAGCTTCTCGCAGGAATTCCGTATCTCCAACGACGAGGCCGACGGTTTCCGCTGGCTGGCCGGTGCCTATATGTATGACGAGGACCGGGCGACCGAGCGTTACCTGTTCCCCACCAAGCGCCTTCAGGACAATGGCACCAACACGATCCGCAATTATGCGGGCTTCGCGTTGGTGAATTTTGAGCTGACCGAGGCGCTGTCGGCCGGTGCCGAACTGCGCTACGCGGTGGACAAGCTGGGCCTGGAAGGGGGCGATAACCGCTATAACCTATCCAAGACCTTCAAGAGCTGGAACCCGCGCTTCACGCTGGACTACAAATTTACCGACGGCGTCATGGCCTATGGCGTGGCGGCGCGCGGCAACAAGCCGGGCGGCTTCAATTCCGACGTCCGGTTGACCGGCTCCCAGGTCTATTATGATGAGGAGACGTCCTGGAATTATGAGCTGGGCGTGAAGACCGACCTGTTGGACCGCCGGCTGCGCCTGAATGTCGCCGCCTATTATATCGACTGGAAGGACCAGCAGCTGACGCAGTCGGCCGTGTTCTCCACCGGTTCCATCTCCTATATCGCCAATGCCGGCTCGCTGGAGGTGAAGGGGATCGAGGTGGAGGCGCAGGCCGCCCTGACCGAATGGTGGAAACTGTCGACCGGCATCTCGCTGAACGATCCCGAATATACCAGCGGCACGGATGCCGAGGTCGGGCGCCTGACGGGCAACAGCTCAATCAAGGGCAAGACCGCGCCGAATACCCCGAAATACCAGTTCTCGGTTGTATCGGATTTCGACACCGCACTGACGGATGAGGTCGATGGCTTCATGAACATCGTCTATACCTACCGGTCGAAGAAATATGACCAGGTCGGTAATTTCGCCTCCACCGGCAGCCGCGATCAGGTGGATGCCCGCGCCGGGGTGACCTATGGCGACTACCGGGCGACCCTGTTCGTGAAGAACCTGTTCGACAATATGGACCCGCTGGGCGTTATCCGTTACGTCGATTTCGGCGTCACGGGCAGCCCGCGTGGCTATCAGGTGTCTCTGCCGCGCGGCCGGCAGGTGGGCGTGACCCTGGAAGCCAAATTCTGATGCGTGCCGGCTGACCTCCGGGCAACTGTGCAACGAAAAAAACGCCGCCTGAAACCTTGGGGTTTCGGGCGGCGTTTCCGATTGGGGCGAACGGATGCTCGCTGACCGGATGGTTCAGCGCAACTGTTTCGGCATCGCCTCCGCTCCCTTGTCGATCCCGGTTTCGGCGGCGTCCATCGCACCGAAGGTGGCGCCAATATTCATCGAATTGGGATATTGCTTGGCGATGAACGCCTTCAGCAGGCGCAAGTTCGATGCATCATAGACCTCTGCGGCATAGATCACCGATCCGGTCATTGTCCCTTCACCACCCCGGAAGGATTGGACACCGTTATAGAGCCCGCCCGCGATATCGAAGCGGGACAGGGCCCCCAGCACTGGTGTCGTCGTGCTGGCACCGGTCAGCGTCAGCTGGATACGCAATGTGTTCGGGCCTGGTTGGTTGGTCAGCCGGAAGTGCTTGGACAATTCGTCACTGAAACGCCGGTGCATGTAATCGGCCAGCGATATCCGCTCCGCTTGCGACAAGTCCCCGAACTGGGCATCCAGCCCGCCATACAGCGACACCGGGTCCAGGATCACATAGCGATAGGAACGCCAGTCGACCGCTGTTTCATAAATATAAGGAACACGGCTGTCCCCGTCCGGTCCCGCCGGGCGCATATAGTCGGTGGAGGCAAGGCCCGAATAGGGCACCGGGTCGGGGCTGGCGCAGCCCGCCAGGGCAAGGCAGAGCGCCAGCCCCACGATGGTCCGTGGCATCCGCATGGAAGGTCTCCCAATGATAAAGGCTCTGTGGCGGGGCATCAGAAGTGGTATCGGATACCAACGGTGCCGGAGAGGTTGGACAGTTCCGGTTCGAAGTCGCCATTGACCCCGGCGCCGGCGGCGGCATATTTCAGGCCGCTGATCTGGCTGTAACGGGCCCCCACTTCCAGCACCAGCTGGGACGACAGGCGCAGGCCGACGCCGGCATCCACATGCCACATCAGGCCCCAATCCTTGCCATCGACATTGATGTTGGTGCCGGTCAGGCTGTTACCGCCGGACAGGCGGGTTTCCACCCGTGCGGCACCGGCGCCGGCGCCGATATAGGGCACGATCATGTCGGTGATGGGAATATCCAGGTATCCGGCAATGGTCATGCCCAGGGCGCGGGTGCGCCCGTCACCGCCGAAGCCGGCGGTGCCGAAATCGGACGATTTCAGATCATTGCCGAAATAAACGGCGCTCTGTTCCAGCCGGAAGCCGCCGAAATCATAACCGCCGCCGATCTGGCCGGTGATGCCGACCTTGTATTTGCCATCCTTTGGGAAGGAAGATGAAATCTCGTCCAGGTCCAGCTTCTGCTTGGGCGTGATGCTGCCGCCGCCACGGGCGACGGCATAGAAACCTGTACTGTCAGGCCTTTCCTGGGCATCGGCGACAGCAGCGACAATCATCAGGGCCAGACCGGCCAGCAGCAGGGGACGGGTAAAATGCGACATGGAGCAACCTCGCTTGAATGCGGCGGCCGGGAAGGCCGGCGTCAGCGAAGGAAATGCCTGTTCTGTGTGGATGCCGATGCCAGGATCGATGGAGGAATTGTGGAGCGTACCCTCCATAATCCATCCATCAGCATCCATTATGGATGATGCCCATAAGGAGGAGGGCACCCGATGGGCAGAATATTGATTGTCGAGGATGAGGAGGAAATCGCCGATCTCCTGGCCGCCTATGTGGAAAAGGCCGGCTTTGAGGTTGGGCGTGCCAGCAATGTCGCCGATGCCATCCGCGATCATGCGCGGCTGCGGCCCGATCTGGTGTTGCTGGATATCGGATTGCCCGGTGGCGACGGGCTGGAGGTGTTGACCAGTATCCGCCGCCGTTTCGATACCCCGATCATCATGGTCACCGCCCATGATGACGAGGTGAGCAAGCTGGGCAGCCTGCGTATCGGGGCTGATGATTATGTCGTCAAACCCTTCAACCCGTCGGAGGTGATCGAGCGTATCCGCGCCGTTTTGCGCCGGGTGCAGGGAATGGTGGGCCGCCGCACACTCAGCGTCGGCCGGCTGATGATCGAACTGGATGCTTGCATCGCCTTGTATCGCCCGGATGAGGATGACCAGGAAGTGCGGCTGCCCCTGACGCCCACCGAATTCAAGATACTGGCCCATATGGCCCGCCAGCCGCGCCGGGCCTTTTCCCGCGCGGAACTGCTGGAAGCCGTGGCACCGGAAAGCGAGGCCTATGACCGGGTGATTGACAGCCACCTGTCCAAGCTGCGTCAGAAGCTGTCCGCCGTCGGCTGTGCGGATATGATCGAGCCGGTGCGCGGACTGGGATACCGCCTATGGTCCGCCTAATGAACCGAATTGTCAGCCGCCTGCTGATGCTGGCGGGACTGACAACCCTGATCACCATGGCGGTGGGGCTGGTCATCTATTATCTGTCCACCTATTACCAGTGGCTCAATATCACCAACCATATGCCCCCCCAGGCCCAGGCGGAGCTGCAACAACTGATCGCGTCAGGCCAACGGGGCGATGACCGGTACTTCGAATTGTATGAACGCTATGGCGGGAATCTGTCGGGTGTCACCGATCTGGGCATGATCGGGTTGATCGGTTTCATCTCCGTTCTGACAGGCGGATGTGTGGCGGTGGTGCTGGCCCGACGGATCAGCCGGCCCATCGCCGATGTTGCCCAGGCCGCCGCCCGCGTTTCCGCCGGCGACCGCTCGGCGCGGGTTGATCGGGGAGGTGTTTCGGGCGAAATTGGTGAACTGGTGGAAAGCTTCAACCGCATGGCCGCCGAAATCCAGGCTTATGAACGTGAACGCACGGTGCTGACGGCGGGCATCGCGCATGAACTGCGAACGCCCCTGACCATTCTGAAGGGGCGCCTGCATGGCTTGGCTGACGGGGTGATCGATCCCGCCATCGGTGAGGCACACCGGCTGTTGCGGCAGGTGGAGCAATTGTCGCGTCTGGTGGAGGATCTGCGCACCCTGGCCCATGCGGATGCCGACGAACTGGGTCTCGACCAGCGCCGCCTGCGGATTGATCAGGTGCTGCATACGGCGGTGACTGATCTGGGAGCGTCGGCCGAGCAGGCTGGCGTAACACTGGTGGAGGACTACCAGTCGCTGCGGGTGAAGGGCGATCCCGTCCGGTTGACCCAGGTTTTCAACAACCTGCTGACCAATGCCATCAAACATGCGCCCCGCGGCACGTCGGTCACGGTGAGGCTGCGACAGCAAGGTAACTGGGTGCTGGCGGAGGTGCTGGATGAAGGGGCTGGGTTCCCCTCGGAGGAGGAGGAGAGGCTGTTCATCCCCTTCTGGCGTGGCGCAGCGGACAAGCGCCTGGGCCGGCCCGGCAGCGGTATCGGCTTGGCCTTGGCTGCCAAACTGGCCGAAGCCCATGGCGGCCGCGTCACTGCCCGCAATCGGGCGGACCGCTCTGGTGCCTGTTTTGCGGTGTGGCTGCCGTTGTTGCCAGTAACCGAATAGGCGGATGCCACCATTCCAAGGGCCGATCGGGCATGCCGCTGGCGTGTCGTTTCATCATCACGCGAACAAACGGCCATGCATGTCCTTCACCGATACGCATTCAAGCGCGGCGGAACGATGCACGGGCCGCTGGCGCCCGCTTCGTCAACCATGCTTGCCGATCTCCCAGCCCGACGCTTCCAGGTGCGTTTGCGCGAAATCCCGCGGCGTGGGCTCCAACGTGGTGGCAACCGTATCGTTCCAGCGATTGAAGAAGCCATAGAGTGCGATGACCGAAACGATCTCAACTTGCTGCTCGCGGCTGAAATGCAAGGCCATGGCGGCAAAGTCGGCGTCGCTGACTTGGTTGGGGGTATGGGCGGCCCCCATTGCCACGCGCAGGGCGGCGCGCTCGGCATCGGTGAAGCGGGGGCTCTGCTCGAAATCCCAGATAGCGGCCAGTTTTTCGGCCGCGACGTCGTTACCCTGGGCGCCGGTAGCGGTATGGGCGGAACAATAGCGGCACCCGGCTGCCATGCTGGACATGTACCCGACCAGCCATTTCAGGCCGGAATCCACCGTACCCGGCCCCATGACAACGGCCCACAGGCCACCAGCGGCCCGCAGGATGTCGGGCCGCCAGGCCAGGGTCGGGACGCTGTTGGGCAATTCATGGAAATCGCTGCCGATGAAGGACAGGTCGATGTTGCGTGCCGCCAATTCCTCGGCGGTCAGCGGGGGGATGCGGGTCATCTGTCTCACTCCCATTCGATATTGCCGTCGACGGCGATCAACTGTCCGGTGACGTGCCGGGCCGCATCGGATGCCAGGAAGACGGCCATGTCGCCGATTTCCTGCGGCTGGATTTTGGTACGCAGCGAGATGTAGCGCAGGAACTCCGCCTCCACCGTGGCCGCATCGGTACCGCGCCCGGCCGCGATGGTGGCCAGGATGCCGCGCATGCGGTCGCTATCCACGAAGCCCGGACGGATGGCATTGACGCGGATATTGTCCGGCCCCAATTCCCGCGCCGCGGCGCGTGTCAGCCCCTCCAGCGCCCATTTCGACGCGATATAGGGGGAGCGGTCCACGGGCAGAGTGGTGACAGATCCCGTGGAGATGTTGACGATGGCACCGCCGCCTTGCGCCTTCATCAGCGGCACGACAGCACGCATCAGGAAGAAGGCACCATGGACATTCACCTCAAAACAGGTGCGCCATCCGTCATCGCTGATCGCACCCAAGGGTCCGATCTGGCCGGCGATGCCGGCATTGTTGACCAGGATATCGACACTGCCCCAGCGGTCGGCAACTTCGGTGACGAAACGGGTGACGGCGGCGGCATCCGACACGTCCAGCCGGGTGGTGATCAGTCCAGGATGAGCGATCGCCGCTGCGTCCAGTCGCACGGGATCCGTGTCGCAGATGGCGACATCGGCCCCGGCGGCCAGGAACCGTTGGACGATGGCAAGGCCGATGCCGGATGCCCCGGCGGTGACGATGACGCGCTGCTTCATGGTGCTGCCCTCAGGGACCGGGTGGTGGAAAGGTCGGGATTGCCGTTGGGGTCCAAGGCCACGCGGTAGATGTCGCGGGCGCGCGCCACCGACAGGTAGCCTTCGCGCACCGCGTCCGCGACGCTGTCGGGCGGTCGGCTGGTCGGGGTGCCATAGCCACCGCCGCCGGCCGAGATGGCGGTGATCACGTCGCCTTGCTGCACATTGATCAGGGCGCACGCGGGCAGGGTCTCCCGGTCGCCGCCGGCCCGGTCCAGCCATTGGTCAGCGCGCCCGCCCTTGCCGCCGCCCCGCACACCCAGGGCTGCGTTGACATTGCCGTCGGAGCCGTAACCGATGTCGAAGCCGCCGACCAGCGGCCCGAACTCCACGATGGTGGAAGGTGCTCCGGTATACTGCCCCGCCCCCTCGCTGTCAGGCAGGAAGCCGCGCTTCAGAACCAGCAGCGGCTGGTACAACTCGTCCAGTTCCACCCCGTCGATGCAGCACATGCCGGCATTGCCGACATGGGCCGTGGTCCACCAGGCATCGGCATGCGGACTGGCGGCGCCGCCGGAAAAGGCCAGGAAGATCTGATTGACGAAGGGCTTGTTGTTGCGGGCATCAATGCCGGAAATGACGCCGGCCGATGGTGCGATGACGGCGCCCACTTCCGCCATGCCGAACCCGTCGCCCAGACCGGCTATGGCCACCTGTACGGCATTGGCCACGCGATCGGCGATGTTGGTGGTGGCGGCCGAACAGCTATAGGGATGTTCGGTGATGCCGGCGATGCAGCCGTGCCGCAACACCACCTCGATACGGCGGAAGGCACCGGCATTCTTGGGCACCCGATGGTCCAGCGAGTTGAACACCCCGATCATCGCGGCGGTGCGCGCGCACGCCTCGCTTAGGTTCATGCCGCAGGGCAGGCTGTCAGGATTGTCGGTCAGGTCGACCTGGATGCGCCGTGCTGCCCTGTCCACCGTGACGCTGGCCTTGATCGTCACCCCGGTCTCCGGCATGCCCGGGAAGGCGTCGTGGGTGCTGCTGGCCTGGGTCATGCCATCGGGCAGATGGGCCAATGCCTCCACCATCGCGGCTTCGGAGTAATCGAACCACTGGCCCGAGAAGGTGTTCAGCCGGCCCCAGCCCAACTCCCGCCCCATGGCGAGCAATTCCTTTTCCCCGATGCGCACGGCGCCGACCATGGCCAGATAGTCGCCATGCCACTGACCCGGCACGCGAATACGCATCTGGCACATGCGGATGATGTCATCGATGTCCTGATAATCGCGCTGCACCTGCACGGCCGGGAAGATCAAGGCACCCTCATGATAGATGTCGCGGGCATTGCCCATATAGGTGGTGGGCTCGGAATTGCCGATATCGGCCTGGTGCGCCTTGGCCAGCACCGTGAAACGGTGGACACCTTCGTCATCAATGACCGGCACCAGCAGGGTCAAGTCGGCAGGGTGGGAGCAGCCATGATAGGGGGAGTTATGCAGGAACGCGTCGCCGCGCTTCAGCACCGGGTGGAACTGCTTCATGGTGCGGGCCATCATGTCAGGCCCGGACAGCACATGGATGGGCAGGCTTTCCGCGGCGGCCAGCAGGTCGCCCGCATCGGTGACGATACAACAAGAGAAATCCCGCGCCCGGTTCAGCACGCCCGACCGGCCGGTCCGCAGCAGCGTATTGGCCATCTTGCGCACCACGCCTTCGAACCGGCTGTTGAGGATGGCGAGTTCGGCACCGTTCAGCTTGGTAGCGGTCATAATTGGTTCCCCGTTCAGGCCCGGCCGGCCGGATGGATGAGGATGCTGCCGGCCGGCGACCGCTGGGCGGTGGCGCCCGGATCGACGACGATGGTAGTAAATGCGCTTTCGATGATGCAGGGGCCTGCCAGTATCTCGTCCTGCGGCAAAGCCTCCAGCCGACGGATGGCGGTATCGACCCATCCCGTCTGCTGGAACCAGACGGGGCGATGGCGGATGACGTCCCCCGTCACATCGGTGCGGGTCTCCAGCCGGAATTCGGCGAAGGGCCGCACTTGACAGCGCATGGTGGCGCGCAGGCCCACGATCTCTACGGGAGAAGACGGATCGTCGATCGTGAAGATTTGCCGGTGGGCAGCATCAAAGATACGCCTGAATTCACCCACGTCCCCGTCATCCAGAAACCGGGTCCGGGGCAGGGTGACGTCGATGTCCCAGACCTGGTTCTCATACCGCGCCTCCGCGGTGATCACCGGTTCCGACGGCCGCGACGGGTCACCCGACTTGGCCGCAAACGCGGTGCATTGGGCGATCAGGTCGGCCAGGGCGGCGTTGACCCGGACGAAGTCGAAATGCGCGGTGCTGGTGAACAGGCTGGTGGCGTACTCGCCGGTCACGTCCGACATCATGGCGCCGGCGGCACTCAGCGCCGCCCCCGTCTCCGGAATGATCAGCCGGTCGCAACCCAGGCGGCGCGCGATGAAGGTGGAATTCAACCCGGCCGCTCCGCCGCCGCCGATCAGCACCGACCGGGCGGGGTCGATGCCCTGGGCCACGGTGATGTCGGCGATGGCCTGCACCATGTTCTCCGTCGACAAATGGATGATGCTCCAGGCCGCTTCCTCCACCGACACGCCCAGCGGCGTGGCCACATGCCGTTCGATGGCGGCGCGGGCGGCATCGCGGTCCAGCTTCATGGTCCCACCCAGGAAGAAGTCAGGGTCCAGGAAGCCCAGAATGGTGGCCGCATCCGTGACGGTGGGCATCGTGCCGCCCCGGCTGTAACAGACGGGGCCGGGCACGGCACCGGCACTTTCCGGCCCGACATGCAGCAGCCCGCCGGCATCGACCCGCGCGATGGAACCGCCGCCGGCCCCCACGCTTTTCACCTCCACTGACGGGTAGCCCACCAGATGGCCGCGCGTCGGTTGGCCGATCCACAGCTCACGGGTCATCGGCACATGACCGCCGCGCACCAGGGAGATGTCATAGGTGGTGCCGCCGGTATCGGCGACAATGACGCTGTCGCCGCTTCCCTCCAGCTCAGCATAGTGATGACCGGCGATGGGCGCCATGGACGGGCCGGAATTGATGATGCGGATGGGGGCGGCGGCCACGTCGACCGCCGGCATCATGCCGCCGGAACTGGTCAGCACCATGACCTTGCCCTTGAAGCCGGCCTCGCGCATGCGCACCTCCAGACCGCCCAGGTAACGACCCATCAGCGGCTTCAGCGCGGCGTCGATGGCAGTGGAGGAGGCCCGGCGGAATTCGCGCAGGGTCGGGTTGACCTGGTGCGAAAGGCTGAACGGAATGCCGGGCAGGGCGGTGGCCAACGCCTCACCCACCAGCAGCTCATGGGCGGGATTGATGGTGGACCACAGCAGGCAGACGCCCACCGCCTCCACCTTTTCCATCTTCAATCTCTCGATCAGGGCGGCTAGGGCCGTCCGGTCCAGCGGCCGATGGATGGACCCGTCATGGATGAGCCGTTCCGGCACCTCGAAGGTCAGGGCGCGGGGGATGAAGGGCTTGGGATAGGGAACGCAATGGTTGAACGGCTCGATCCGCCCGCCCTCGCGCAGGGTCAGGATGTCGCGGTGGCCATGCGTCACCAGCAGGGCGGTGCGCGCCGTGCGACCGGTGATGATGGCGTTGATGGCATGGGTGGTGCCGTGGATAAAGGTGCTGCCCCGGTCCAGCAGGGCGGCCAGATCCAGCCCGCGATCCGTGGCCGCCAGGGTCAGTGCGGCCAGAACGCCCTGCACCGGATCGCCCGGCACGGTAGAGGCCTTGTACATGCTGATGCGGCCATCATCCTCTTCCACCACCAGATCGGTGAAGGTGCCGCCGGTATCGGTTGCGAAGCGCATCTCACGCTCCTCTGTTCGGTGTTTGGGTGGGTTGGCTGATCGCCACTCCCTCGTCATCCCGGCGAAAGCCGGGACCCAGGGGCCACAGGAACATCCCTATACGCTGCGTCTATCAACGCAGCCGCAAGGTCGGGCACGCCGCCCCTGGGTCCCGGCTTGCGCCGGGATGACGGAATGGGGCAGCACAATCGTCAGAACGCCACCCGGTCCGGCCCCTTTAGTTCCAGCATGGCGCGGGCCTCATCCGGCGTGGCGATCTCAATGCCCAGTTCGGTCAGGATGGTCCGGATCTTGCGCACCTGTTCGGCATTGCTTTTGGCCAGTTGCCCGCGCCCGATCATCAGGCTGTCCTCCAGCCCGACGCGGACATTCCCCCCCAGCATCGCTGACATTGTCAGGAACCGCATCTGCGGCCGGCCGATGCCGAAGGCGGACAGGTAGTAATCGTCGCCGAACAGCCGGTCGGCCGTCTGCTTCATCAAGGCCAGGTTTTCAAGATCGGGGCCGATGCCGCCAAGCACGCCGAAGATGCCCTGGATCAGGAAGGGTGGCTTGATCAAGCCACGGTCGGCGAAATGCGCGACATTGTAGAGGTGGCCAAGGTCGTAGCATTCATATTCGAACCTGGTGCCATGTGCCTCGCCCAGCTCGCGGATGATGCGTTCGATCAGCTCGAAATTATGGTTGGCGGCAAAGCGCTTGCTGGCGGCCAGGAACGGCTGCTCCCACGGATGCTTCCATTCGGAATATTTGTCGGCCAGGCCGAAGATGCCGAAATTCATCGATCCCATGTTCAGCGAGGTCATTTCCGGCAGGGCCCGCAAAGGGGCGGCCAGACGGTCATCCTCGCTGAATCCCGGCGCACCGCCGGTCGTGATGTTGATGATGGCATCGCAGCGCTGCTTGATCTGCGGCAGGAACTGCATGAATAGCGCCGGATCGGCCGACGGGCGGCCGTCGACCGGGTCGCGGGCATGCAGATGCAGGATGGCGGCCCCCGCCTCTGCCGCTTCCACCGACTGGTCGATGATCTGCTGCGGGGTGATGGGCAGGTAGGGCGACATGGTCGGCGTATGGATGGAGCCGGTGATGGCGCAGGTGATGATGACCTTGTCGGACTTGCGCATGGATATCTCCCAATGGCCGGGCAAGGGGTTGCCTTTGACGGCCACGATGGGTCGCCGCTTGCCGGAACGGATGGTGGTTAAAGGATCGGCGCTTTATGCGTCGGCGAGGTTGGCGGTGGCGGCCCGCACGGGGGCCCGGCTGAACCAGGCCAGCAGAGCCCCCATGGTGGCGAAGATGAGGGTGGCCAGCAGCAGCGATGATCCCAGGGCCTTGTCATCGCCGAACACCAGGTCGGTGATCAGGCCGATGGAGGTGGGGCCGAAGCCGATGGCCGTGAAGGTGATAGCCGCCATGAAGCAGGCACTCGTAACCCCGCGCAGCCGTTCGGGCGTCAGCAGCTGCACGCCCGACAGGCCCGGCGGTGCGGCAGCGGTGATGAAGACGTTCAGCAGGGCGTAGGCGGCCAGCGACAGGGGCAGGTTCGTGGTGGTGCAGAACAGCACGGCCACCGGAACGGACAGCAGCAGCATGGCACCGATCACCACGCCGGGGGCGCCGGCAACACCATGGGCCTGCAGCCGGTCGGTCAGATAGCCGCCCGTCAAGTGGCCGATGGGGCCGGCGAGCAGGACCACCATGCCGACCGCATACCCGGCTTCCGCCGGGGTGAAGCCGAAATTGCGGATATAGAAAGTGGGCGACCAAGCGGCATAGGACTGGACCAGCAGGATGGCGCAGGATGCCGCCCCAGTGTGCAACAGATAGGCGGCACGGTGGCGGCCGATATGGGCGAACACTTCTTTCAGGTCGGGCTTGGCAATGATGCCGCCCGCCCGTGCCGGTTCACGCACGGACAGCAGCAGCATGGCCACGATCAGGCCCGGCAGCGCGGCGGCGATGAACAGTCCCTGCCAAGGTGACAGATGTCCCCAACCCGGCAGGGTGATCCCGCCCTGTGTCGTCAGCCAGGCCAGGATCATGCCGCCGACGATCAGGGCCAGCGACTTGCCAAATGATGCCCCCATGGTGAAGGTGCCGATGGCTCGCGCCAGCTTTCCCCGGCTGAAATAGGCGGCGATCAACGACATGGCGGCGGGGACCAGTGCCGCCTCCCCGAAGCCCACCGCGACACGGGCGGCGAACAGGCTGCCGAAGGAGGTGGCCAGTCCACAGGCCGCCGTCGCCAGGCTCCACAGCACGATGCCGACAATGATGATGTTGCGGCGGTTGGTACGGTCGGCCGCCCAACCCAGCGGAATGGCCGCGACCGTGTAGAGGATGACGAAGCCGGTGCCGTGCAGCAGGCCCAGTTGCGTATCGCTGAGCCCCATCTCCGCCTTGATCGGCACCAGAACCAGGCTCATCACGAACCGGTCTACGAAGGAAACGAGGTGGGTCAGCGACAGCAATGCCGCCACATACCAGGCGTAGGCGCTGTCCTTGCGAAGCATACTTGTCACTCCCCATCCTCTCTTCCGGTTGTCAGCCAATGGCGGCGGAAATGCCTTCATCAATGACCAACGTCGTTCCGAATACCGGACGCGCACCGTCGGACAGCAGATAGAGGGCGGCCTGGGCCACCTCTTCCGGTTTGGAGAAGGTGGTGCCGCTGGGCGTCATGCGGCGCATGCCGTCCAGCACTTCAGCCATTTCCGGAGCATTGCGCATGGCCTCGTTCATCGGGGTTTCGGTGTTGCCGGGGGCCACCGCGTTGACATTGATGCCGAATGGCGCCAACTCCGCCCCGGCCACGCGCGTCATCATGACGATGGCTGCCTTGCTGGCGCAGTAGACGGCGAAGCCCTTGACGCCGATGGTGCCGGCCACCGAGGCGAAGTTCAGCACCTTGCCCCGGCCGCGCGCCTTCAGGTGCGGCACGGCGGCCTGCAGGCAGTTCCAGGTTCCCTTGATATTGATATCGACCATCCGGTTCATGGCGCTGGACGGGGTGTCACCCACGGGGCTGGGCTCGAACACGCCGGCGGCGTTGACCAGGATATCCAGGCCACCGAAATCGGCCACCACGCTGTCCAGCAGGGCTGTCACCGCCGCCTCGTCCCGCACATCGGCTGCATAGGCCTTGGCTTCACCACCGGCCGCAATCACGGCGTCCACCACGGGGGCGGCTTTGGCGATGCTGCTGCTGGCCACGATGGCGACACGGGCACCACGCGCACCCAACGCCTGGGCCACAGTGGCCCCGATACCGGAGCTGCCGCCGGTTACCAGGGCGACCTTTCCCTTGAAGTCAGACATGGTTTTCCCCTCCTTCTGGGGTGGAGCGACATTAGTCGCGCCGAAAATGGTTCAGGGCTCGATCGAGGCCTGGGGTCCCAAGGCGGCTTCCACCAGGGCCTGGCAGCGGTCGCCCATGCCGGCCCCGGCGCACATCAGGTTGGGGCTGTAGCTGAAGGACAGGCCGGCCTCGGGATCGGCGATCCCCACGGCCCCACCCGCACCCGGGTGGCCGAAGGCGCGCGGATTGGCGCCGAATATCAACATGGGCGGATAGCCCAGGAACAGCCCCAGACCATAGCGGAAGGGCCGGTCGGTCATGCCGCAAACGCCGCGCCAGCTTTCGGTGCGCATTGCCTCCACCATGGCCGGTGACACCAGCCGAACGCCGTCCAGTTCCCCACCATGGGCCAGGGCGGCATAGACGCGGGCGATGGCGCGGGCATTGCCGTGACCGTTGGAGGACGGCATCACGGCGCGGCGGAAGGCAAGATCGTTATAGGCCATCGGCGATGCCGGCCGCACGCGCCAGGCGCGGCCCAGCTTGGTGGCCGTGTCGCGGGTCTGGACGAAGGTGACGCTGGCAGGGTTGGGCAGGATGTCGGATACACGGTGCATGTCCGCGTCTGCCACCCCGAAACCATAGTCGATGCCCAGCGGCCGTGCGATTTCCTCGTGAAAGAAGACATCGATGGTGCGGCCATCCACCCGCCGCACCATCTCTCCCAGCAGGAACCCGGCGCTCATGGAATGATAGGCGCCCCGCGTGCCCGGTTCCCATTCCGGCTTCTGCGCTGCCAGGGCCCGGCACATCAGGTCCCAGTCATAGGCCGACCCGTCAGGTGCCGCATCGGCATAGAGGACGCCGGACAGGGCAGACAGCAGCATGCGAACGGTGGTCTTCCCCTTTCCGGCCTGGCCATATTCGGGCCAGTAATCGGTGACCAGCGCCTCCAGATCGACCTTGCCGCGGTCGACCAGCATCAGCAGGCAGAGAGCAGCCATCGACTTGCCCACCGACATCATGCAGCAGATCGTATCTTCCTGCCAAAGTGCGCCAGTTTCCTGGTTGGCAACTCCGCCCCAGAGATCCACAACCTTCCGTCCATCCCGGTAGATGCAGACGGCTGCCCCCAATTCCCCCCGGCTGCGGAAGTTTTCGAGGAACACGTCCCGGACACTGGCGAAATCGGGGGCGCAGGTGCCGTCGATGTGGATCGGTGACGTCATCTTGGGCTCCAGTGCAGATCAGTAGGTGTAGGTCAGGCGGACGCCATAGGTGCGCGGGTCGCCGGGGGTGCCCGACGGCACGGCCGTGAAGGTGCCGGTGGAGACCAGATACTGCGTGTCGGACAGGTTGCGACCATAGACGATCACCTGCCAGTTGCCGTCATAGGGGGCGAAGCCGACACTGGCATTGACCAGATCATAGCTGCCCATGGTCTGGATGGCATCATTAAGCAGAGTGAAATATTGCCGGTCCTTCCAGCCATACTCACCACGGACGAAGGCTGATCCATTGCCGATATCGAAGCTGTACTGACCATACAGGGTGTATGCCCATTTCGGGGCGGAGTTGAGATAATTGCCCGACGCGTCGATGGTGACGACCGGGGTGGTGCCGGGGACGGGCGCCTGGGGGTAGTTCTTGTATTTGGCATCCAACCAGGTCAGGTTGCCGCCGATCTCCAGCCCGGCCACGGGCCGCGCCGTCAGTTCCAGTTCCATGCCGTTCACCTTGGCGTCGGATGCGTTGGTGATATCCACCACGCCTGGCGACAGGAAGGACTGGACCTGCAAATCCTTGTAATCATAAGTAAAAGCCGAGCCGTTCAGGCGCAGGCGCTTGTCCGCGAATTCGGTCTTGAACCCCGCCTCATAGCTCCACAGCGTTTCCGGGGCGAAGCCCTGGGCGGTGTTGCCCGAGGAGAAATTGAACCCGCCCGATTTGAAGCCGCGCGTGGCCGTGGCATAGAGCATCACATCCTGGTTCACCTTGAACTCCGCCCCGAATTTCGGGGTCCAGGCCTTGTAATGCCCCTCGTTCAAATAGAGGCGCGGATATGTTGCCAGCGGCAGCCCGGTGGTCAGGCCGTAGATGTTCAGATACTGGTCGAAATCCTTCTTCTCATCCGTGTAGCGGATGCCGGCCGTCAGGGTGAACTGATCGGTCAGGTCGTACGAGCCTTGGCCGTAACCGGCCCACGCCTTGGTATCCACCGTCGGCGCCGGGTTGGTGACGCGGTTCAGGTTATAGGCGATGACCAGGGAATTGGTGTCGATATGTTCGTCGAAATAATATAGGCCGACGACATATTTGAACTTGTCCACCCGGCCCGACAGATTCAGTTCCTCGGAGATTTGTTCCTGGAACTCCCGCTGCCGGGTCTCCTGTCGGCGCAGGTGGGTGGCATCGGTGTCGGTGATATAATCCATATCGCTCTTGCGATAGGCAGTCAGGGACTTCAGTTCGACCGCGTCCGACAGGGTGTAGTTGACCTCTGCCGACACGCCCTTGACCTTGCGGTCGGTGTTGCTGGGGCTGTCCGCCGCCACCTTGTGCCAGTCACCACGGATGGCCTCCGTCACCGGGTCGATGGCGCCGCCAGCCACGGGGCGGAAAGGTTGCAGCAGGGCCTGGTTGCCGACGAAATGGCCATAATCGGCCATGTAATCGGCACGGAACACGATGTCCAGCGCCTCGTTCGGGGTGGCGCGCAGGATGGCGCGGGCGCCCCAGGTATCCTCGCTGGCGCGGTCATTGCCCGACGCGGCGACATTCTTGAAATAGCCGTCATGCTTGCTGCCCATCACGGACACGCTGCCATAGAGCCGGTCTTCGATCAGCGGGCCACTGATATAGGCCTCGCCCCGATAGAGATCATAATTGCCGATGGTGGCCTGCGCCTTGGCCTGGACCTTCTGGCTGGGCAGGCGGGAAATGACATTGATGGTGCCGCCCACGGAATTGCGACCGTAGAGCGTACCTTGTGGACCGCGCACCACCTCGACCCGCTCCACATCCAGGAAATTGCTGAAGGCTGCGGCGGGACGCGCAATATAGACTCCGTCCACATGCATGGTCGTGCTGGGATCGGAACCCGCGAACACGTTGTTGGAGCCGATGCCACGGATATAGATCTGGGAGAAAGCACCGTTCTGGGCGATGACCAGATTGGGCGTGGAGCCCGCCAGGTCGCGGATATCCTTGATCCCGGTCTTCTCCAGGCTGTCGGCGGTGAAGGCGGTGATGGCGATCGGCGTTTCCTGCAGTCTCGTATCACCCATCTTCGTGGCGGTAACGATGATTTCCTCAAGAACGAAATCATCCGTCGCCTGTGCCAGGACAGGGAGGGGGGCCAAAACGCCCATGATTGCACTGGTCGTCAACAAAAGGCGGAGATTTGGCATGGTCATGTCCCTGTCCTTCATACGTATTCTTATCTGAAAGTCGGGTGGTCGTAAGGCCATTCATGACAATCAATTCAAGGCTGTCAGAGGCGTTGGCGACTTACGCATACGGATTTTGTGTCGAAGGTCAAATCTTCGACTGGCAACGGACAGGCTTGTGAGGGCCTGTCACCTTGTGAATCCCTTGATGACTGCATTCCCCGGTGAGTGCAGTCGGCCTGTTTGCGCCCATTTCCCTGTGTTGGTTGAAATGTTGGGTGTCCCGATGAGCGCCCTCTTAATCCGACATAAAGTGTCGGCACTTACAAGATGGTTTTTTGACTGATGCGTGTTTTTTATTTCATCGACGGGCATGTTTTTCAAAAATGCCATATATTACAATGCAGTGGAAAAATGTCCGTACGCTCATTGGCGGCTGCTTCCAGATGGTTCTGGAAATATGTCGACACTAATGCGAATTGGGCTATCCTGTCTTCCGCCCGGCTTTGCAGGTGGCGGACCGTTGTCGTAGCATCGGTGGCAGGGGCTTGTTCCAGCGACGATGAATGCCGCCGGCAGGTGGCGGGAGATGCAGGATGGGGGAGGGGCTTTGGCGATGAAACAGAACGGGACGGATGAGAAACCCAAGGCGCGTACCCGCATTTCGTGCCCGCCGGTGGAAACCGGTGGAGAGGTTGAACTTTTGCCCCCCAGTGTCGGTATCGCCCCATCCCCCTTCGGTGCTCCGAAGCTGCTGGCTGATGGCAGCACGAAGACGACGCTCGTGCAGCTTGTGCACGAGACGCTGATGCAAAGCCTGGATGAAGGCGTGCTGCGTCCCGGTCAGCGCATCAAGGCGGCGGAACTGGCCAAGCGCCTGGGCCTGAGCCGGGCGCCGGTGCGCGAGGCGCTGCATGTGCTGGCCGGCCAGGGGCTTGTCGAACTGCTGCCCGACAAGGGCGCGGTGATGCGGGAACTGACCCTGGAAGACCTGATCCAGATTTATGAGGTGATGGGTCCGATTGCCAAGGTCGGCGTCATCGCCGCCACCCGCCGGATCGAGGAGGGGGACAACCGGCAGAAAGTGAATGCGGCGGTGGAGCGTATCCGTGCCGCCCGCGATGCCCCCCCTTCCTACAAATTCTATCTGGTCCTGAATGATTTTCACTATCTGCTGAACGCCATCGGGCAGAAACCCTATGTGGATTATCTGCTGGGCCTGATGAATATCGAATATTGGAACCGGTTTCTTGCCGGCGCCATCGACATGCGCAAGCATATTCCCGGCTATATCGCCAATTACAACCGCTTGGCGGATGCCGTCATGGCCGGCGACGTCCGGTCGGCCGCTGCGGTCATGGACAGCCACATCGAATGGTCCATCGGGTTGCTGGAGCGTTCGGTCATCCGGTAGCGGCGTGCCGCCACCTATCGGCCGGGCCGATTGCCGCCAAGGGCGGATCGATCGGTGCGGTTGATCAATGATTTTACCGGAAGGCACAACCCGCTGGCAGGCCCAGCTTGCGCAAGATGATGGCGGCTGGGCAGAAGCCCGTGATGCCGGCCTGTAGCATGTTCAGCCCGACAAAGGCGGTCAGCCACAGCCAGACGGGACCGAAAAGCCATGCCAGCGCCAGGCTGATCAGGACCATGATTCCGGCAAAGGACAGTACGGCTTTATCGACATTCATGATGATGCTCCTCGGGGGTCAGCGGGTGGTGGAAAGGTGGCTGCGGGTCCAGCCGACGATCTGGTCGGCACTCATCACTCCTGATTGCCGGGCCAGCAGACGCCCGCCCCGCAGCAGCGCCAGGGTGGGGATGCCTTGCACCGACAGTCGGGCAGGCCAATCCGGCTGCTCATCGACATTCAGCTTCACCAGCCTCACATCGGGTTCCAGCCGGGCGGCGGCCATATCGAATTGCGGACCCATCTGCCGGCAGGGGCCGCACCAGGGTGCCCAGAAATCGACCAGCACCGGCAAATCGCCCTTTCCCAGATGCTTGTCGAGTGTGGCGGTGGTGACGGCGACGGGGTGACCGGTGAACAAGGGCGCGTGACAGGCACCGCAATGGGCCTGTGCGGCCGGCCGATCGACCGGCACGCGGTTGATGGCCTGGCAGGAGGGACAGACCAGATGACGGCTGGCAGACATCGATCTCACTCCTCCTTCACCTTGCGGATGTTGAGACGTTCCATCAGGAAATGCTCGTAGAAGGGTTCGGACGTGCCACGTCGGATCTTGTGCAGGAAATATTTCTCGAATCCGACCTTGGCATAATGCACCCAGGTGCCGCGCGCCGACCAGTTGACATTGCGCGGCGGGATCTGTGGCTGAGCGACGAAGGCCACGCCGCCATCGCCAAAGTCAGCCAGACAGACGGCGTTCAGCGTCGGGCTGCGGGTCGGCTTGCCGCCGCGCAGGAGCGCGCCGATATTCAGCGCCGTGGCCGTCACCATGGATTCGATCATGAACCCGGTCTTGGGCACGCCTACCGGCACCGGCGTTGGCCCCATGGGCGGGATGGCGACGCAGACGCCGATGGCGAAGACATTGGGGAAGGTTGGATTGCGCTGATACTTGTCGGTCAGCACGAAACCGCGCGCATTGGTCAACCCCTCCACCCCGCGCAGGGCCGGCACGCCGCGGAAGGCCGGCAGCAGCATGGAAAACGCGAAGGGCAGATCATGGCTGCGCAGGAGATTGCCGCCATCGGCCATTTCTTCCACTTGCATGCGGCCGGGTTGGATATCCTTGACGCGGGCATTGGTCACCCATTTGATGTGCCGCTGTCGCAGCTCGCTCTCCATCATGGATTTGGTGTCACCCACACCATCCAGGCCGAGATGGCCGATATAGGGTTCCGGCGTCACCAGGGTCATCGGCACCCGGTCGCGGATGCCGCGTTTGCGCAACTCGGTATCGAGGATGAAGGCGAACTCATAGGCCGGGCCGAAGCAGGACGCCCCCTGCGCGGCACCCACCACGATGGGGCCGGGATCGGCACAGAATTTTTCGAATGCCGCAAAGGCATCAGCGGCATGCGCTGTCTGGCAGATGGAGTGGGTATGAGCTGCCGGTCCCAACCCCGGCACCTCGTCAAAGGCCAGATCGGGACCGGTGGCAATCACCAGATAATCATAGGCCAGGGAGGTGCCGTCGGCGATATCCAGGCGGTTTTCCCGCGGATGCACGCGTGTGGCCCCGGCATTGATGAAATGGATGTCCTTGCGGGCCAGGATCGGCGTGAGGTCGATCTCGATATCCTTGCGCTCCCGCCAGCCGACGGCGACCCAGGGGTTGGAGGGTGTGAACTGGAACTGCCCGCTCTGTCCGACCAGGGTCAGTCGGTCACCCGGCTGCAATTGCGGCAGCAATTCATAGGCCATCAGCGTTCCGCCCAACCCGGCGCCCAGTACGACAATCTCGGCCATCAGAACCTCCCTGGCTTGATTTTCCGGTTCCGCCTTGGCAGCGGCGTGCCGGCGCATTGCGGCATCAGTGCTAGTTCAATTACGCATAAAATCATATATTCGTAAATATGAATATATGATGAAAGCTGGGGGCTGCCCCATGCTTCCTGGGCATGCGTCGCCGGATTGACGTCGCCTTTAGACTTATGTACCTTCATACATCTGAATATAACTAAATATGGATCATCCCGCCATGTTGCAGGAACATTCCCCCGCCGCCGTGCATGATATGGTGGCCGACCGGTCCATCCTGTTGGTGGATGTACGCGAGCCGCAGGAATATGCGGCGGCCCGCATTCACGGTGCTGTGCTGTTTCCGCTGTCCAGCTTCGATCCTACGACGCTGCCACCGCCCGACAAGGTGCGGGTGGTGTTCCATTGCGGGTCGGGCAAGCGCTCGGCCATGGCCGTGGCGCGATGCGAACAGGCCGGAATCGGCCATGCTGCGCACATGGCAGGCGGCATCCAGGCCTGGATGGCGGCCCGCCTGCCCCTCGTCACGCTGGACCCGGCCAGCGGCGGCGTCATCGACCGCCGGTGAGGAGTGTTCCCATGCGCGCCCTGCTGCTGCCGGTCCTGACCCTGTTGCTGCTGTCGTCCCCGGTTGGGGCGGCGGAGGGGGACTTCCCGGTCGTCCTGACCTTGCTGCCGGATGAGAAATCGGTCTTCGCCACGGTGGAGACGGTGAATGAAGTGGCCGCCCGCGTGCGCACGGGCGGCACCGTCACCGGCATTTCGGTGCGCGAAGGCGACGCGGTGACGGCGGGCCAGGTGATCGCCAGCATCGGCGATCAGAAGCTGGCCTTCCAGCAAGGTGCGCTGGACGCGCAGATCGCGGCGGCGCGCGCGCAGATGGACCAGGCGCAGGGTGATCTGCAGCGTGGTGAGGCCTTGTCGAAGAACGGCTTTGTCACCCGGCAGCGGCTGGACGAACTGCGCACCGCCGCCAATGTCGCCGCCAACAACCTGAAATCCCGTATGGCTGATCGCGCCGTGCTGGGCCAGCAGATGAACGAGGGGCAGGT
Organism: Niveispirillum sp. GW835-FHT14G11; assembly: GCF_058793615.1. NCBI lineage: Bacteria > Pseudomonadati > Pseudomonadota > Alphaproteobacteria > Rhodospirillales > Azospirillaceae > Niveispirillum > Niveispirillum sp. GW835-FHT14G11. The sequence continues at coordinate 58,751 of NZ_JBXAFZ010000011.1, forward strand.
GCTCGCCCCCACCGCCGGCCGGGTGCTAAGCGTGCCGGTAACGCCGGGCACCGTGGTCATGCCGGGCGAAACGGTGGCGATGATCGCCGAGCGCGACTATGTGCTGCGCCTGTCGGTGCCGGAACGCCATGCCGCCAGCCTGAAGGCCGGTGACCCGGTCCGCCTGGATGGCGATGATCTGGCCCCAGATGCGGGGGATGGGCAGGGTGCCGTCACCCTGGTCTATCCGCGCATCCGCGACGGCCGCGTGCAGGCCGATGCCCGCGTCACGGGCCTGGGCGATTATTTCGTGGGTCAGCGGGTACGGGTATGGGTGCCGACCGGCCGGCGGCCCGTGATCATCGTGCCGGCTTCGTACCTGACCACACGCTTCGGCATGGATTTCGCCTATCTGCGCCAGGGTGAGGTCAGCGTGGCCGTGCCGGTGCAGCGTGGGCAGAAGCGGCCCCGCCCCGATCTGCCCGACGGTGTGGAAATCCTGTCAGGCCTGGGCAATGGCGACATTCTGGTGCGGCCATGAAACTGGGACTTTCCGGCCGGCTGACGCAGGCCAGCATCCGTTCCCCCCTGACGCCCCTGTTCCTGCTGGCCTCGCTGATCGCCGGGCTGCTGGCCCTGGCCCTGATCGCGCGCGAGGAGGAGCCGCAGATCAGCGTGCCCATGGTCGATATCCTGGTCGATGCCGACGGGCTGAAGGCTCCCGACGCGGCCGAACTGGTGACCAAGCCGCTGGAAGCCATCGTCAAGGGTGTCAGTGGCGTCGATCATGTCTATAGCCAGACAGAGGATGACCGCGTCATGGTGACGGCGCGGTTCAAGGTCGGCACCAGCGAGGATGACGCCATCCTGCGCGTCCATGCCAAGGTTCGCGCCCATCTGGGTGAAATCCCCACCGGCATCCCGGAACCTGCCATCATCGGTCGCGGCATCAATGACGTGGCCATCGTCACCTTGACCCTGTCGGCGGCACCCGGCCGGGCCGACCGCTGGACCGACCGCGATGTCGGTACGCTTGCGGAAAAGCTGCGGACCGAGCTGATCAAGGTGCCGGATATCGGTGCTACGTATCTGTCGGGCCGGGTCGGCGACCAGGTGCGGGTGGAGCCGGACCCGGAGAAGCTGGCCTTGTTCGGCATCACTCTGGAACAATTGCAGGCCAAGCTGCAAGGCGCCAACCGGTCCTTCCTGGCCGGAAGGCTGACCGATGGCGGGCGCAGTGTCACCGTGGCTGCCGGCCAGACGCTGGGCGGTGTGCCCGATATCGGCCTGTTGCTGATCACCAGCCGTGATGGGCGCCCCGTCTATGTCCGCGATGTCGCGACTGTCCGGCTGGACAGCGCGCCCCTGGACCAGGCGGCCTGGACGCAGGTGCGCAACGGCAAGGATGGCTGGACCCGCATGCCGGCCGTGACCGTGGCGCTGGCCAAGCGCGCCGGCGCCAATGCCGTCACGGTCGCCGACGCGATTCTGGAACGGGTGGAGACCTTGCGCGGCAGCCTGATCCCCCACGGGGTGATGGTGGAGGTGACGCGCGATTACGGACAGACGGCGTCGGAAAAGGCCGATGAGCTGCTGTTCCATCTGGGTCTGGCGACCCTGTCCATCGTTGCGCTGATCTGGGTGGCGATTGGCCGGCGCGAGGCACTGGTGACGCTGATCGTCATCCCCGTCACCATCCTGATGACGCTGTTCGCCGCCTATATCATGGGCTACACGGTCAATCGCGTCAGCCTGTTCGCCCTGATATTCTCCATTGGCATCCTGGTCGACGACGCCATCGTGGTCGTGGAGAATATTGCCCGCCACTGGGCCATGGCCGACGGTCGGACCCGCTTGGACGCCGCTGTGGAAGCGGTGGCGGAGGTGGGCAACCCCACCGTGGTTGCCACCCTGACCGTCATCGCCGCCTTGCTGCCGATGCTGTTCGTGTCGGGCATGATGGGGCCCTATATGGCGCCCATCCCGGTCAATGCCTCGGCCGCCATGTTGTTCAGCTTCTTCGCTGCCATGGTGCTGGCGCCGTGGCTGATGTTGAAGCTGACACCGGCGGGGGCGGTGAATGCGCAAGACGGGCACCCTGCCGCCCATGATGGCGGACGACTGGGCCGGCTTTACCGCCGCGTGGCGGCCCCGATCCTGTCTTCCCGGCGCCGGGCCGGCTGGTTTCTGACGATCGTTAGCATCGCCACCCTTGCGGCCTTGGGCCTGTTCGCCACCAAAGGCGTGACGGTGAAGCTGTTGCCGTTCGACAACAAGTCGGAACTCGCCATTCAGTTGAACCTGCCGCGCGGGGCCAGCCTGGAGGATACCCAGCGCCTGCTGTTCGCCGCCACCGACATTGCGGCCACCTTGCCGGAAGTGCGGTCGGCGCAGATCTATGCCGGCACGGCTGCACCCTTCAATTTCAACGGACTGGTCCGTCACAGCTTTCTGCGTGCCAGCCCTGACCTGGGCGAGGTGCAGATCAACCTGGCGCCCAAAGGTGAGCGCGCCCGCGCCAGCCATGCCATCGCCCTGGAGCTGCGGGCCCGGCTGCTGGCCGGATTGACGCTGCCGTCGGGCACCAGCCTGAAGGTCGTGGAGGTGCCGCCCGGCCCACCCGTGCTGGCGACATTGCTGGCGGAGATCTATGGCCCCGACGCCGTTACCCGGCGTGCGGTAGCAACGGAGTTGCGGAAGATTTTCGCCGCCATCCCCTTCATCACCGATATCGACGACAGTTTCGGCATGGCCCAGCCACGCCTGCGCCTGTCGATTGACCAGGACCGGCTGGAATATTTCGGCGTGGAGCAGGCGGCTGTTCATGACGCCATCCGCACAATCCTGGGTGCCAGCCCGATCGGCTATTCCCACCGTGGGGCCGAACGCTATCCGGTGGATATCGTCCTGGCCTTGCCGAAGCAGGACCGGGCCTGGACCGAACGGCTGGCCAGTACGCCGGTGCCCGCCAATGCCATCCCCGGTTCCAACAAGGTTGTGGAACTGGGTGAACTGGTGCGGGTGACGCGGGAAGAGGGATCGCCCGTGCTGTTCCGCCGCGACGGCTATTTCACCGACATGGTGACGGCCGAACTGGCCGGCCGGTTCGAGGCGCCGATCTATGGCATGGGGGCCGTGTCCGATGCCATCGACGCTCATGACTGGGGCAGCCTGCCCGAGCCCACCATCCGTCTGGCCGGACAGCCGGCGGATGAAAGCGTGCCCACCTTGCTGTGGGATGGGGAATGGGAGGTCACCTATGTCACCTTCCGCGACATGGGGGCGGCGTTTGGCGTGGCTATCCTGGGCATCTATGTGCTGGTCGTGGCGCAGTTCCGCAGTTTCCGGCTGCCGCTGGTCATCCTGACGCCCATTCCGCTGACGTTGCTGGGCATCATGCTGGGCCATTGGCTGCTGAATGCCGCCTTCACCGCCACGTCGATGATCGGCTTCATCGCGCTGGCCGGCATCATCGTGCGCAATTCCATCCTGCTGGTGGATTTCATCCGGCACGGGGTGGGCCAGGGCTTGACCCTGCGCGAGGTGCTGCTGCAGGCCGGCGCCGTACGGTTCAAGCCCATTGCCCTGACGGCCCTGTCGGCGATGATCGGGGCGGCCACTATCCTGGTCGATCCGATCTTCCAGGGGCTGGCCGTGTCGCTGCTGTTTGGTCTGGCATCGTCCACCCTGCTGACGGTGCTGGTCATCCCGGCCCTTTATATCGTGCTGCGCGACGGGGAGGCGGTGGCGTGACGGGGTGCCCATTGACGAGGGTGATTTTCCCTTTTATCCCAGGGGAATGAACATGCAGGACATGCAAGCCAATGCCGACCGTGCGGTCGATCTGTTAAAGGCGCTGGGCAATCGCTCGCGCCTGATGATCCTGTGCCAGTTGATCCAGGGCGAACGGTCCGTGGGCGACCTGGCGCAGCGCATCGCCATGCGCGACACGGCCGTCTCACAGCAATTGACCCTGCTGCGCAAGGACGGCCTTGTCCGCGCCCGACGCGACGGCCAGACCATCTATTACACGCTTTCCAGCGAAGAGGCGGCGCGTGTCATCCGCACGCTGTATGAGATTTATTGTCCCGACGACGCGGACGAGGACTGTTCCTGATCGTGCCCCGGCCGGATCGATAATCGCGGCTGGCGGCGGGTTGTCGTTCCAGGCGGTGCGGCGGCATCTGACCGACCCGCGCCGGGTGGTGCTGATGGTGGTGGCCGGCCCGCTGGCTGAACAGGTGTTGATTTCCACTTTGCGTGATGGCTTCGCGCTTGGCGATGACCCTGGGGGTCGGCACTTCACTGCGGGGGCGAAGGTCCGGTTTTAGTCGGTCAGGTTGGGTCTTGTTGGCCTGTTGACGAAGTGCCGCATATTCAACGTGATACCATGCAAGTCCGCAGAACCCATCCAAAATTAAGCCGCTGATTCTCAATATGAATCAGCGGCTTTTGTGTGTGGACACTACTTGGAATTTTACTGGGGATGAGTGGGCCCCAGTGCCTTCTCCGACGCGGCTGAGCGGATTGATCCCTCTTGATCACGCGCCTGTTTGATCATAAATGTTATAACATCACATTATGATCGTGATTGACTGATGCCCCTAAACGATACGATCCACGGCGCATGTTCCTGGCGGTCCGCCCGTCAGGCTGTTCGTCATCACGCCTTCCATACCGGATTTGTCGAAGCCATGTCGGGCAAGCCGTTCGACTATGCCGCTCTGGATGCGATGACCGAATATGAACAGCACCGGTACGAGAATGGCCGGGAGCTGGCCTGGGAATGCCGCCAGGCACAATTGACCATCCGCTGGACACGCCGGGACGCCATTCCCCGTGCGTTGCGCGACTTTATCACCAGCCGCGCCTTGCGGCGACGCGCCGGCCTGCCAAGGACCGATCCCTATCGGGCCCGGTAGGGACCTGACCGTTCGGGCAGGCAGCGCCGGTTCACATGACGGCGAATTCATCGTTCGACAGATGCAAAATATGCATCTGTAATGTTATATCGTATTTGTAACCTTGCTTTGATGCGTGAACGCGATGCTCGCTGCCAATCTGATTGACCTGGATAATGTGGTCCACCGTGCCGGTGGCCATCCCATTTTGCGTGTGGAGCATCTGAGCCTGCCGCCGGGCCGGCACGGCCTGTTATTGGGACCCAGCGGCAGTGGCAAGACGACCTTGCTGCATATGCTGGCGGGCTTGATGATGCCGGACCAGGGAAGCCTGTCGCTGCTGGGCCATGATCTGCGCGCCATTGGCGATGCGGGGCGTGACCGGTTGCGCGCCGATCATGTGGGGATCGTCTTTCAGCAGCTGCACCTGATCGCCGCGGTCAGTGTTGCCGACAATCTGCGCCTGGCCCGGCGGCTGGCCGGGAGTGCACCGGACGAGAAAGGGCTTATGGACCTGCTGGCGCGTGTCGGGTTGGCCGAGCGCGCGCGGGACCTTCCGTCCAACCTGTCACAGGGGGAACGGCAGCGCGTGGCCGTGGCCCGGGCGCTGGTCAACCGCCCGGCGCTGCTGCTGGCGGACGAGCCGACCAGTGCCCTGGACGATGCCAATTGCGATGCCGTGATCGATCTGCTGCTGGAACAGGCGGAATTGAGCGAGGCCACCTTGTTGGTGGCCACCCATGATCGGCGGCTGATGCCCCGATTGCCGGTGTTGCTGGAATTGGCCAAGCCGATGGAGCGGGCGGTATGAACATGCTGGGACTGAGCCTTGCCTATCTGCGCCGCCGGCCCCTGACCACGGGATTGAACCTGCTGCTGCTGGCGCTGGGCGTCGCCTTGATCGCGTTCCTATTGCTGCTGGAACGCGGGTTGGAGAACCGGCTGTCGCGTGACGTCGCCGGCATCGATATGGTGGTGGGGGCCAAGGGCAGCCCGTTGCAACTGGTCTTGTCGGCCGTGCTGCAGGTGGATGTGCCCACGGGCAATGTGCCGCTGGCCGCCGTGGAGGATTTGCGGCGCAATCCCCTGGTCAGGGAGGCCGTGCCCGTCGCCATGGGGGACAGTTTCGGCAGCTACCGCATCCTGGGCACCGAACCGGCCTATATCGACCATTATGGCGGACGGCCGGCTGCAGGCCGGATGTTTGAAGGGCCGATGGAGGCCGTGTTGGGGGCGGAGGTCGCGGCCGCGTCCGGTCTTGGCTTGGACAGCCCCCTGGTCGGCAGCCATGGGCTGACCGTGGGTGGAGAAGCCCATGCCGATACGCCTTACCGCGTGGTCGGAATCCTGGCGCGTACCGGCACGGTGCTGGACCGTCTGGTCCTGACGCCCGTGGCCAGTGTCTGGGCTGTGCATGACCATCACCACCATCATGAAGACAAGGCGGAGGAGACTGCTGACGACCATGTCCATGGCAAAGACCATGATCATGGGGCCGAGGAGGGGCACGACCATGATCACGACCATGACGCCGCTGACGATGCTGTCGATCATGACCGGGAAGTGACGGCGATCCTGGTCCGCTATGCCACCCCGCTGGCCGCCGCCCGTCTGCCGCGCGAGATCAACAGCCAGACCAGCATGCAGGCGGCCAGCCCGGCGGCAGAGATGCTGCGCTTGCGCGCGCTGATGGGGGTCGGGCTGGATGCCATGCGGCTGCTGGGTCTGGTGCTGGTGTTGGCGGCAGGCCTGTCCACCTTCGTAGCGTTGGCCAACGCCTTGCAGGAGCGCCAATATGATCTGGCGGTGATGCGGGCGCTGGGTGCTGGCCGTGGTCGAATCATGGGACAGATTCTGACGGAAGCGATGGTGGTGGCGCTGGGTGGCGCTGTGCTGGGTATTGCCCTGGCCCATGCCGGCGTCGCGGCCCTGTCCGCCCTTTCCGCCCGTGCCCGCGATCTGGGACTGTCGGCGGGGCAATTTGTGGCGGGGGAGGGGTGGTTGTTGTTACTTTCCCTGCTCGTGGCCTTGCTGGCCGCCGCCTTGCCCGCGATCCGGGCCTATCGGACGGATGTCAGCCGGCTTCTGGCGAAGGGATAGTGCATGAAGACCGTGAAGATCGCCCTGCTCCTTGCCGCCATGGCAAGCGCCGTGCCGGCCTTGGCTTTCAAGCAGGTTCAGGATCCGGCTCTGGCCGCCCAGGCGGTGCCGCATGACCCGCGCGCCGTACCGCGCGCCACCTTGGGCTGGGACAAACTGGCTGATACCAAGGAAACGCAAAGGCGGGTCCAGGATGTGGACCGTCCTGTCGCGGTCTTCGGACCGGGGGTGGAGGCGATGGACGGCCAGACCTTCACCGTGGCCGGTTTCTTCCTGCCGCTCGATACGGGGGAGACCAGCCGGTCCTTCCTGCTCTCCTCCCTGGCGCCCACCTGTCCCTTCTGTCCGCCGCCGGGGCCGGCCGACCTGATCCAGGTCAGTGCTGCCGAGCCAGTGACGGCGACACTGGATCAGGTGAAGTTGGAGGGCACCTTGCGCCTGTCGGCGGAGGACGTGAATGGTATCTATTTCCATCTGGAGAACGCCCGTGTCGTGCCGAAATCATAAGGCGCTGATGATTGCCGCCTTCCTGTTGCTGCTGACCGGTCCGGCCCTGGCGCAGGAAAGCTGCGGGAAGCTGTACCAGAACCAGGATTGCGGCACCGCCGAGTATGAAAAGGCTTTGGCCGGCCAGAAGGAAGCTGAGGCCAAGCTGAAACAGCAGGCGGCGCCCGAGGCGCCCGTACCGGGTGGCAGTGCGGAGGCCGATACCAGGAATATGCGCCAACGGGCCTTGGACCTTTACCGGGCCCGCGCCGCCGTCATGGCCAATTCGCTCCAATGCTGCCATCCCGGCGTGGACGGCACGCTTTGGTGCCACTGACACCCGGTCACGGTTCCCAGAGCCGGGGCGACGTGTCAGAGGGCAGGTTCAGGCAGAGCAGGGACCGGACGATTCCCATGCCTGCGATAGGCGGGGAGCGATGGACCACGCCCGTGTCGGGGCCCGCCTGGCTGCCCTTGAACAGGGCGACCGCCCCGTCGGGCAGATCCAGCAGCGGGCCGCGATAGGCGCGCTGGTCGCGCAGTGCCTCCTGTGCATACGCCTGCGGCACGATCTGCGTGGCTGGCCCGCGATAGGTCGTCAACAGGCGCAGACGCACCTGATCGCGGTGGAACTTCCAGCAGGCATCATGCCGTAGCCGGTCCAGCCGGATATCGACGATATCGGTGCCGGCGATGGCGGCAAAGTGCCTGACCGGCATCAGCATATCGTCCAGCAGAGCCCGGCCCAGCACCGTGGCGCCAATCGGCGTTTCAGCCACGATACTGGTCAGTGCAGCCGACACATCCGGCAACCAGACCAGTACCCGTCCCTGTGGCAGATGGGCGGGACAAAGCCCCGCCATCCCGTCCAGCAGGGTGCGCGTGGCCGGTCGCTCCCAGATGGCAAGGCTGACATCCGGCTGCAGGATGGTAGACAGAACGGTTTCATCCGCACCGCTGACCATCGGGTTGATCAAGGCGACCGCCACCTCACGCCTCCCCTTGCCGTTTCCAGCGGGGGAAGGGGTCGGGCAGACGCTTCCAGGCATTGACCTGCATCTCTCGGGCGTTCATGTCGCCGACCAATGCGCTGTCCAGACGACGACGGATCGCCGCCTCGTCCATGCCGGTGCCGATGAACACCAGTTCCTGGCGCCGGTCGCCATAGACCGGGTGCCAGTTCTGGCGGATCGCCTGCCGGTATTCATCACTCTCGGGCCAGCGGTTCTTGGGCACGGCCGCCCACCAGAAACCCATGGCCTCATGTCGGACCAGGGCACCTGCCTGGCTGACCTCGCCCACCCAATCGGGACGGGTGGCCAACCAGAAATGCCCTTTGGCGCGGATGACACCGGGCCATTCCTCCTGAAAGAACTGATACAGCTTCTCGGGATGGAAGGGCCGGCGGGCGCGATAGACGAAGGAGAAGACGCCATATTCCTCCGTTTCCGGCTTGTGGTCCTTGAACCCGTGCAGTTCCTTGAACCAGAGCGGGTGTTCCTGCGCCTTCTCATAATCAAAGCGGCCGGTTTCCAGCACCCTGTCCAGAGGCACGCGGCTTTGCGCCGTTTCGATCAGGTCGGCATCTTGGTTCAGCGACCGGATGATCTTGCGCGCCGTATCCGCCTGTTCCGGGGTGGCGGTATCGAGCTTGTTCAGCAAGTTGACATCGGCGAACTCGATCTGATCGACCAGCAGATCGACCAGGGTGCGATTGTCATCATCGCCCCAGGATTCCCCCCGGTCGCGCAGGAAATCGGTGGAGGCATAGTCGCGCAGCAGGTTCACGGCATCCACCACCGTCACCATCGTGTCCAGCCGCGCCACATCCGACAGGCTTTGCCCTTCCTCGTCGCGGAAGTCGAAAGTGGCGGCGATGGGCAGGGGTTCGGCGATGCCGGTACTTTCGATCAGCAGGTAATCGAACCGCCCGGCCGCTGCCAGCCGCCGCACCTCCTGCAACAGGTCGTCGCGCAGGGTGCAGCAGATGCAGCCATTGCTCATCTCGACCAGCTTCTCATCCGTGCGCGACAGGTCGCTGCCGCCGGCGCGGATCAGGTCGGCATCGATATTTACCTCGCTCATGTCATTCACGATGACGGCGACGCGCCGGCCCTCGCGATTGTTCAGGACATGGTTCAACAAGGTGGTCTTGCCGGCACCCAGGAAGCCGGACAGGACGGTGACGGGTAGGCGGGCATCGGGCATGGGGCGCATCTTGAGTTGGAGGTTATCCATCAATAAGTAATGTTATAACGTTACTTATTGATGGATAACTGCAAGCTCCGACTTCCGCCGCCGGGGCCGGGAATCAGGCATCCTCCACCGCCATTTCCTCTAGATAAAGTGCTTCCAAATCCTGGGTGGTCACCGAGGATGCGGCCAGCGTGCGGCGCAGCCGGCCCGCGCGCATCAGGCCGATGGAGGTGCCGACCTCCCGCGCGCGGAACAGGTCGTGGGTGGCCATCAGGATGGCGGCACCGCGGTCACGCTGGCGGTTCAGCAAGTCATGGAATTCGGCCGATGCCTTGGGGTCGAGGCCGGATGTCGGCTCGTCCAGCAGCAGGGCGTTGGCTTCCTTGGCGAGCGCCAGCGCGATGCCCACCTTCTGCCGCATGCCCTTGGAATAGCCCACGACCCGCTGATCAAAGGCCGCCTGCTGCAACCCCGCTTCTGCCAGACATTGCCGCAATCGGGCCGGCGACCGATCGGGCACCTGGCAGAGGCTGGCGAAATAGGCCAGGTTTTCCATCCCCGTCAACTCGTCATAGAGGGCGACCATTTCCGGGATATAGAGCATGCGACCGCGCGCGGCACGCGGGTCGCGGGCTACGTCGATGCCATCCACGGTGGCCGCACCCGCCGTCGGGTGCAACAGCCCCAGGAACAGCTTGATGGTGGTCGATTTGCCGGCGCCATTGGCGCCCAGCAGACAGTAAATCTCCCCCGGCTGCACGTTCAGGTGAAGGTCGTCCAGCGCGGTATGGGCGCCATACTGTTTGGAAAGACCGGTTGCGGTCAGCATGGATCGGGTCCTAAAGGTCGGTGGCGGCGCGGCGGCCGAGAATGATGGCAGCACCCAGCAGCAGGCAGGCGGCCAGAAGGGCTGTAAGATCGGCCAGCATCTTTGCCTGGAACGGGCCTGCCGCAGGCTCCTGAAAGTGGAATTTCGGAACAAGATCATAATCTTGCGACGTCATCAGCAGATCGCGGTCCAGCCGGTCGGCCAGCCAGCGCTCCAACTCCTCCTTGAATTCCATGGCCTGCTGCTGGAAGGACAGGGCGCGGTCGGCATCGGAACCAGCGATGCGGTCCAGGGCATCCTGTGCCGCCACGGCCGGCAGAAACAGGCGTAACCCGTTCAGGATGGCGTGGCGGCGGGCCAGCGCGTCGCCATAGGCTGTGACCATGGGCGCCAGTTTCGCATCCTCCACCGCGCGTTCGGCCATGAAGATGCGGATACGGTCGGGGATGTTGGGGGCCGGTGTGCGGATCACCTCCGGCCCCTGCGCTTCCCGCGCCAGCCGCTGGTCGCGGCGGATGGTCAGGCTTGCGGCCCGGTAGTCATTGGCGAACTGCAACTGGGACGGCGCGGGCGCAAGGATGTCGGCAGTGGCCAGCGCCAGGGCCGGCCCCAGCACGACGATCAGCAGCCATACCGCCCCGCCCGCCAAGGCGGCATCGGTGGAGCGTCTGGCGAAGACATTGATCAATGTGGCCAGAAGGATCCAGAACAGGCCATAGGCACCAACGGTCAGGGCCGTGGCGATCAGCCCGCCCGGATCATCGGCCCCCACCAGCAGCAGGGCTCCCAAGGTCACGATAATGGTGGGTGGCAACAGCGCCAGGGCGCGGGCCAGGGCCTTGCCGGCCAAAAGGCTGGTAATGGGTACCGGCTGCGACAGGACCAGGGCGGCCACGCCGCGCTCCCGCTCCCGTGACCACAGGTCAAAGCTGCCGGCCAGCAGCAGCAGCGGCAACATGGCGATGATGACGAAGGCCAGATCGAACCGCCCCGCCGCCCGCACGGTGGGATTGTCCACATCAGCCCGGAAAGCGTCGAACATGGTGATATTCGACAAGGGTTGCGTGCGGGCCGCATAGGGATAGGCCTCCGCCTGACCGATGGACAGCGGCGCCATGCCGCCAGGCACCAGAACGGGGCGGAAGGGGGTCACCTGCGGTGTGGCGAAGAACATGTTGGCGCCGGGCTTCGCCTCGGCCAGTTGCTTGCGTTTCAGGGCGACGATCGTATTGGCCTCATTGGCGACGACCTGCCCGGCCGCGGTGCGGGCATCGGCCCATTCGGCACCACTCCAGGCGCCATAGGCGGCGAACGCCATGAACAGCAGCATCAGCCAGGGCAGGGCCCGGTCACGCCGCATCCGCCGCAACTCATGCCCGATGATGGGGACAAGGGTGCTCATGCCTGGCGCTCCAATCGTGTGGCGGCCCAACGTGCGAAGGCCAGACAGGCGGCCAGCCAGGCGGCGAGGATGGCCAGGCTGGGCGCCTGATCGCGCCAGGCGTCGGCGGTGGTGGCTAGGCGGGGGGAGAAGCGCACACCTTCGGCGATGGCCGACACGTCGGTGCGATAGATGCCGCCATCCTTGGGCTTGTTGCGCCTTATATCGTCGTTCAGCGCCTGGATCAGGGCGAAGCGGTATTCCTCCGCGTCGTGCAGGAACAGGCGGTGGGCGGCGACATCGGTGCCGGCTAGGGCGCGCGACCAGGGGATCATGGCCAGGGTGGGGGACAGGATCGTGAACAGACGCTGCGTTTGATCCTGCCGGTGATATGTCGCGAACAGGGCATCATAGTGGCGGTTATAGGTCTGGCTGGTATTGCCCTCGCCAAACTGCAGCGCCACGCCCTCGAAATTGAAGGGTAGATCCTCGATGCGGGTGACGCCATGCTGCTGCATCAGGTCGACCTTCACGGCGTTCAGGCGCGCATCATAGGGATCATGGCCGCTGACGCCGTTCTTGGCCTCTTCGGTCACGGCATTTTCAAACGCCGGAGCACTGGGCGTGGGGTACAGGCGTTCGGCCGTCGCAGGCGCGATGCGCGGCAGCAGCAGGGTCGTACACGCCCAGAAGCCCAGCAGCACGACCAGGGCCGCCCGTGCCGATGGCAGCAGGGCGGAGATGCTGACGGTCAGGCCGGCATGGACCAGCAGATAGAGCGCATATCCTCCACCCATGGCCAGCAGGGCCAGAAAGGCGTCCGCCGTCGTGCCGATGCTCAGCAAGGCCACGATCCCGGCGGCCACGAAGATCGAAAGCAGCCCCATCGTCGCCATGCCCAGGCCGATGAAGCGGCCGAACAGCAGGGCAGGGCCGCTGGCCCCGGCCCCCAACTCCTGCCGCAGCCTTTCGCGCGCCCGCTCCCCGGAAAAGATAGTGAAGCCGCTGAGGATGATCAGCAGCGGGACCACCACCTGCAAAGCCCAGGCGGGGCTGAAACCGGCGAAGCGGGTGATGGAAGCGCCGCCTTCCATCGGGCGGTCCCGCGCGGGGTTCCTGGCATGCGCCTCCGCCCGGACCGACGATCCCAGGTAGTTGGACAGGCCCGGATCGAAGGCGGCAAGCGGGGAGAGCGGGGCATAGAGATCGCGGCCCGTATGGGCGGCCCCGTGTGGGTTGACAGGGCCCAGCGCGTCCCAGGTCTGCTCATCCGCGACGGCAGCGGCCTGCCGCTCGGCAGTCTGCGCCTGCTGCCGGGCCGCACCCGTGACCAGGCTGGCGACCGCCAGCATCAGCAGCGCCAGACACAGCCAGCGCAGCCTGGTGTCGCGCCGCATCAGCAGCAATTGGTTTCGGGCGATGGCCAGGACCGGCATCAGAACCTCGTCCGCATCGACAGGGTGACGTTCCGGGGATCGCCGAAGGTGTTGTAGGTGTTGGGACCACCGACGCGGGCGTAATAGACCTTGTCGAACAGGTTGTTCACCGAGACGGACAGCGCGGTATTGGCGGTCAGGGCGTAGCCGCCATGCAGGCTGAACACCGCATAGGGCTCCTGCTCGCGCACATCAGCCACGCCGCCGCCCAGCAGCGTGCTTTGCGCCTGCACGCCGATGGCGCCCCAGGCCCGGTCCCAGCCCGGCGCGGTCGGCCGGTACTTGGCGAAGAATTTCAGGCTGTGCTTGGGCTCCCAGGTGTCGAAAGCCTGTCCGACCAGACTGGCCGTGGAATTCTTCAGATATTGGGTCTGGATGAAGGAATAGCCGATGGAAAGATCGAGCCCCGGATAGGGGCGGCCCGTCAGTTCAGCATCCACGCCTTCCACTTCCACCTCACCCAATTGCAGGAAGAAGCCGGGATGGGCCGTGTCGGTGAAGGAGCGGTTGACGTCGCGGGTATTATAGGCGGCCAGCGACGCCATCAGCGCCTCGTCCAGGAAGGCGCCCTTGATCCCGACTTCCATCTGCTTGCCGACGCGCGGGTCCAGCGGGGTGCCGCCGCTGGTGGAGGAACGGCTGTTCGTCAGCGATATCAGTGATCGTGAACCGGTGTTCGGCGTGGCGCACGAGGCGCTGTTGCGGCAATGGCCACGGGCCGTCGCCTGGATTGAGGAGCACCGGCATGCGCTGGCGGCCCGCGCGCGGCTGGAGGCGCAGGCCCAGCAATGGCTGGCGGAAGGGCGCCGCGCCGACCGGCTGCTGCGCCCCGGCCGGCCGCTGGGGGAGGCCCGCGAGCTGCTGGACCATGCCGTGGTGCCGTTGGGCGCGGATATCCAGGCCCTGATCCGCGCATCGATCCGGCAGGCGCGGCGGACGGAGCGGTTTCGCCTTGGCGCCCTGGCCGGTTTCGCCCTGATCGCCCTGGCCGCCATCTTCCTGGGGGTGCGCGCGCGGGAGGCGGAGAAGGCGGCGGCCCTGCGCTTGGCCGAGGCCGAGGATCTGATGGATTACATGCTGGGTGATTTCGCGGAGAAGCTGCGGCCCCTGGGGCGCCTGGACCTGCTGGACGGGGTGGCCCAGAAGGCGATGGGGTACCTGACGGCGGAGGATGCCGGGCGGGTTCCCCACACCCTGCGCGCCCAACAGGCCAAGGCGCTGCTGACCCTGGCGGAGGTGGAACGGGCGCGCGGCCATGCCGAGCCGGCCACCCGCGCCCTGACCCAGGCCGACGCCCTGTTGCGCGCCAGCCTGGCCGAGGGCGGCGATGACCGCGCCCTGTTCAAGAGCCTGGGCGCCATCGCCTTCTGGTTCGGCCAGATCGCCCTGGACCAGGGGCGCCTGGACGCCGCCGGGCGGCATTTCGGCGAATACCGGGATTTCGCCCGGCAACTGTCCGATCTGGACCCCGACGATCCCGATGGCTGGATCGAACTGTCATATGCGCTGAGCAGTGTCGGCAGCCTGCAACTGCGCCGGGGCGAGCTGGATGAGGCGGCGCAGAACTTCGACGCCTCCGTCCTGCTGAAACGTCGGGCTGTTGCACAGCGGCCCGATGACCGGTCCCTGGCCGCCGAACTGGCGGACAGCCTGTCCTGGCAAGCCAATGCGGAGGCACAGCGTGGCCGCTTGACCGAAGCCTGGCATCTGTATGACCAGCAGCGGCAGGTGCTGCTGGAACTGCGGCGTCAGGAACCGGATATCCCGCTCTGGACCTATCGCATCGCCTTGGCCGATCGGCTGCGGGCGGCGCTGTCTGTAGCACTGGGCCGCCCGGATGAGGCACAGGCGGTCCTGGACGATGCCGCGGCGGGGCTGGAGGCCATTCTGCGTCAGGAACTGACCAACCAGCTCTGGCAGGGAATCCGCTTTGATATCCTGCTCTACAGCGCCCGCACCGCCCTTGCTTCGGGCCGGCTGGACGTAGCGAAGGCGACCTTGGCACGGATAGGCGGGGCCATCGATCAGGCATACGCGGTGAGCCCGACCGATGATCTGATGCGCCGCAATCAAATCCAGGCCTCCCTGCTGCGGGCGGGTTTACTGCTGCGCGATGGCCGAGCTGACCTTGCCGATGCCGAGGCTGCCAAGGCGGAAAGCCTTGTCCGCACAAATGAGGCGCCGCAAATCACGGACAAACTCAAGGCGATACTGCTTGCCAACATATTGCTGTTGCGGTCGCAGATCAGCCACCGACAAGGGGCTGACGCTGCCGCCATGCTTGCCTGCCGGGGGGTGATCGATGCGCTGCGTGCCTTCGCGTCCGCCGGCGTGGATTTCCGCGTCCTCGACCCCTGGGTTCGTGCCCATGGATGCATCGAGGACCGGGAACCGGTCGCGACGGCCATCGCCGCGCTGCAGCGGATGGGCTATCGCGATCCGGACTATGTCCAGTTCAACACATCATGGAAGGAATAGGGAACATGACACAGGAAAAGACAGGCCAGCCATTGGTCGTTCAAGTTCATATCGATGTGGCGCTGACGGAACTGCCGCCCAGCAATACGACGGATCAGCAGAAGATCGGCAAGCTGACGTGGTATTACAATGGCCTGTGCGGCAAGCAGCTGGAACTGCGTGTGCCCAGCGGGCATCAAGGCATTGAATTCCGTCTGTCTGCGGAATCAGCCCGGCAATTCATTTTCAAGGACCCGACCATCACCCGGAACAAGCGGGCCGGGACCGAGGAATATCCCGACCTGAATGGCGAGTTTGACCGCCAGGATGGTCATGTCCTCATCACCGACCTGATGATCAATACCGCCCATGCCAAGGTTGGGAAAATCGAGCTGGCGGTTGATCTGCGTCCCGATGCTCTATTGGACGGGGTTCTGTACGATCCCGATACGTTCAGATCCGATCCGCAGGTGACGAATACCGGCAGCAACACCTGATCCTGGCCGGAACTATAGCGATTGAACCGGGGTGGGCATCATTGCCCACCCCGCCGATTTTTCCCGGCACAATGGGGCGGACCCCATGCGTCCAACCGATCAACGCGGGGTGCAATTTATGGGTTGAAAACATGTGTTATTGAGCTAATATTTTAAACGCATGATGATCATATGGAGTAAAAAACATGTTCTTCTGGGGTGAATTGCTCTCCATATTCGGGATCAGCTTCGTATCGCTGGTCCCTGAGGTCACGAACACCGGCAGCAATAACTGATCCTGGTGATCCTGTGGCGAGGGCGGCGGGGTGGGCATCTGTGCCGCCCCGCCATCATCGCCACAGCGAGGGCTGCGAGAAATTTATTAAGCCATAACAGTGACTTGATTTACGGAAGAAGATCAGAAGAAAACATTCTTCCGATTGCTGGCAGGGTTTGGCCGCCGCTGATGGGACGCATCGGGGGCCGGAATCCATGAAAGGCCAGCCGCCATGTCGAACTTCACCACACGCGAATTTCAGGTCCTGGACCTGACCGGCCAGGGCTTGGCGTGCATGCAGATTGCCGACCGGCTGGGCGTGTCGGAACTGACCATCCGCAAACATCGTTCCAGCATCATGCGCAAGGCCGGGCTGCAATCCACGGCCAGCCTTATTGCCTTTGCCCGTGAGGCGGCCACCCCTGCCGGGGAAGCCCCGGCAGCCGACCCGCTGGACTGGACCCGGCTGCGCCCGCGCGAGGCCGAAATCATCCGCCATGTCATCGCCGGCCGGACCAGCAAGGAAATCGCGCGGCTTCTGGATATCAGCCCGCTTACCGTGCGCAAGCACCGTGAGCGCACGCGTGACAAGCTGGGGGTGCATTCGCTTAGCGAACTAATCACACGGGGGCATGTCGCTGTGGCGGCCTCTGGGCGTTTGATGCCGGACTGAAATTCTTCACCGACCGCGAAGGCGGGTGGAACATGTCAGCGCCGACAATATGGAGCCGGTCCGCGGCTATATCGCCGATTGGGTGGCGGACCGGTTTGCGGAAATGGCGACATGAGGCAACGGCAGAAAATGGCCTACGCTAAGTGTCATCGTCCGCGATGGGGTGCGGACGGCGTCAGCGAGGATGCCAATGTGTCGCCACGCTTCACCCGGCGTTGGCAAGGTCCTTCAGCGCGATGTCCGCATTGGCGATCAGCGCGCGGTCGATCCGGGCGCGGGCTTC
Source organism: Niveispirillum sp. GW835-FHT14G11 (assembly GCF_058793615.1). NCBI lineage: Bacteria > Pseudomonadati > Pseudomonadota > Alphaproteobacteria > Rhodospirillales > Azospirillaceae > Niveispirillum > Niveispirillum sp. GW835-FHT14G11. The sequence goes on from NZ_JBXAFZ010000011.1 coordinate 76,225, forward strand.
CACCAGTTTGCGGCCCTGGACATAGTCGCGGGTCATGTTCACGCAATCCAGCGCCGCCACCTGTCCGTTGCGGAAATAGACGACGGAGAAGCTGCGCGTGGCCGGGTCGCCGCGGACCACCAGATCATCATGGCCGGTGGAGAGACCCATGGTCTGCAGACGCAGATCATACTGGTTCGACCAGAACCAGGGGGTGGCGGCATAAGGTACGGGCGTGCCCAGGATGGATTTGACCGCGGTGGCGGCCTGATCATTGGCGTTCTGGACCGATTCCAGCCGGATGCGTTGTCCGTCCAGATGGCTGTTGCCATGCGCGGCACAGTCGCCGATGGCATAGATGTCGGGCAGCGAGGTCCGGCAGAAGGCATCGACATCGACGCCGTTGGTTCCGACCGCGCCCGCCGCCATCAAGGGCTCCACCGCCGGCACGATCCCGATCCCGACGATCACCAATTGGCAGGGGATGATCTCGCCATCGGCCATCCGGGCGCCCGTGACGTGCCCGTTTTCGCCGACGAAATGATCCAACTGGGCATTCAGGCGGATATCGACACCATGGGCCCGGTGCTCGGCCTCATAGAAACGGGACAGGGGCTCACCCGCGACACGCGCCAGCACACGGGGCAGGGCTTCCAGCACCGTCACCTTCTTGCCGGCCTTGGACAGCATGGCGGCGGCCTCAAGCCCGATATAGCCACCACCCACGATAACGGCGGCCCCGATATCCCCGAGTGCCGCCTTTATCGCATCAGCATCAGCCTTGGTCCGTACCGTCATGACGCCGGCCAGATCATGCCCCGCGCAGGTCAGTCGGCGCGGTTTGCCACCCGTTGCCCAGATCAGATGCCCATAGCCGATGGCTTCCCCGTTAGCGGTTACTGTATGGGCGCCCGCATCGACGGCCGTTACGCGCAGGCCGGTCAACAGATCGATGCCGCGCTCGGCCCAGAAGGCCTCCGGCCGCAACAGGATGCGCGCAAAGCTCCGTTCCCCCGACAGATATTCCTTCGACAGGGGCGGGCGTTCATAAGGCGGTTCAGGTTCATCCCCGATGATGGCGACGCTGCCCGTGAAGCCGTTCTGGCGCAGCAATGAAGCCGCTTGGGCCCCACCATGGCCTCCACCGACGATCACAACATCAAAGGCGCGGTCCATCCTTAATCCTCCGGACAATGGTCACCTTGGCCACCCGCCGGGCCTTTTCGAGGCCGGTACGCGACGGAAAGGGGCGCAGTTTGGCGGGCGGTCACCGGCCTTGTCCAGAAATTGCGCCTCCTTGCCGATGCATGGGAGGCAGAAGCGATGACCATCGGCCGGCTACACGCGTCTTGCATCCGCGGTATATCAGCCGGAACGATCACGGCCCCGCCATCTGGGGGGCCAGTGCCAGCAGGATCAGCAACCGCCCGCGTGTGCCCCGTCGTTACGCGGCAATCCGCGTCAACGGACCCGGCATGGGGCGGATGGCCCCGATGACGCGCCGCGCGGCGATTCAGCCGTGGTCGTGTCCAGCAAGGGGAAGTTTGGCACGGGCGTTTTGGGGAAAGCGCATTTTCGACCCCAGCTGGTAGCTGGCCTCCTGGCAGCGTTGCAGTAACGCGTCGATCAAGGCCGGCGGCGGTGTCGGGCCGGCCAGTTCCTCGCTGGGCATGATCAGGGCGATGATGGCGACCAGAGCTTCGTCCTGGCCGAAGACGGGGGCGGCGATGGCGCCATAGCCGACATTGTACTTGTTGCTGTCCCAGCAATAATAGAGGCGATGGATGTCCGCGATCTGGCGGGTGAAAATCTCCTCATTCTCCACTCGGAAATCCGGCTCCCGCTGTTTCAGGTGGGCCAGCATCTCACGGCGCCATTCGCGCGGCTGGAACGCATAGGCGATGCGGGCTGTGGGCGAATGCGGCAGGGACAGGACCAGCCCGACGCTGACATCGATGCGGATGGCCGTGGTGGCCGGCAGGCATTTGGCGACAATGGCGTCGCCGCCGGCTGGCGCACACAACAGTACCGTCCGCCCCGTTTCGCGGTTGAGCGCCTGAAGCACCGGGTCCAACAGGGCCGACAGGTTCTGCCGGCCGGCCCCGATCTGCCCCCAGCGGACAACGCGCCAGCCCAGCTTGAACCCCCGCCCCTGTGCCAGGCGCGAGACCAGCCCCAGCGCCTCCAGGTTCGCCATATGGCGCGACACCCGCGATTTGGTCATGCCCAGCGCATCGGCGATCTGCTGTACGCCCTGCGGCTGTTCCGCTTCGGCCAGGAAATCGATGATGGCCGAAGCCGTCGCCACGGCTTCGATCTTGGGTGGAGCGGATTGCGGGGCGCGTCGGCGCGGGTCACGGTCGATCATGACGAAAGCCTATCCAGCAGTTGCGGCCACTGCAACAGCGGCCGGTGCCATGTTGCGGCTGGCAGTACGCGGAGCCTAGGGTCCAACCATCTGCCCGGGCACCTGTTGGCAAGCAAAACCGGCGAGAGAGGCGATAACATGGTCAGTGCCGCAACGAATGAACGTCTGGTCCGGGTCGGTCCCGGCACCCCCATGGGCGCGTTGCTGCGCCGCTACTGGCATCCCGTGGCGGCCATGTCGGAACTGGAGGATAATCCCATCAAGCCTTTGCGGTTGCTGGGCGAGGATCTTGTCCTGTTCCGCAATGCCGATGGCAGCCACGGGTTGGTCGATCGCCATTGCCCGCACCGGGGGGCCGACATGTCGTATGGCATCCTGGAGGAAGACGGTCTACGCTGTTCCTACCACGGCTGGTGCTTTGGCAAGTCCGGCCAGTGCACGGAACAGCCGTTCGAGGATATCGCCAATCCCCGTGCCCGTTTCCGCGACAAGATCCGCATCAAGGCCTACAAGGTGGAAAAGCGCGCCGGGATGCTCTGGGCCTATCTGGGGCCGGAGCCGGCCCCCTTGGTGCCCAACTGGGAACCCTTCACCTGGGAGAACGGCTTCACCCAGGTGGTGTTCGCCGACATCCCCTGCAACTGGTTCCAGTGCCAGGAGAATAGCTGCGATCCCGTGCATTTCGAATGGATGCACCGCAACTGGTCCTCGCGCCTGTTCGGCAATGGCTCCTACGGCCCCACGCATCTGGAACTGAAATTCGATGAGTTCGAATTCGGCCATATCTATCGCCGGGTGCGCGAGGATACGGATAAGGACAATCAGCATTGGACAGTGGGTGCCACAGCCCTGTGGCCCAACGCCTTCTTCCTGGGTGACCATATCGAATGGCGCGTGCCGGTGGATGACGAGACCACCCTGTCCGTCACCTGGATGTTCCACCGCGTGCCCAAGGACCGCGAACCCTTTGTCCAGAAACGCGTGCCCTGGTGGAAGGGGCCGATCAAGGAGGCGGATGGCCGTTGGATTGTCTCCCACGTCATGAACCAGGATATCGTGGCCTGGGTGGGGCAGGGCACCATCGCCGACCGCACGGCCGAACATCTGGGGCAGAGCGATCTGGGCATCATCATGATGCGCCGCTGTTTCGAGCGGAACATGAAGCTGGTGGAGGAAGGGCAGGAGCCGATGGGCCTGGTGCGTGATCCGGAACGCAACCGCTGCATCGAACTGCCCATCAAGCACCGCGAACTGTTCACCCAGTCCATGACGCTGGAGGAGAGCCGCGCCTTGTCGCGCAAGCTGGCCTACAACCTGAACCAACCGCATTACCAGCATCAGACGGGCCAGCCCGAAGCGGTGAAGCGCGAATACCAGATTGCCATGGGCATGATCGCCGAGGATGCAACGGAGACGCTTTAATCCAACCGGTCGAGATGCGCCTGGATACGGTCGAGGATGTCATGGAACAGGGCCAACTCACCGGCGGACATCAGGGAAGCGATCATGGCGTTTTCGTCCGCCCGCATGGGCAGGATGTCGTCATGGATTTCCTTGCCTGCCGCCGTCAGTTCGAAATGGATGGTGCGGCGGTCCGCCGGGTCGGGCAGGGCGCTGACCAGCCCCTTGTCCAGCAAGGTGGCGGTGGCGCGGCTGATCTGGCCCTTGTCGGAGCAGGTGCGGGCGGAAATGGCCTGCACGCTGGTGGCCCGGCCGGCCGCGATCTGCGCCAGGGCCCGCCATTCAGCCAGGGTCAGGGCATGCTTTTCCGTGAAATATCGCGTGGATCGCCGGTTGATCAGCCGCGAAACGATGGACAGCCGGTAGGACAGGAAGGTTTCGATATCCGCGGGTTCGGGGCTCGTCATGGCTCTGCTGTCGTGGCTGGGTGGTTCCGCAAGGGCTTACTGCGCCCATGTGGTTGATAAGTCAACAATGTATCGGTGGCGAGGCTGCCGGCGAATGGAGGGTCAAGGCATGAAACTGGGCACGATCCGGCTGAATGGAAAGCCGCAGGTGATCGCACGTGTATCGGATGACAAGGGCGTGGCACTGCCCTTCACCTGGATGGAAGATCTGATCCTGGCCGGGGACGCAGGGCTGGACACGGCGGCCGATGCCATCGCCAAGGCTGTCGCCGGCGGCCTTCCCGTCATCGACCTGACGCAGGCCGACTGGATGGCACCCAACCCGCGCCCTTCGAAGATCCTGGGCTGTGCGGTCAATAACAACAATCTGAACAGCAAGGCCTATAAGCCGATGACGGCCCCGATGTTCTTCATCAAGGGCCGCAATGCCCTGACGGGCCACAACAAGACCATCGACATCCTGAAGGAACATGGCCAATCGATTCCGGAACCGGAACCCGTGATCGTGTTCGGCAAGGTAGCCAAGAATATCGAACCGGAGGAGGCGCTGGATTACGTGTTTGGCTATACGTTGACCAACGACGTTACGGCCAGCGGCGTGAAGTTCAGCCAGGACGCCATCGCCCTGAAGCAGACGCCCGATCTGGTGAAGCCCCACCATCTGGCCTGGCGCGAAACGTTCGGGCCGGAGGACACCTATCTCTACTTCATCTACCACGCCAAGTCGAAGGCGGCCGACACGTTCGCGGCCATGGGTCCCTGGCTGACCACCAAGGACGAAATCAAGGACCCGAACAAGCTGTCGGTGCGCGGCTATATCGATGGGGAATGCTATACCGACGACAGCACGGCCAATTACTTCTTCCCCATTGAGCGGGTGATCGCCGAGGCGTCGAAATGGTTCACCATGGAACCGGGCGACTGTATCCATCCCGGTACGGCCTCCAAGGGCACGGCAAAGCACCCCAAGGGCAATGTCGGCACCTATCTGGGCCTCTATGATGGCAAGCTGACCGATGTGGAGATCGAAGGGCTGGGCCGCCTGACCAACCGCGTCAACCTGGTGAAGTGAGGGACGGACGATGAGCGTGATCGACGTCCATACCCATATGATCGGGGCCGAATGGCTGGAGATGCTGCGCCGCCATGGCGCCCCGAAATATGAAGTGAAAAACACCAAGGCCGGGCAGGAGAGCATTTTTCTCCACGGCGCGCCCTTCATGACCCTGTTCCCGGAGATGCTGGATTTTGATCTGCGCATCCGCAACATGGACCGGGCCGGGGTTGATCTGGCCATCGTGTCGCTGACCTGCCCCAGCGCCTATTGGGGCGGGGAGGCGGTCAGCGCGCAGGCGGCCCGCATCATGAACAGCCTGATGGAGGAACAGCAGGACCGGTATCCCAACCGGCTGCGCTGGTTCGCGACCTTGCCCTGGCAATATGCCGGTGCTGCCGTCGCGGAACTGGACCGGGCCGTGGTGGCCGGGGCGGCGGGCGTCTTCGTGACCGCCAATGTTGATGAGCGCAACCTGACCGATCCGCAATTCGCCCCCATCTGGGATGCCATCGACCGCCACGGCCTGCCTGTGCTGGTGCATCCCACCGCCCCGCAAGGCGCGGCCCAGATGGGTATGGATGAATATGGGCTGGTGCCGCCCGTGGGGTTCATGTTCGACACGACGCTGGCCATATCCCGCATGATCTTCGACGGGTTCTTCGAACGGTACAGAAACCTGAAAATCATCGCCGCCCATGGCGGCGGCACCTTGCCCTATCTGGCCGGGCGCCTGGACCGCTGTCATGAGCGGATCCCGGCTTGTGCGGAGAAGATCACGCTGCCGCCCAGCCATTACCTGCGCCAGATCTATTATGACGCGGTGGTGTATGAGAAGGCGGCGCTGGACCTGTGCGTGCATGTGGCGGGCGGGCCGGAGCGGGTGATGTATGGCTCCGACTATCCGCACAATATCGGTGACATGGCCGGTTGCCTGGACCGGGTGAACGCCATGGGCGGGTCGGTGGCCCGCAAGATCAAGGGCGAGACGGCAGAAAAGCTGTTCGGCTTGTGAGCAAGGGGGACATGATGACGGTTGAACCACGCTTGATCATCGACGGACAGGCCCGCATGACGGCGGCGCGGTTCGACGTCATCAACCCGGCCACCGGGGTGGCCTTCGCCACCTGCCCGCAGGCGGGACCGGCGGACCTTGACGACGCGGTCGCGGCCGCCCGACGGGCCTTTCCGGCTTGGGCGGCGTTATCGGTTGATGATCGCGCCGCCCGCCTGCTGGCCATTGCCGATGCCCTGGAAACACACAAGGCGGATATCATCCGGCTTCTGTCCACCGAACAGGGCAAGCCCATGGCGGGCGGTGCCGCCGGAGAAGTGGGGGCTGCCATCATGTGGACCCGCTTCACGGCGGGCCTGCGGCCGGAGGTCGAATTGATCCAGGACGACGCATCGGCCCGCATCGAACTGCACCGCCGGCCGCTGGGGGTGGTGGCCTCGATCACGCCCTGGAACCATCCCGTCCTGATCGCCGTCTGGCACATCATGCCGGCCTTGCTGGCCGGCAATTGCGTGGTGATCAAGCCGTCGTCCTACACGCCACTGTCCACCCTGCTGCTGGTGGATATCACGGCCGCCCTGTTGCCGCCCGGTGTGCTGAACGCCGTGACGGGGGAGGGGGCGATGGGACAGGCCATCAGTGGTCATCCCGGTATCGACAAGATCGTCTTCACCGGTTCCACCCCCACCGGACGGCGGATCATGGCCAACGCGGCCGGCAATCTGAAGCGCCTGACCCTGGAACTGGGCGGCAACGACGCGGCCATTATCCTGCCCGACGCCGATGTGGATGCCATCGCGCCCAAGATCTTCGCCAAGGCCTTTGGGAACAGTGGCCAGACCTGCGCGGCGCTGAAGCGGCTTTATGTCCATGACAGTTTGCATGACGCGCTGGCCGGAAAGCTGGCGGACCTGGCGCGGGCGGCCAGGATGGGACCGGGCGACGATCCGCAAAGCCAGTTCGGGCCTGTGCAGAACCGGGCACAGTTCGACCGTGTCTGTGAATTGGCCGCCGATGCCAGGGCACAGGGCGGGCGGTTCCTGACGGGGGGCGAGCCGCTGCCCGGCCCCGGCTATTTCTTCCCGCTGTCCGTCGTGGTCGACGTAACGGACGGGATGCGGGTGGTGGATGAGGAACAGTTCGGCCCCATCCTGCCCCTCATCCGCTATCACGATGTCGAGGATGCGCTGGCCTGCGCCAATGCGGGGGAGAATGGGTTGGGCGGGTCGGTCTGGTCGTCCGACGTGGCGGCGGCGACCCTGCTGGCGCAGCGGCTGATCTGCGGCACGGCCTGGGTCAATGACCATGCCAGCCTGTCGCCCGCCGCCCCCTTTGGCGGGGCCAAGCAGTCGGGCATCGGCGTGGAATTCGGCCTTCACGGCCTGCAGGAATATCAGCAGGTGCAGGTGCTGCGGGTGGCGAGGTAGGGAGATGACCCTACCGCCGCTCCCCGATCACATTGCGCAGGGTGCCGATGCCGTCGATCTCGATCTCCACGACATCGCCCGGCTCCAGATAGCGGCCGGTCTCGAACCCGCAGCCATTGCCCATGGTGCCCGACCCCAGCACATCGCCGGGATACAGCGTCTCGTCCCGGCTGATGAAGGCGATACAGGCTTCGAACCGGTGCTGCATGTCGCCCGACCGGCCCACGCCCTGCGTTTCGCCATTGATGCGGCAGCGCATGGTGAGCGCATAGGGATCGGGTATTTCGTCGCGGGTCACGATCCAGGGGCCCATGGCGTTGCCCGTGTCGAAATCCTTGCCCTTGCTGGGGCCCATGCGGAACTGCTGGTCGCGGACCTGTTCGTCCCGCGCGCTGAAATCGTTATAGATCGTGTAGCCGAAAATATGGTCGCGTGCGCGGTCGGCCGCTATGTCCACGCCTTTGCGGCCGATGATGGCGGCGAATTCAACTTCATAATCCATGGTCCGGCTGAAGCGCGGCCATTGGATGGTGCTGCCATGGCCGGAACAGGTCATGCGGTTGCCCTTGAAATAGAAGGGTCGCTCGTACCAGATCGCTGGCAGCGCATAGGCACCGCTGGCCTTGTAGGAAAGATATGCTGTCTCCGGGTCGGGCTGCGTGGCCGCCCGCATGCGCATGCTGGTTTCCAGCGCCTGCAAACAATGCAGCTCGAAATTCGCGAAGTCGCGGATGGAATTGGGCACCGGCAGCGGCGCCAGGAAGCGCACCGCGTCGGGCGACAGCAGATGGTCGCCCCGGTTGCGGGCCAAAAGGTCGGCGATAGCCGGAAGGCTGCGTTCCTCCGCCTCGATGATGGCCTGCATGCTGGCCAGGAAGGGGGCGGCATCGGCCGCCGTCAGGTCCAGCAGCAGCCCGTCCGCCGTCACGGCAGCGGTGCGGATGCGGCCCTCATGTTCGATCGTCGCCAGCTTCATGGAACGGTCCCTCATCCTTGCTTGCTGGCCAAGGCTTAAACCTGATACCGTTGACTTGTCAACCAATGGAGTTTCGACATGGCGGAAATCGTTCTGGGCATCGGCTGCGCCCACACGCCGCAACTGCACACACTGGCCCGCGACTGGGATATTCGTGCGGCCCGCGACCGGCAGGATGGCGTGCCCTTCTGGTACAAGGGCCGCAAACTGCCCTATGCGGAGCTGGAGGCGCTGCGCCGGCATGAGGATATCGCCAGCCAGCTTTCCATGCCGATCCGGGAAAAGGCGTTGGAGAAGAGCTTTGCAGCCATGGACCGGCTGCACGCGCTGTATCGGCAAGTGGACCCCGACGTGGTGGTCATTGTCGGCAATGACCAGAAGGAGATTTTCAGCGGCATCATTCCGGCCTTCGCCGTCATCGCTGCATCGACCATCGCCAACATGCCGCGCACGGCGGAACAGAATGCGCGCCTGCCGGCGGGGATCGAGATCGCCGACCATGGCCATCTGCCGGCCAGCCACACGGACTACCCCGGCCACCGTGAACTGGGCCTGCATCTGGCCGGGCATCTGGTGCGGGAGGGCGGCTTCGACGTGACCCTGTGCCATGAGAAGCCCACGGTCCATGGCGCGAATTCGCTGCTTTATGGCATGCCGCATGCCTATGGTTTCCTCTACAAGAACATCATGCGCGACCATGTGAAGCCGCATGTGCCCGTCGATGTGAATTGCTGGTATTACGAGAACAGCCCCACTGCCGCCCGCTGCTATGATTTCGGCGCGGGCTTGGCCCGGGCGATCCAGGCCTGGGACAGTGATGCACGCGTGGCCCTGTTCACCACGGGCGGCCTGACCCATTTCGTGGTGGATGAGGAATGGGACCGGCAGTTCCTGGCCGCCATGGCGTCGGGGGAGGCGGACTGGCTGCGCTCCATTCCGCAGAACGAATTGATGGCCGGCACGTCGGAATGCAAAAGCTGGATTGCCACGGCGGCGGCCATGAACGAGGCGGGTCTGAAGATGGAACTGGTGGATTATCAGCGCCTCTACCGGACGGAAGGGGGGACCGGTTCTTCCTGCGGCTTCACGGCCTGGTTACCCGCGTAGGAATGCAGGGCGAGACAGAATATCACAATACGTGACCAGCTAGCTTCACCCTCGCGCCAGCTTGTGTTAAGTCTGATGAAGGGCGCGTCCAGTCTGGACACGCGGGAGGAGCGCCATGTCAACGATGGACGAAGAACAGGAGGAGGGTAAATCCTCCTCCACGGTAAAGAGCGTCGAGGTCACGGTCCAGATCCTGGAAGCGATCACGGAGGCGACGGGCCCTGTGCGCGTTACCGATCTGGCCAAGCGCCTGGGCATGACCAAGGCGCGTGTTTCCCGCCACCTGCAGACCCTGACGGCGCTGGGCCTTGTGGACCGGGCGCGGGAGGGTGAAGGCTATGTCTTTGGCCGCAAGCTGCTGAAATTCGGCCGCGCCGCCGTCTATCGCAGCAATATCGTGGAGATATCGCGGCCGTTCCTGACCGACCTGCGCGTTTCCACAGGACACACGGCCATCCTGACCACGCCCACGCGCGGCGGGGCCATGGTGGTGGCGGCCGTGCCCAATCCGTTCGAACCCGGCGTGATGGTCCATCCCGGCATGGTCCTGTCCCTGCCGGCATCGCCCGCCGCCCGCCTGATCCATTATTTCGAACGGTTGAAGCCCACGCCGCCGCGCGTGGAGGAGAATCTGCGCAAATATGGCGTCGATTTCGAGGCCAATGCCAGCGGCAATGGGCTGGGCGGCATTGCGGCCCCGATCTTTGAGCCCGATGGCCTGATCTCTTCGACCGTGGGCGTCATCCTCTCCTCCTCCCTGCTGCTGCCGGAACCCGATCCGGCGCTGTTCGGGCCGATCAAGGCCATCGCCCAGGAAATCCAGGCCCATTATGCCGAGGGTGCGACCTCTCCCCTGATGCCGCGCTGACCAACCGGCAGGGCCACCCGATCCTTATTTCCAAAAGACGCGGCCCCTGACGGTGCCGCGTTTTTTTTAGCATTGATGGGGAGTTGCGCTGTGCGAGACTGTGGCTCGTGAAATGGAATTGCTCGCGGGTCGCATCGTTGACAATGCAATCAATTTAGTCTCGTATAGCGTTACAACGTCACGTAAAATGCATCACGCCGCTATGTGGCCTGCGCGTGCGGGCACCGGGAACGGGGTGAGCCGAGATCAGGGGGTCTGAGCATGTCGAAGAGTGAAGGATCGCGTCGCCTGCGATGGTCGGTGGCGTCAACAGCCTTGCTGTTGGTCGCCGGTGCCCTGTCCGCCACGGCACAGGAACTGCTTCAGTTGGAGGAGATCATCGTCACGGCCCGGCGCATGGAGGAAAGCCTGCAGCGCACGCCCGTGGCGGTCACGGCCGTGTCGGAGGCCGACCTGCGCGACAAGAATATCGAGAGCCTGCTGGATATCGGTGCTGTCGCGCCCAACGTCATGGTCGGCAGCCAGTCGGCCAATGGCGGGCTGAATGGTGGCTTCTTCATCCGTGGCATAGGCCAGGACCGGTCGGGCATCGGCTTCGACCAGGGCGTGGGCATCTATGTCGATGATATCTATCAGAGCCGCAGCGACAATTCCCTGATCGACATCGTGGACGTGGAACGGGTGGAGGTTCTGCGCGGCCCCCAGGGCACGCTGTTCGGCAAGAACACGATCGGCGGCGCCATCCGCTACATCACCAAATCGCCCAGCAACAAGGCCGGCGGCTATGTCGATGCCACCGTCGGTTCCTACGACCGGGCCGATATCAAGGCCAGCGTCAATGTCCCGCTGACGGAGACGTTGTTCGTCAAGGCCACGGTAGGTTCACTGAACCGCGACGGCTATATCAAGCATGTGGTCGACAAGGACCGCGACGGGGACCAGGATACGCAGGTTGGGCAGCTGCAGGTGCGCGCACACTTGTCGGAGCGGCTGACGGTCGACCTTTCCGCGGCCAAGACGCGCAGCAAGAATAGCGGCCGTGCCTATATTGTCGATTATATCGATGCTGCCGACACGTTTCCCACGCGCTTTCGCACCAAGACGGGCCTGCCTTTCGACAACCGCTTCGCCAGCACCGATCCCTATACACGCTATGGCGGGGACGATACCTCCTATTCCTATGACGGCTATACCCTGTCCGGCGTCATCAATTTCGATGTGACGGACGATATCAGCCTGAAATCCATCACCGGCTATATGCAGGCCGACATCATGTCGGCCAATGATTGGGACGGGACGCAATATCAGGTCTATGACATCGTCAATGACCGCAAGATCGATCAGTTCTCACAGGAATTCCAATTGTCGGGGGCGGGCTTCGACAACCGTTTCCATTATGTCGGCGGTCTCTACTATCTGACCGAAAGCCCGGTAGACAATGCCACCGTCTATACCGCCTTCGACGCCCAGTTTCCGGCCCCGCGCCTGACCAGCCAGAGCCAGACGGTGGACAGCTATGCCGCGTTCGCCCAGGGCACCTTCTCGCTGACCGAGCAATTGTCTGTGACGGGTGGCCTGCGCTACAGCCGTGACGACAAGTCGGCCAAGGGATCGCGCGTCGATACGCGGTTCAGCGGGACGGGGGAGGGCAGCTGGGACGATGTCTCCTCGCGCGCCTCCATCGAATATCAGTGGAACGACGATGTGATGACCTATGCTGCTGTCACCAAGGGCTTCCGCAGCGGCGGCATCAATATCGGTACGGCGGCCCCGGTGGTTTTCACCAAATATGATCCGGAGAAGGTGTGGAACTATGAGGCGGGCATCCGTTCTGACCTGCTGGACCGCCGCCTGCGCTTGAACATCACCGGCTTCCATATGGATTACACGGATCAGCAGCTGACAGCGCTGAACCAGGCGACCAACACCATCTTCATGCAGAATGTCGGCTCCTCCCACCGCACGGGCCTGGAGGTCGAAACCCAGGCTTTGGTGACCGAGGGCTGGCGCCTGGAAGGCACGTTCGGGTATCTGGAGGCCGAGTATGATGATGTCGGGACGGCCACCGGCATCACCAAGAACAGCCGGGTGCTGCGCTCGCCCAAATATACCTACACGCTGGGCACCAGTTATACTGTGCCCGTGGGCGATGGGACGGTGACGGGCAACCTGAACTATAATTACCGGTCCAAGCAGTCCACCACCTCCACCGATACCAATTCGGTGCTGCTGAACAGTTACGGCCTGCTGAATGCCCGTATCCAGTATGACGCACCGGACGAGGCCTGGTCCGTGGCCCTGCTGGCCACCAATCTGGCCGACAAGGTCTATTATATCGGTGGCATTGACTTCGCCCGCAAGGAAACGCTGACCGGTGTCAGCCAGTTGGATGTCGGACGGCCGCGCGAATTCGCGGTAAATTTCCGGTACCGGTTCTAAGGACAGGCTTGCGGTTGGGGGCGGGGAGGTGATCTCCGCCCCTTTCCGCTTTCAGGGGGACAGGATGGAAGAGCAAATTGTGGGCGGCGAGCCGGTCAAGGACCGCCGCCGGTTTCTGATGGGGATGGCCATGACGGCAGCAGGAACGATTTCAGGCCCGGCCCTGGCGCAATCGGCCGGTGCAACCCCGGATACGCAACCGGGCAACAAGATGCCGCCGCCACCCGATACGCCGGTCATGGCCCTGCTGGTCCATCCCAAGATGGTGATGCAGGATCTGATCGGCCCGCTGACCGTGTTCAACCTGATGCGTGGATCGCAGATCCATCTGGTCTGGAAGGACAAGCAGCCGGTGACGACCGAGCTGGGAATCGCTGTCACGCCGACCACGACATTCGCTGACTGTCCCAAGGATGTGGATGTGCTGTTCGTGCCCGGCGGGCTGGACGGCACCATCGCCCTGATGGATGATCCGGAAGTGCTGGGCTTCCTGGCTGACCGGGGTTCGCGGGCGAAATATGTCACGGCCGATTGCACGGGCTCCCTGTTGCTGGGGGCGGCCGGGCTGCTGCGCGGCTACAAGGCCACGTCGCACTGGATGGTGCGGGACGAATTGCGCGCTTTGGGGGCCATTCCCGTGCATGAGCGTGTGGTCATCGACCGCAACCGCATCACGGGCGGCGGGGTGACGGCCGGCATCGATTTCGGCCTGACCATCTGTGCCCTGATGCGGGGCGAAGCGGCGGCGCAGAATATCCAACTGGTCATCGAATATGCCCCGGCCCCGCCTTTCAATGCCGGCACACCGGAAACGGCCCCGCCAGAGATCGTCAGCACCCTGCTGTCCCGGCGCAGCGGCACCATCGAACGCGCCCGCGCCAAGGCCATTGCCGCCGGTGCGAAGTTCTGACAGGGCTTTTTACACAGGCGTACTACCGTAACCCCTTGCACCCACATGCTTTCCCCGCGAAAGCGGGGATCCAGGGGCTACAAGAAACCCCATCTCGGTGCCCTTGGCCCCTGGACCCCCGCATTCGCGGGGGAGGCACCGTTGTGATGCCTCCCGGTTCGGTGCCCCAACAAGGTGGCGTCACACCACCGCCAGTGCCGTCACCGCCAGCCGGTCCAGGAAATCCTCACACAGGGCCAATTGCTCCAGCGCCACATATTCATCCGGCTTGTGCGCCTGGCTGATGGAGCCGGGGCCGCAGATGATGGCCGGAATGCCCGCCTGCTGGAACAGGCCGGCCTCCGATCCGAAGGTGACATAGGCAGGGGCGGCGTTGGACTGCGCCAGGCGCTGCACATGCCGGGTCAGGGGGGCATCCACGTCCAGCGCGAAGCCCGGCACCCGGCCCTTGCGGGTCATGGTGATGCCCGCACCCGGATGCACAAGGCGCATTTCCGGCACCAGCACATCATCGATATAGGCCTGGATCTCGGCGACCAGGGCATCGCTGTCGGTCCAGGGCAAGGCCCTGATGTCGAAGCGCAGGGTGCAGGAGCGGGGCACGATATTGGCAGCAAATCCACCCTGGATGACGCCGGTCTGCAGGGTGGTGTAGGGCACTTCGTACCCTTCATGCCAGCGCTCCGTCCCCTTCAGGCGCTGCCCCACCTCCCAGATCTTCATGACGATCCGGGCGGCATATTCGACGGCATTCACGCCCTGCGGCGCCAGGGAGGAATGCACCTCCAGCCCTTCCACCTCCACATTGTAGACCGACCCCTCCTTATGCCCGATGACCGCGCGCATGCTGGTGGGCTCACCCACGATGCAGGCGGCTGAGCGGATGCCGGCCTGTTGCAGATCGGCCAGAAGATGCGGGATGCCAAGGCATCCCACCTCCTCGTCGAAAGACAGGGCCAGATGCAGGGGCTGCGGGCGTTTTGCCTGGAGGAAGGAAGGCACCCTGGCCAGCGCCACGGCCAGGAACCCCTTCATGTCGCAGGTCCCGCGCCCGTACATCAGCCCGTCCCGTTCCGTCAGGGTGAACGGATCGCTGCTCCAGTCCTGACCGTCCACGGGCACGACATCGGTATGGCCGGACAGGACGATACCGCCATCGCCGGTGCCGATGCTGGCAAACAGGTTGGCCTTGCGGCGGTCGGCGCTGTAGGTCAGCCGGCTTTCAATCCCGAAGCCGGCCAGATAATCATAGACCCAACCGATCAGGTCCAGATTGCCATCACGGCTGACGGTCGGGAATCCCACCAGCGTCCTTAGGATGTCGATGGTGGCGGCATTGGGCCGGCGTGTCGTTTCGGCTTCCATCATGTCTTCAACGCACCTTGCGTCCATGCACATGCTTCCAGGGCGATGCCGTCTTATCCAGGTCGAACGGTACCGCGATCAGCACGGGGCCGTCATGGTCCTTGGTGTCGGCCAGGGCCTTTGCCAGTCCCGCCGGCCCGTCGGCCAGAATGCCCCGCACGCCGAAGCTTTCCGCCAGTTTCACGAAATCCGGATTGTGCAGTTCCGATGCGATCAGGCGGCCCTGATACTTGTTCTGCTGGATGCGCCGCACATTGCCGAAATTGCCGTCGAAGAACACGATGGCCGTCAGCTTGATGTTGTGCAGCATGGCCGTGGCCAGCTCCGGCATCGTATAGAGGAAGCCGCCATCGCCATTGACGGAGATGGTGCGCCGCTTGCCGGCCCCCACCTGCGCGCCCAGCGCCGTGGCAAAGCCATAGCCCAACGTGCCCTGGTAGCTGGAATTGACATAAGTGCGCGGCGTGTGGATGGGCAGGCCGTAACGGCTGGCATAGCCGACCTGGGTCATTTCATCCACGAACACGTCATCATCGGCCATGGCGGCGCGGATGACGTCGAGATAGGAGATTTGCGGCTGGATATCGCGGGCAATCTCCTCCCGAAACGCCTGTTTGATGGCGCGGAATTCCGCCCGCCGGTCGGGGCGGGAAGTGCCGATCGCATCCAGGGCCGCGACCAGTGCGGCCGTGCCGTCGGCCGCGTCGCCGAAGAGGGCGACGGTGGGGGCTACCACCCGCTGCATTTCCGCCTGATCCAGATCGATGCGGATGATCCGCAGCTTCTCGTCATGGCCCCATTCGCGCAGCTGCTGCAGGCGGGTGCCGATGCCGATCACCAGATCGATATCGGCCCAGTGGGGCAGGGCGGCGGCGGCGGGCAGGGCGTAATCATCATCGTCACGCAACGTGCCGCGGCCCATATGGCGACTGACCACCGGCGCCTGCAGCCGTTCGGCCAGGGCGCGAATTTCGTCACGCGCACCCAAGGCGCCGCTGCCGACCACGATCATGGGATTGCGGGCAGTCGCGGCCAGCTTTGCAGCCTGTTCCACCGCGACCGGATCAATGGCGGGCCTGTCCAGCGATGGCAGGGCCGTATCAAAGCGGATCATCGCCACCTGGGCCAGGATGTCGGGCGGCACTTCCAGCGCCACCGGCTGCGGCCGGCCGGTCAGCAACTGGCGGAACGCCTCATCCAGCAGACGCGGAATATCGCTGGCGTGGCTGGCGCGGGCGCTCCATTTCGTCAGGTTGCGCAGCAGGCCCGTCTGGTCATTGATCTCATGCAGGGCGCCGTGGCGGCGGTCCAGCAGCGCGCTGTTGACCGTGCTGGTCAGGCACAGGACGCGGGCATTGCAGGCATAGGCGGTGGACAGGGCCGCCCCGGCATTCAGCACGCCCGGTCCCGGCACCACCGCACACACGCCCGGCCGGCCCGTCACCATGGCATAGCCCAGGGCCATATAGGCGGCCCCCTGTTCATTGCGCGTGTGGATCAGCCGGATGCCGTCATGGTTGCGGTACAGCCCGTCGAAAAATTCGTCCAGCTGCACACCTGGCACGCCGAACACCGTATCCACGCCCCAGCGGTGCAGCCCGGCCACCAGGGCATCGCCCCCCGTCATCCGGGTGGCGGCGCCCGCGACCAATGTCTGGCTGTCCATCATGCTGCCCATCATCCTGTCCTTCTCTCAGATCATTGCTTGCGGCATCGTTCTTCCGCCCGGCAATGCTGCCATCGTCGATCGAAATATGTAATGTATTGCGAGACAATGTTTCGCATAGCGATACTATTTCGTCGCTCATCATCAAGGGCGCGGCGCCCCCCGCCCATCACCGTCCGCCGTCACCTCGAACGTCGCCTCCACCATGGTGGCGAAGTTGAAGGGCAGCATGGAGACGCCGATGGAACTGCGCGTGTGCCGCCCGCGATCCCCGAACAGCCGCACCATCAGCGACGATGCCCCGCCCATGACCCGTGCCTGTCCGTCGAACGGCTCCACGGAATTGACGAAGCCCCCCAGCCGCTGGCAACGGATCACCCGATCTGCGTCGTCATCTACGGCCTGGGCCAACCACATCAGGATATTCAGGGCCGACAGTTCCGCCGCCTTGATCCCGTCTTCCAGCGACAAGTCCCGGCCAACCTTGCCGACATACCGGCGTTCGCCCTGCCATTGGCAAACCTGTCCGGAAATATGCAGCAGGGTGCCGCATTGCTGCCAGGGCATGAAATCGGCGTGGGGGATGCGCGGGCTGGGCAGTTCCAATCCCAGGCCCCGCACCAGGGCGGTGATGCTGTTGCCTGTCATCTGTCCTCATCCCTTGTTCTTGAACGCCGCGTGGAAGCGCGGGTTCAGCGTCAGGGTCAGCACGCCCGACGCCAATGCGGCCAGCGTAAACAGCAGGAAGGCGACGGTGTAGCTGCCCAGCAGGTCGTGCAGATATCCGGCCATGGCGGGACCGGCCGAACTGCCGGCCATGAAGACCGTGGTCAGCACGGCGATGGCGCGGGCCATGGCGCGGGGGCCGAAACAATGCTTGGCAATCACCGGCACGCTGATCAGCATGCCGCCTTGGGTCGGCCCATAGACCAGGGCAAAGGCGACCAGGGTCACGATGCCTTCGATGGGCAGGGTCATAAGCACGCCGACAGTGACCAGGAACCAGCAGGCCGCCACCCCCTTCAGCGAGAAGCGGTCGAACACCCAGCCATAGGCCAGCTTGCCGATATTGCTCATCACCATGACCACCGAGAAGCCGATGGCGGCCACGCTGGCGCCCAGATGCAGGTCCCGGTCGAAATAGATGACCAGATGCGCCGCCAGACCATGATCCACCGCACCGACCAGGAAGCAGATAAGCGCCGTCACGATGAAGGCACGGGTGAAGCGCACCTCCTGGAAGTTGGGGGCGGCGCCATGGGTGGCGGCGTCATGCTTGGCGGTGGCCGCCACCTGATCGCTGCTGCGTTCGCGCGCGCGCCAGATGAAGAAGGGCAGGGCCACCAGCCAGATCACCAGGCTCATCAGGGCGCAGGTCATGCGCCAGCCCACCGCCTGCGACAGGAGCGTCGTTGTATAAGGCACGATCACGCCGGCGCAACTGGTGCCCATCAGCGAGATACCGATGGCCAGCCCCTGGCGGCGGGAAAACCATTGCGAGACAAAGATCTTCATCGCCGTGGTCACACCCAGGGCACTGATCCCCAGCAGCGCGCCGACAACATAGAGCGTCCACAGGCTGTGGACCAGGGGCATCAGCAGCAGTGCGCAGCCGGATATGATTGCACAGGCGATGGTGACGGGACGCACACCAAACCGTTCCACCAGATGCCCGGTCAGATAGGCGGCGACCGCGCCCACCCCGAATTTGACGGAGGTCAGCAGCGCCACATCGCCGCGCGACCAGCCCGTCTCATCGATGATCGGCGCGTACAGCACCGGGATCATGATCGCCGGAATGCCCAATGTCGCAAAGAAGATCAGGAAGGCGCAGGCCACGTTCCAGCGCGCGTCCAGCATTTCCCGCCGATCCTCCGGCGGATACCCAGCCTCAGACATACCCAGCCATCTCCATGCCATGGCGCCGGCTCCCCCATGGGGTCGGCACCTTATTGTTGTTGCCGATTGGTTTTTGCACTGAAACACGTTAGGTTTGTCACGTCAATCAAGATAACGTCTCGTAATACGATACAAATGGAGGCTCGCGACATGTTTGCACATCTATCTGAACCGCCGCAGGACCCGATCCTGGGTCTGGCGCGATTGTTCGCTGCCGACCTCAGCCCACACAAGGTCGATCTGGGCATCGGCGTCTATAAGGACGGGCAGGGGCAGGTGGCCATCCTGCCCAGCGTCAAGGCGGCGGAGAGCTGGCTGCTGGCCAATCAGCAGAGCAAAAGCTACCTCTCCTCGGCCGGCAATGCCGACTATAACCGGCTGATCCGCGATCTGCTGTTCGGGGAAGCGACGGAGTTGACCGGGCGGGCGCGCACGGTTCAGGCGCCCGGTGGAACGGGTGCGCTGCGTCTGGCGGCGGAGTTCCTGCACCGGCTGCGGCCGGGTGGGCGGGTCTTCATTCCCGATCCGACCTGGGCCAACCATCGCGCCATCTTTACCGCCGCCGGGCACACGGTGGTGACATATCCCTATTATGACGTGGCGCGCGGGACCTTGCGTTTCGATGCCATGATGGAGACGCTGGCGGGGATGGATCGGGCCGATGTGCTGCTGCTGCACGGCTGCTGTCATAACCCGTCGGGTGCTGATCCCGATGCGGGGCAATGGGCGCAGATCGCCGACCTGCTGGCCCGGACCGGCGCCTTTCCGCTGATCGACCTTGCCTATCTGGGCTTTGCCGATGGGCTGGATGCCGATGCGGTGGGCATGCGTCTGCTGGCGGCCCGGCTGCCGGAAATGCTGGTCGCCAGTTCCTGCTCAAAGAATTTTGCGCTTTACCGGGAGCGGGTGGGGGCCCTGACGCTGGTCGGGGAAACGGCGGCGGCGGCCGACCTGGCGCAGGCCCATCTGATGCCGATCATTCGCACCAATTATTCCATGCCGCCTGATCATGGCGCCGCCATCGTGGCCCATATCTTGGGCGATGCGGCCCTGAAGGCGCAATGGCGGGAGGAGGTGCGCCAGATGCGCGGCCGCATCAATGGCATGCGCAGCCGACTGGTCGATCTGCTGGCCGACCGGTGCGAGCGTGATTTCGGTTTCCTGGGCCGCCAGCGCGGCATGTTCGCCTTGCTGGGCATCGGGCCGGACGCGGTGGCGCGCCTGCGGTCGGATCACCATGTGCATATCACCGGTACAGGACGGGCCAATGTCGCCGGCCTGACGGCGGATAATGTCGAGCGCGTTGCCGACGGCATCGCCGCTGTGTGCCGTCACGGATAGGCTGGTTGCGGCTGTCGCGACAGACCGCCTTGTGGGTTGCGCCAAACGATCTGAATGGATCAATCTGCTCCCCTGCAAGGCGGTCTGTGCCGATATGGTTGACTTGTCATCAATAAATCCGAGGGGGAGCTTGGTATGGCCAAGGCATTCGCATCATCCGCCGACCTGGGCGAGAAGCAGGAGACGCTGGAGGTGCTGGCCGACGGGGTCTATGCCCTGACGGCGGAAGGCGACCCCAATGTCGGCGCGGTGGAGGGGGAGGATTTCCTGATTGCCATCGATGCCCGCGCCACGCCGTCGGCGGCCCGTGACTGGCTGGCCAAGCTGCGCCAGCATACGGACAAGCCCGTGCGCTATCTGGTGCTGACCCATTACCATGCCGTGCGTGCCCTGGGTGCCGCCGGTTTCGGGGCGCAGATCGTGCTGGCCAGCGCGCCCACGCGCACCTTGATCCATGAACGCGGTCAGGCCGACTGGGACAGCGAACAGGGACGCATGCCCCGCCTGTTCAAGGGGGCCGAGGAAATACCGGGTCTGACCTTCCCCGACCTGTCCTTTGATCACGGCGTGGAGATCGATCTGGGCGGGTCGCGCGGCACGCTGGAACTGCGCTTCTGCGGGCGCGGCCATACGGCCGGCGACGTCGTCGCCTGGCACGGCACGTCCAAATCGCTGTTCGCGGGCGATCTGGTGGAGGCGCAGGCGGCCCTTTACACGGGCGATGCCTTCCATATGGAATGGGCGGCGGCCACGCTTGACCGGGTTAAGGCCTTCAACGCGGAAAGGCTGGTGGGCGGGCGCGGGGCCGTGGCCTGCGGGCGCGAGGCAGTGGATGCCGCCATCGAACAGACGCGCGGCTTCCTGACCGGCATGATTACCCAAGTCGGCCCGGTGCATGCGGCCGGCGGCACCCTGAAGCAGGCGTTCGAGGCGACGCACAGGGCGCTGTCCCCGCAATTCGGCCATTGGCCCATCTTCGAACATTGCCTGCCCTTCAATGTGCAGCGCCTGTGGGACGAGTTGGACGGCATCGACTGGCCCCGCATCTGGACCATGGAACGCGACCGCGCCGTCTGGGCGCAATTGCAGGGGTGAGCCATGGCTGCGCAAGGCAATATCCCCGTCTGGCGGCCTGTCGGCGCCAGCCCGATACCCGACCCCATTGAAGGGACGGTTCCCATCGTGATCGTGGGGGCCGGGCCGGTCGGTCTGGCCATGGCGCTGGATCTGGGCCGGCGCGGGCATCGGGTCGTGGTGCTGAACCGTCTGGATTTCATCCCGGCCGGATCCAAGGCCATCTGCTTTTCCAAGCGCTCGCTGGAGATTTTCGACCGGCTGGGCGTGGGCGACGCCATCACGGACAAGGGCGTGGTCTGGAATGTCGGCAAGGTGTTCCGCCATGGTGGCACCGAACCTCTCTACCAGTTCGACATGCTGCCCGTGAAAGGCCAGAAACGGCCAGGATTTGTGAATATCCAGCAATATCATGTGGAGGAATATCTGTGGCGGGCCGTTGCCGCCCTGCCCAATGTGGATATCCGCTGGGGCCATGCGGTCACGGGCGTGCGGCCCGACGATGACGGGGTGGAACTGAGCGTGGAGGCGGGGCAGGGGCCTTATACGCTGCGCACGCAATGGCTGATCGCCTGCGATGGCAGCCGGTCGCCGGTGCGGTCCCTGCTGGGCCTGGATTTCGAAGGGCGGGTGTTTGAGGATCATTTCCTGATCGCCGATATCCGCATGTCGGGCGACCGGCCAGCGGAACGCTGGTTCTGGTTCGACCCGCCCTTCAATCCCGGCCAGTCGGCCCTGCTGCACCGGCAGCCGGATGATGTCTGGCGGCTGGATTTCCAGCTGGGATGGAACATCGACCGGGACACGGCGCTGGACCCCGCCAATGTCCGCCGGCTGGTGACGGCGATGCTTGGCGATGATGTGGCCTATGACCTGGTCTGGAGCAGTCTCTATACGTTCCAATGTCGGCGCATGCAGCGGTTCCTGCATGGCCGCGTGGTCTTCGCCGGGGACAGCGCGCATCTGGTGTCGCCCTTCGGCGCGCGTGGTTGCAATGGCGGGCTGGCCGATATCGACAATCTGGGCTGGAAGCTGGACCTCGTGCTGGGCGGCCGGGCCGGACCAGGGCTGCTGGACAGCTATGATCACGAGGCCATCGTAACGGCGGATGAGAACATCCTGAATTCCAGCCGATCCACCGATTTCCTGACCCCGAAATCGCCGGTCAGCGCCCTGTTCCGCGAGGCGGTGCTGGACCTGGCGGGGCACTGTCCCTTCGCCCGGCCCATGGTGAATTCCGGCCGCCTGTCCACCCCGGTCAGCTACCCTGACGGGCCGCTGAACAGTGCCGACACCGATGACTGGAACGGCGGTGTGCCGCCGGGCAGCCCGGCCCTGGATGCGGCGCTGGGGGATGGGTGGCTGCTGGAAAGACTGGGCGGGGAATTCGTGCTGATGGCCGATGGCTGGGACGGGCCGCTACCCGATGGCGTGCGGCTTCTGTCTGTTGCCGCCGACAGTTCCGCCGGCCAGCGATACGGTATGATCCAGGGATCGGCCTACCTGTTCCGGCCCGACCAATATGTGGCGGCGCGCTGGCACCGCCCCTATGCCGCCGCCATCGCCGCCGCCCACCGCAAGGCCACAGGGTTTCACGCATGAGCAACCTGATCCTGACCCCCAATATCCCCGACGCCGACGGTTTCTATGCCGAATTGCTGGACGCGCATCAGGGCCGCAACGATGCCGACAGTCAGGCATTGAATGCGCGGCTGATCCTGATCCTGGCCAACCATGTCGGTGACCGCGCCGTGCTCCGCCAGGCGCTGGAAATCGCGGCGCGTTCCGGTGATGTAAAGGTGCAGCAATGTGTATTCGGCTGATCATCAAAGATACCGACGGTACCGTCATGCCGCTGGCAGGGACGGCCGGGCAGAGCCTGATGTCCGTCATCCGTGATGCCGGGGCGGTTGGGTTGCTGGCCATGTGCGGCGGCTGCTGTTCCTGCGCCACCTGTCATGTGGCGGTGACGGGGGGGCCTGTGGACGCCCTGTCACCGCCATCGGACGATGAACAGGATCTCCTGGCGGCCCTGCCCAACGTCACGCCGACATCCCGCCTGTCCTGCCAGGTGGCCTTGTCTCCGGCCCTGGACGGGCTGTGCGTCACTGTTATCGCCGAGGCATGACCGGCACATTGGCGATCCCATTCTCATCGTCCCGCCTGGCATTGTCCCTTGCGGTCAGTCTGTTCAAGAATGGGCGACGCGTTATTCCGTAACCTTCAATACCGTCGCAGCGGTGTTGCTCAACCACATTTTACGCTCTATTGCGCCGCCCCAATCGGGTTCTGACCCTGTACCTGATTGGGGCGGCGGTAAGCCGAGGATCAGAAATCCGCGCTGAGCGATACACCTATGGTTCGTGGCCTGACCGCAACATAGCGGGTGGACCCGTCGGTGAAGGTGGATGCTCGGCTGTTGAACAGATTGCGGGCGAACAAGGACGCGCTCCAGCCATCCGCCTTCACACCAAGCCGGCCGCCGAGAATGTGGTAGCTGCCAATCACCTTGTAGGTGGCCAGTGTTGGCCGGAAAGTGTTGGGGTAGTCGCCGGTATAGGAATAATCCAGCCGGGCCAGACCAGCCAGACTGCCAGTCAGCTCCCACTCATAGCTGGCGGACGCCGACCCGCTCCACCGCGGTATATAGGGGATGCGGTCGCCGGCCCGGCCGATGGAACTGGAGGGCAGGGAGCTGCTGTTCACCTGATCCTGCGTCAGCTCAGCGTCCGTGTAGTTCACCGTGGCCGTAAGGGTCAGGCCGGTCACGGGACGGGCGTTCATCTCCAACTCCACGCCACGCGTACGGGCGGCCCCGGCATTGGTGATGAAGGAGAAGACATTATCCGCCGTGCGGGTGGAAACCTGGATATTGTCCCAGTCGATCCAATACCCCGCCAGATTGGCGCTGAGCGCCTTGCCGAACCAGTCGGTCTTGATACCCGCCTCATAGTTCCAAAGGCTGTCGGACTCGTAGGTGACAAGGTCCGTGGGGATATTGGGCGTGTTGTTGGTCCCACCGGGCCGGAAACCTTGCGAGGCCGTGGCATAGAGCAGGATGTCGTCGGTCGCTTGGTAGCTGAGGCTGGCCTTGCCGATGGTGCCGCTTTCCGTCGTCTTGGTCTCGGTATAGGGGCTGGCCGACTGATAGCTGGGCCCGCCGGGCATCACGACTTCACCGGCCACCGTCTTCTCATAATGGTAATAGCGCAGGCCGCCGGTCAGTTTCAGGTCGGGCAGAACCTCCCATGTCGCCTCCCCAAAGGGCGCGACCTGGGTCATGTCCGTATTGACATAGCGATAGGAGGTGACGTCGATGGGCGTGACCAGTTCACCTGTCGACGCATCCGCCAGCACGAAATAGCTGTCCACATCGTCATTGCGCTTTTCATAGTAAAGGCCGGCCGTCCATTGGACCGGCCCCTTTCCCTGAGAGGTCAGGCGCGCCTCCTGCGTGATGACGCGGTTTTCCATCTCGGCATAGAACAGGGCCGGCGTCCGGGTGCGGGCATAGGTGACATAGCTGGCCAGCTGCGCCGAAGTGCAGGCCGTGGAAATGCCGAAATGAATGCGGCAGGGACTGGCCGGTGCCGCGATGGAGGCCAGCGCGGTTGCCGTGCCGTCTGTCGTGCGTTCGGTGCCGCTTTGCTGCCAGCCGCTCGCCAGCACCAGTTCGGCAAAACCCAGGTCTAGCCGCCCCTCGCCGCTGACCAGGGTGAAGTCCTCATCATAGTTGGTAAGGGTTGGGGCATTCGAATTGAACAGACCCAGCGAGCGCGTATAAAGCGCGCTGTCATCCACGCCGCTGTCCTGGCGCATGACGGTCAGCGTGTAGCTGAAATCCTCCCGTGGCGCCCATTTCAGCGCCGCCCGCAGGCTGGTCTGGTCGCTGTCGTTGGTGTTCTTGCGGTTCAGCGTCTCCTGGTCGATATAGCCTTCATTCTCCTGCCGGGACACCACGGCGCGCAGGGCCAGTGTTTCCGTCAGCGGCGTGTTCAGCATGGCTTGCAGGGCGTAATTGAAGCCGCCATCCTTGGTGAAGGATGCTTCGCTGCTGACGGAGGAGGCGACGCCGCGGGTCGATGGTTCTTTGAACAAGACGCGTATCGTGCCGCCCATTGAACTGGAACCGTACAGCGTGCCCTGCGGTCCGCGCAGCACCTCAATCTGTCGCACATCGAACAGGGCCAGGTCGCCCGTGCGACCACCGGGGTCGGATGCCGTGCCGTTCGATCCGATGATCGGCGTCTCACCATAATAAAGGCCCAACGTGGCCTCACCCTGGCTGCGGATGCCACGTACAGCGATGCGCCCGCGACCGCTACCGGTCTCCCCTTCCTGCACGACAAGACCAGGGACGGTACGGAAGAAATCATCCATCCCCTTTGCCCCCATCTCCTGCAACGTGGAGCCGGTGATCGCTGTAATCGCCACGGGCGTCTCCTGCAACAGGCTGGCGCGCTTGGTGGCGGTGACGATGATCTCCTCTAACTGGATGGGTGCTTCTTCCGGTGCGGCAAGAGCCGGTGCCGTCAGGGACAGTGAAAGCGACAGCAGCGGAATAGTGTGAAGAACCGTCTTCCTCATAAAGCTCATACCCTGTTCCCTTCATTATATGTTCTTAGCTGAAAGGCACCGTAACGGCAGGAAATAGCTTCATCTTCGCAGGCTGACCGTCGACTTCACACAAAAGTCATCAGGATCATTTTTCACAAGCCCGCCCCGGCACGCCAAGACGTGCGGGGTTGCCGCTGGCGGCGCGGAACGTGTCGGCGACTGTGGTAACGACAATGTCCGGCTTGTCGGTATGGACCATGTGTCCGGCGCCCCCCGCCAGGACCGCGCTGCCACCGGTCAGTGTCACCAGTTCACGATGGCCGGACCGCCAGCCCTCGACCACGCTCTGCGCCGTGCCTGGCCACACCTCGCCCGCCGTGATGACGGAAACGGGAATGCCGCAGACGGGCGGATAGGCGCGCATCGTCTCCTGCGTGCGCACCAGACCATGCGACAGGCGTAGGTTGGACAATTGATAGGGGGTGGGATCGGGCACATCGTTGGCCTTGATGCGGCCCTCCGCCAGCTTCGCCGCCCCGCCGATACCATCGATGCCCGTCACGGTGTTGGCATCGACATAGACCATCGCCTCCACATCACCGGGATAAAGGTTGGCATAGAGCTGGATCAGATAGCCGCCGTAGGAATGCCCCACCAGGGTCAGGTGACGGTCCCGGCCCAGGGCGTAAAGCCCTGCATGCAGCCGGCCCATCTCCTCATGGATATCATAGGGGGTGGACAGGCCGGGGCTGCTGCCCATGCCGCCACGGTCATAGGCGATGATGGTGGCCCCCGTCGCCTGAGCGATACGCGGCGCCACATCCTTCCATGTGTCCGCGCCCAGGCCGGAGCCGGATTCCAGCAGGATGGTCCGCGATCCGCCGGGATAGAGGCGGAAATGCATCGCCACGCCGCGCACATCGACCATCCGGTCCACAATTCCACCGTCCTCCGGCTTCGGCGGCGTGGCACAACCGGCCACCAGCACCAGGGCCGATGCGGCCACCATCCTCAAAGTCCTGTTCATCGAGCCCCTCCCCATACTTCATCCGGACAATGGACCAGACCATCCGCGTACCAGAGCGCCGGGGTGCGGTCGGATGCCAGGAAAGTTGGCCCATCCAGGTCGCAATAGTCGCACAACTGACCCAGCACGAAGGCCGGCGCCTGTGACCAGCTTGTCCCCGTCATGTTGCCGACCATGACCTGGAAGCCAAGTTCCCGCGCCATTCGTTCCATGGTCAGCGCATGGGTCAGCCCACCACATTTGTCCAGCTTGATGTTGACGATGTCGAACAGGCCGACCAGTCGCGGCAGGTCATCCGCAACCTGCACGCTTTCGTCCGCCGCGGTGGGAATGGCACCGTCCAGTCCCGCCATGTCGGCTTCGCACCCGATGGCCAGTGGCTGTTCCAGCAACCTGACCCCGGCGGCTTCCAGCATGGGCACCAGGGCATTGATGCTGTCGATGGTGAAGCCGCGATTGCCATCCACGGCCAGCCAGGCGTCGGGCCGGGCGGCGCGCACAGCGGCCACGCGGGCCCCATCCTCCCCGTCGCCCGACAGTTTCAGCTTGATGGCGCGGGCATGGCTCATGGCGCGCGCGCTGGCCGCCATCACATCCGGCGTGTCGATGCCGATGGTGAAAAAGCTGGGCAGTGGCACCGCCGCCTTCAGGCCGGCCAATGCCCAGACGGGCCGGCCGGCGCGCTTGGCTTCCATATCCCACAGCGCACAGTCGATGGCATTGCGGGCGCCACAGTCCGGCAGCAGGTCCTGCAAGGCGCTGCGGTCGGCGCCGGCGGCCACCGCATCACCCACGGACAAGGCCATCTCCAGCATCCGGTCCGGCCCGTCACCGCGATAATAGACGCCGCAGGCCTCGCCATGCCCGACCCGGTCACCGTCGCTGATATCGACGACCAGAATCTCTGCCGTATTGAATTCCTTGCCGGAGATGCGGAAAGGTGAACGCATGGGCCAGCGTTCCACCCTGGCGTCAAATCGCATGGTGGCTTCCTTCGCAAAGGAGAATTGGTGAGGGGGATGCGGTCAGCGGCCCTTCGGGACCCAGGGTGCATGAGGGGCCGCGGCCAAGAACCGGCCCGGATGGGCGCCCAGGGTACGGCCGTCGGCATAGACGGGCACGCCATTGACCCAAACCTGGGTGATGCCGGCGGAAAATGCTTTGCTGTCGGTCAGCGTGGCGCGGTCGGCGACCGTGTCGGGATCAAACAGGACGAGGTCGGCCGCCGCCCCTGGCCGCAACACGCCGCGATCCTTGATACCCAGATGCGCCGCCGTCAGGCCGGTCATCCTGTGCACAGCCTGCTCCAGCCCCAGCACATGCTTGTCACGGACATAATGGCCCAGGATGCGGGTAAAGGTGGCATAGCCACGCGGGTGACCGCCATCGAACCCGTCGGAGCAGATATTGGTATGCTGCCAGGCCAGGAAAATGGTCAGATCCTCCTCCGCCATGCTGAAGCCGACGATACGTTCCACCGGTTCCTTGTCGGGATGCTGCATCTGATAAGTGGCGGCCTCGGCCATCAGGTCCAGATAGGTCTTGACCGGATCTTCGCCACGGGCGGTCGCGATCTCGGTGATGCTGCGGCCCACCAGTGATGGATCGGCCAGAAAGGTCGTCAGGATCAGCTTGTCCGGCGGCGTCGTTTCCCGGAAATTGCGGGCCACGCCGGTCGGGTCGTTGAAATTCTTGTCCGGAAACAGCGCCGCCATGGTCGTCTGCCAATAGACGTAGGGATAGATGTCGGCCGTGACGTCGATCCCCTCGGCCCGCGCCTGCTCCAGACGTGCGAGGATGGCGGGTGCCTGCCCCCATTTCGATCTGATGGCGATCTTGATGTGCGACAGTTTCACGGGCATGCCCGTCGTCCGGCCGACCAGCAGGAATTCGTCGATGGCCTCGTCGATCTGGTCGGCCTCATTGCGGATATGGCTGATATAGCGGCCGCCATGGGCGGCGGCGACCTGGGCCAGTGCCAATACTTCCCGCGTGTCGGAGAATACCCCCGGCACATAGATCAGGCCCGTGGACAGGCCCATCGACCCGGCATCCATGTCGGCGGCCAGCAGCTTCTCCATGGCGGAAAGCTGCGCGTCGTCGGCCAGATCACGGGCGTCGCCCATGACGCGGCGACGCAGATCGTTATGGCCGGAATAGGTTCCGACATTGACGGCCACAGGGCGGCCCCCCAATCGCGCCTTCAGTTCCGCCGTCGGCAGCTCTGAATAGCCGTCCTGACCGATGATGATGGTCGTCACCCCCTGGTTCACCGCCCCCGGCACGTCGGGCGTGGCGAACATGGTGCGGTCCAGGTGACTGTGGCTGTCGATGAAGCCGGGGGCCAGGACCTGACCGCCGCCATCGACGATCTCATCTCCCGGCCGGCGCCCGACCTGTGGCCCCAGCGCCGCGATGAGCCCATCGGCAATGCGCAATTCTCCCGCCACGGCCGTGGCCCCGGTGCCGTCGACTAGGCGGACATTGGTGATGACACTGTCGGCCGCGGCCGGCAACGACAGGAACAGAGCGGTGGTGAGCAGCAGGGCATGCAGGCGCATGGCTCAATCTTCCTTCTGCTTGAACGCGCGCCAGGCGCCGATGGTGAACAGCGGAATGACCAGGACGGCGATATAGAACAGCGCCGAATAGCGGTAGCCGCTGCCGATCAGGTCAACCAGGCCGATGCGCGTCGCCGCCACGATGGCCACCAGCATGACGGCAAGCGCCACCAGCGGGCGCAGTCCGGCGTGCAGCGGCCGGTTCATGTCAGCGAAATGCCGAGCCAGCCGTTCGTTGAACCCGTGCAGCAGGCCGGCACCCGTTTTCACCAGCGCCCCCAGGACGACCAGTTGCAGCGCCAGCGACAGGCCCGGACTATCCAACCGGGCCAGCACGGTCTGCACCGGCAGGGTCGATTGGTTGATGTCCGGATAGAAGGCCGATAGCGTCAGCAGGAACGCAAAGCCCGGCAGCAGGATCAGCGGCCCGGCGATGGCACCGGCCAGCATGGCTTCCCGGCGCGTCTTGAAATTGCGGGCCACGAAGATCAGCACGGGCAGCAGCGGGATGTTATAGGCGGCATAGGAGATGGCATTCCAGGCCGTCTCCGCCGGCCGGAATGGCGCTGCCGTCAGGGAGGCGGCCATCTGGTCGCCGAACCGGTCCAGCACCAGAACGAACAGCAGACCGTAGGTCAGATAGAAGATGATCGACCAGGCGGAGATCACCTTCTCGATCACGCTGTTGCCAAAGAAGACCAGCCCCGCCACCGCCGCCATGAACACACAGGCGCTGAGCAGATGCGGCCAGCCCAACAGATCAAACAGCAGTTCACCGGCCGCCGCCGACACGATGGCCAGCACCAGCATCAGGCCGGCGAAATAGACGATCTCGAACAGAAATCGGCCTTTGCCCAACAGCAGGCCCATGAAACTGCGGTAATCATAGGCTTGGTCGCGGCGGGCCAGTTCGAAGCCGATCATCGACCCGACGCTGATGATGACTGCCGTCAACGCCATGCCGGCAAGGCCCGAGAGGGGCCCCATGGAAAGGAAGAATTCAACCAGTTCACGCCCGGTCGCGTATCCTCCGCCGACCAGCACCGCCTGGATGACAAGCCCGGGCACCAGATAGGTTTGCAGCGTCTTTATATTCATGAAGGTTCCTGCGGCATGGAGCGGCTTTTTCGATGAGCCTATCCAATCGCAGCCGGGCACGGCATGCTTCGCTGATCGGACGGAGGCTTCGCGCTTTGGCCGATGGGGCGTAACAGCCCCATCAGTCCAGCAGCATATCCTCATAAAAGGCAGAAAAGGGCCGTGTCGGGTGACGTATCTGGATCTCCAGCACCCAGGCCCCGGCCGACGGCGTATAATCGGCATCCATCAGGGCGCCCTTATGCTTGATCGCATGGGGAAAGTCCGACAGCCGGTGCCCCGACATCTCCAGGTTCAGCACCCAGCCCAACCGGGCCGCCTCCGCCTCGGCAAAGTGGTAGAGCGCCATGCCCGTGGCCCGCTCCCGACGCCAATGCCCATGGACGGCGTCGAAGACGGCACGCACATCGGTGGCGATGCGTTGCATGTCTGGGTCGCCGCCGACGACAAAGGTCGCCCCGCCATCGCCCTCATATCCCTGCCAGACGGGGCCGATATCGATGAAAAAGATGTCGTCATCGCCCAGCACAATTCCGGGCTCCGATGGCTCCCCGAAATTCTTCAGCGTGTTGGTCCCGAAACGGACATGAATGCCGTGCCAGCCACGCAGCATGCCCCCTTGCTTCAGCCGTGCCCGCGCGAATTCCAGCGCATCGGCCTCCGCCATGCCGGGGCGGACATGGGCGGCAATGTCGGCGATGGCCTGACGGGTATGGTGGCGTGCCTGCAAGAGCAGCGCGGGGTCGAAGGCAGGGCCATGGCGTTCTTCCAGGCGGCGCTTCTCGTCTGCGTCAATCATCCTCGGTCTCGGGTGCTGGTGGGTTGCGGCGAGTGTTCTTCACGCGCAGTTCGTCATGCGCCAGATAGCGCATCTGGATGGGGGAGACGCCGAAGGCGGCCTTGAAGGCACGGGTGAAACTGGCCGGATGCTCGTACCCCGTCTCCAGCGCGATCTCGATCATCGAGGTTTTGCTGTCACGGATCAGTTCCAGGGCCAGTTCCATGCGCATCTTGTCCCGGACACGGCCGACCGTGTCGCCATAGACCATGCGGAAACCCTGCTGCAGGCGCTGTCGGGTCAAGCCCACGACCTCTGCCATCTCGTGCACATTCAGGGGTTGGTCCAGGTTGGAACGGATAAGGCGCATGGCGTGCTGCAGGCGTCGGTGATCCTCGGCGGAAAACTGGCCCTCGTCCGCCTTCTCCACCTCCCGCGACAGATTGAACAGGATGTGACAGGCCAGTTCCAGGGCCTTGCCTGTCAGAAAGGCCCGACGGAAGCTGCCGGGAAACGGGGGCTCCAGCATCTGATGTGCGGCCAATGACGCCGCTCGCGTCAATGGCACCTTGCGGCAGGGCAGATTGCCACCATTCAGCACGAAATCCACAATCGATGGCGGCAGATCCCTGGCTGTCAGTCCGGTGACGTGGAACAAGGTCGTGCGTTCCAGATAGACGGTGACCCAGCGCAGATGGTCGCCCGGGGCATAGACCGTCTCAAGCTCATCACCCGCCAGCATGCTGTAGACGGTGCAAAAGCCGTTGGACAATTCCCCGCCGATGCCACCGCCGCCGGATAGGCGCAGATCACCATCCAGCACGGCGGTCAGGGTCAGATAGTCAGACGAACTGTACCGCCGCGGCATCGTCCGGTTGGCGACAAGGTCGATCAGGGCCACGCACATGCCGTTGCCCAAACGATAGAAATCAAAGCCGCCCTTGGCGAACTTCGCATCATATTCGTACCGATATCCAAGGCCGGCGCCAAGTTGGCGCCACCAGCCGTCCTCCGTGCGGACGACGCTGCACCCGCCGTCCGCCGGATCGTCGAGGCGGGACATCATGTCCGCCATGCTGCGCAACCGTTCATAGGTCATCCGCCTCGCCTCCCTGCCAGTGGTCCCCATTTCTGCGCACGCCGGTCAACCGGGCGTCGCGGCCGCTCTGGCCACCGAACAATCCGGCCAGCGATCCTTCCACGGACATGCCAGTTCCACCTCGTTGGCCATTTCCAGCAAAAGCTTCTCCTGCCCCCGTGCGGCCGCGAACATGCTGCCGATGGGCACGCCGTCGGTGCCCACGAACAGCGGTAGCGACAGGGCCGGATTGCCCGTCAGATTGTGCAGCTGCGTATAGGATACGTAATCGAACATCAGCGCCATCATTTCCTGAAAGTCACAGGTGGGCGCCAGATCGCCGATGGGCAGGGCCGGTCGGCGCAGCACTGGCGACAGGATCAGGTCGTAATCCTGGAAGAACCGCTCCATCCCGGCGGACGCGATCCCCACAGTGCGATAGAGATGGTCCACATCGTCGGCCGTCAACGCGTTGCTCCAGGTGGCCAGGTTCAGCGTCCATGGTTCCAGCAGCACCTCAGCCGCCGCGCGGCTGAGGCGGGCGGCCGTCGCGGTCACCGCCTCGCGCGCCATGTAACCCCAGATGATTTCAAAGGCCCGTGCGGCGGCCCGGCCATCGACAGGCAGGGACTTGCGTTCCACCATGTGCCCCAGGCCCGCGCAAAGCAACGCTGTGCGCTCGATCACCGACGCCACCTCCGGCATGGGAGGAAGGCCGTTCAGATTTTCCATGACGACGGCAATGCGCAGGCGGCGGCGGACCGGGCGCACGGGCATGGGGGGCTGGCCGGCTCCGACATCAAAGGCCCAGTCCACATCCCGCACTGATCGCGACAGCAGCACGTCACAGGCCAGCAGGTCTTCCATCACATGCTGGTCGCGGGCCCGCAGATTGGCCCCGCGCCCCGGCTTCAGCCCCACCAGGCCGCAGCAGCTTGCCGGGATGCGGATGGAGCCGCCGCCATCGGCCGCATGGGCGAGGGGAACCATGCCGGATGCGACAGCGGCAGCAGCCCCACCGGAAGACCCGCCCGGCGAACGGTCGGTGGCCCAGGGATTGCGGGTCGGACCATACAGCACAGGCTCGGTTGTGGGCAGCAGACCGAATTCCGGCGCGTTGGTCTTGCCCAGCGGGATCAGGCCGGCCGTGTCGAAGCCACGCGTGAAGGGGAAGTCGATGGAACCCGCGGCCGCATCGCGTCGCGAGCGTGACCCGCTGCGATTGGGCATGCCGGGATAGTCCAGCCCATCCTTCAACAGCCACGGCACACCCGCCATCGGACCGGTGGCCGCGGCCGCGCGGCGACGCGCCGCGTCATAGTCACGAAGGGTCATGACGTTCAGCAACGGGTCCAATGCCTCAATGCGGGCAATGGCGGCTTCCGTCAACTCGGCGGCCGACACCCCACCGGCGACGACCAGTGCCGCCTGATCATGGGCGTCCAGTCGGCCAAGGGCGAATGCGTCGGAACGGCTGGGGACGGATACGGAAAGGCTCATCTGCGGAAGGTTCCCTGACACGCGATCTGGCCGACAGTTTAGGAACGGCGCGACGGGGCGTCTTCGCCGTCTGATCGGTACCTTTCGCTAATCGGCCGGACTTTACGCAGCCGCCCCGAAAGGCGAAGCGCCGTCGCTTCCTGGCAAAGCGACGATGGCGGTACCGGCGCCACAATCCCCTCTATCAGGCGCTGTCGCGCCGGCATGCAGCAGATGGAGCTATCAATTGCGGACACCGTTTCTTTTGTTCCTTGGCGACGCGCGGGAATTCGGCGCCGCCAAGACCGCCGGCGGTATCCGCCAATGGCGCCCGGAGGTCAGCATCGGGCAGTTGCGGCTGCCCGGCTGTGGCGTTGATCTGGGCATCCCCGACATGAGCCCGGCCGAAGCGGCGGCCAAGGGTGTGGGCACCATGATCGTGGGCGTGGTCAATATCGGCGGTTTCATCCCGCCGCACTGGGTCGCCTCCATCGTTGCCGCTCTGGAAGCCGGTCTGGACGTGGCCGCCGGCATGCACCAGAGGCTGGCCGACATACCGGAGGTGGCGGCGACCGCCCGCCGTCTGGGGCGTACCATCCATGACGTGCGCCAGCCGACGCGCAGCTTCGTGCCGGGCAGCGGCGTCAAGCGCAGCGGCAAGCGGCTGCTGACGGTCGGCATCGACTGCGCCGTCGGCAAGAAATACACCGCCTTGGCCATCGAGAAGGCCATGCGCGCGCGGGGGCTGAAGGCCGACTTCCGCGCCACCGGCCAGACGGGCATCCTGATCACCGGGCATGGTGTAGCCATCGACGCCGTGGTCGCGGATTTCATCTCCGGGGCCGCCGAATGGCTGTCGCCCGACAATGACCCCGACCACTGGGACGTGATCGAGGGCCAGGGATCGCTGTTCCACCCGGCCTATGCCGGCGTGACCCTGGGCCTGATCCATGGCAGCCAGCCTGATGCCCTGGTCATCTGCCACGAACCCATCCGCACCCACCTGCTTGGGCTGGATTATCCGGTACCCGACCTCAAGACCTGTATCGACCGCAATGTGGAGGCCGCGCGCCTGACCAATCCCGCCGCCAGGGCCGTCGGCGTCAGTGCCAACACCAGCCGCATGGCCCCGGCCACCATCGACGATGCCATCCGGCGGATCGAGGATGAGACGGGATTGCCCTGCTGCGACCCCATCCGGCATGGTGCGGACCGCATCGTCGATTACCTGATCAAGTGATCCGGCAATGAAGAACGGGGGGATGGTCACCATCCCCCTCAGGCTGCTGGCGAACCCCGTCGAAATTCGGCAGGGTTTTGCTTTGGGGATTTCAGGTGGCGGCGATCCCAGACCGGGTGCGATCTGCTCCACCTCCGACGGCCAATGTTGCCAGATCGGTGGCTGGATTGAGGGGTTTGCCGGACTCCCGCCGTTCCGAATAGCGGTCGACCAGCTGGTTGGCGTGCGGCCGCAGCAGCACGGTGAAGCGGACCAGTTCCTCCATGACATCGACGATGCGGTCGTAATAGGCCGACGGCTTCATCCGGCCGGTATCATCGAACTCCTGGAAGGCCTTGGCAACGCTGGACTGGTTGGGGATGGTGACCATCCGCATCCAGCGGCCCAGGATGCGCAACGTATTGACAGCATTGAAGCTCTGCGATCCGCCGGATACCTGCATCACGGCCAGGGTGCGGCCCTGGGTGGGGCGGATGCCGCCCATGGAAAGCGGCAGATGGTCGATCTGCGCCTTCATGATGCCGGTGATCTGGCCATGGCGTTCGGGGCTGCACCAGACCTGGCCTTCCGACCAGATGGAATGGTCACGCAACTCCCGCACCGCTGGATGATCGTCGCCTTTCACCTGATCGGGCAAAGGCAGGTCGGACGGGTCGAAGATACGCGTTTCGGCCCCGAAATATTCCAGCAGACGTGCCGCTTCCTCTATCGCCAGCCGGGAGAAGGAACGTTCCCGTAACGACCCGTAGAGCAGCAGGATACGCGGTTTGTGGTCCAGCGGTCCCAGGCCATGGGCCGGCTGGCGGCGGGCATAGGCGGGATCGAGGGCCGGGAGGTGGGCCGGATCGGCCAAGGCACGCAGGCGGTTCATGGTTTTCACCCCTTGGCCGGTGCTGTGGCCGGATACCAGCGTCGGCCTAGCCACAGGGCCAGTTGTACCATCAGGATCAGCACCGGCACCTCCACCAGCGGGCCGATGACAGCGGCGAAGGCTACGGGGGAGGCCAGCCCGAAGGCGGCGATGGCCACCGCGATGGCCAACTCGAAATTATTACCCGCCGCCGTAAAGGCGACCGACGTGGCGCGGGGATAATCGGCGTCGATCAGCCGGCCCATGAAGAAGCTGACCAGGAACATGATGAAGAAATAGAGGGTCAGGGGCACGGCGATGGAAAGCGCGTCCAGTGGCAGACGCACCACATCGCCACCCTTCAGGCTGAACATGGCGACAATGGTGAACAGCAATGCGGCCAGGGTGATGGGGGAGATGCGGGGCAGGAAACGGCTTTCGTACCAGTTCTCCCCCTTGGCCTTGATCAGGATCTTTCGGGTCAGGAAGCCGGCCAGGAAGGGAATGCCCAGATAGATCAGCACCGCCTCCGCGATGGTCCAGAAGGAGACATCAATGACGCTGCCCTCTAGCCCCAGAAGCGGCGGCAGGAAACCGAGGAAGAACCAGGCATAGAGGCTGAAAAACAGGATCTGGAAGATGGAGTTGAAGGCCACCAGCCCGGCCACATACTGGTTCGACCCGCAGGCGAGCTGGTTCCAGACCAGCACCATGGCGATACAGCGCGCCAGCCCGATCAGGATCAGGCCCGTCATGTAGTCCGGCTGGTCATGCAGAAAAATCACCGCCAGCACGAACATCAGCACCGGCCCGATGATCCAGTTCTGGACCAAGGACAGGGCCAGGATGCGCTTGTCTGCAAATACCTGATGCAATTCCTCGTACTGGACCTTGGCCAGGGGCGGATACATCATCAAGATCAGACCGATAGCGATGGGAATGTTGGTGGTGCCCACCGACAGCCGGTCGAGTGCGGCCGGCAGCCCCTCGAACAAGCTTCCCAGCGCCACGCCCAGTGCCATGGCGGCGAAGATCCATAAGGTCAGATAGCGGTCCAGGAAGGAGAGGCGGCGGGTGGCTTGTGTCACGGCGGAGCACCTTGGGGCAGGCAGGGGGAGGAGGGTGTCAGCGCAGCCGGTTGCCGGCCGCGTCGATGACGGGCTCACCATCCTCCTTGGCAAAGGCGGCCTTCTGTGCATCGGGCAGGATGTCCAGCACCTGTTCGGACGGCCGGCACAGCCGCACGCCCAGCGGCGTGACCACGATGGGCCGGTTGATCAGGATCGGATGTGCGATCATGGCATCCAGCAGCGCATCGTCCGACATGGTCGGGTCATCCAGCCCCAGATCGGCATAGGACGTACCCTTCTCGCGCAGCACATCACGCACGGGCACGCCCATGCGGGCGATCAGCCCGACCAGGGTGTCGCGTGACGGCGGGGTCTTCAGATACTCAATGACCACGGGTTCCACGCCGCTGTTGCGGATCATGGCCAGTGTGTTGCGCGAGGTGCCGCAGGCGGGGTTGTGATAGATGGTGATCTCGGTCACGCCATGGCTCCCTGCTGCGCCATCTCCGCCAGCTTGCGTTTCAGCGCCAGCTTGTCGAGCGAGGTCAGCGGCAGGCTCATGAACAATTGCAGTCGGCGCTGGATCTGGCGATAGACATCGGCGGTGAAGGCCGCCTTCTCCGCATCGTTGCCCGTGGCCGATGACGGGTCGGGAAAGCCCCAATGCGCCGTCATCGGATGGCCGGGCCACACCGGACAGACCTCGCCAGCCGCGTTGTCGCAGACCGTAAAGATGAAATCCATCTGCGGCGCATCCGGTGCGGCGAACTCGTCCCAGGTCTTGGAGCGAACGCCCGAAAGATCGTGGCCGAGATGCGTCAGCAGGTCCTTCACATAGGGGTTGATGCGGCCCGACGGCTGGCTGCCAGCGCTGTAGGCATGGAAACGGCCGTTGCCTTCCTTGTTCAGGATGCATTCGGCCATGACGCTGCGGGCGGAATTGTGGGTGCAGAGGAACAGTACATTGAAAACGCGCTCGGACATGATGTCTCCTTCCGGCAAGGTCGATGGGGTCAACCGGCGCCATTGTCGCAGCAGGCCACGGGCTGGATGTCACCGCAAATCTCCGGCCGACCCTGGCAGCAATCCTCCATCAGGAAGGCGATCAGCCGGCGCGTGCCCTCGTAATCGGTGGCGTAGAATATCTGCCGCTGCACCCGCCAGGACCGCAGCAGGCCCGCGCGGTCCAGAATGCCCAGATGATGGGAAAGCGTAGAGGCGGGCACGCCGACCTGGGTGGCGATCTCACTGGCATGCAGGCCGTTCGGTCCCCGCTGCACCAGCAGGCGGAAGATGGCGAGCCGTGTTTCCTGGGCAAGGGCCGCAAAGGCGTCGATGGCTTGTTTTGATTCCATGATTCTATAAATATCGAATTGATGGTTTATGTCAAGTCCCGTCACAAGCCGTGGTGTCATCGCCGGACCGGGTGGTCCAGGCCCCTTCGAGAGACAGCCCGTGCACCAGTCGGCTGGCCCGGCGCAGGTTCGGGACAATTCACCGGAACTCCACGGCCATCCCGCCGTTATCCGGGATAAGCCTATCAGGAAGGAATGCTCTCATGGATGAAGCCACGCGGTTCGCCACCCATAAGGGTGCCGGCGGTGAGACCCACCAGACATTGCCCAAATCCAGCACGGATGCGCAGGCGCGCCTGACCACCAATCAGGGCATCCCGGTCGCCGACAATCAGAACAGCCTGAAGTCAGGGACCCGGGGGCCAACCCTGCTGGAAGATTTCATCCTGCGGGAGAAGATCTTCCATTTCGACCATGAGCGCATTCCCGAGCGTATCGTCCATGCCCGTGGCTCCGCCGCCCATGGCTATTTCGAGCTGTATGAATCGCTGCCCGACCTCACCAAAGCCGATATTTTCCAGCGGGCCGGGGAAAAGACACCCCTCTTCACCCGCTTCTCCACCGTCGCCGGCGGTGCCGGGTCGGTGGACACGCCGCGCGACGTGCGCGGCTTTGCTGTGAAATTCTATACAAAGGAGGGCAACTGGGACCTTGTCGGCAACAATATCCCGGTTTTCTTCATCCAGGACGCCATCAAGTTTCCCGACCTGGTGCATGCGGTAAAGATGGAGGCGGACAAGGCCTATCCCCAGGCGGGTTCGGCGCATGACACGTTCTGGGACTTCGCCTCGCTGATGCCGGAGACGACCCACATGCTGATGTGGGCCATGTCTGACCGGACCATCCCGCGTTCCCTGCGCATGATTGAGGGGTTCGGGGTCCATACGTTCCGGCTGGTCAATGCCAAGGGAAAGTCCAGCTTCGTCAAGTTCCACTGGAAGCCCAAGCTGGGCCTGCAATCGACCGTTTGGGACGAGGCGGTGAAGCTGCAATCCGCCGATAACGACTATCACCGCCGCGACCTCTACGAAGCCATTGATGCCGGCGATTTCCCGGAATGGGAGCTGGGTATCCAGGTCTTCGATCAGGCCTTCGCCGATGCCCAGCCTTACGACGTGCTGGACGCGACCAAGCTGATCCCGGAGGAGGTTCTGCCCATCCGCAAGGTCGGGCGCATGGTGCTGGACCGCAACCCCGACAATTTCTTCGCGGAGACGGAGCAGGTGGCCTTTTGCCCGGCCAATGTCCCTCCCGGCATCGATTTCAGCGAGGACCCGCTTCTGCAGGGCCGCCTGTTCTCCTACCTGGATACGCAGAAATCCCGCCTGGGGACGGCCAATTTCCACCAGTTGCCGATCAACGCCCCCAAATGCCCGTTCCAGAATTTCCAGCGTGACGGCCAGATGCAGATGCATGTGCCGCGCGGACGTGCCAATTACGAGCCCAACAGCCTTGCCCAGCATGGGGAGGAGGCGGGGCCGCGCGAATGTCCGGCCAAGGGCTTTACCACCGTTGCCGATACGCTGGCGGACGCGCAGGGGGACAAGCCGCGGGTGCGTGCCGAGCTGTTCGCCGACCATTACAGCCAGGCAAGGCTGTTCTGGATATCCCAGACGCCGGAGGAACAGGCGCATATCGCATCCTCCTTCGTGTTCGAGCTGTCGAAGGTGGGGTTGGCGCAGGTGCCGGGCCGGATGCTGGCCAATTTGCGCAATGTCGATGAGGACTTGGCCAAGCGGGTCGCCGCCGGCCTGGGTGTGCCCGTGCCGCCGGTGGCCAAGGCGGCGCGGCCCCCGGTTGACATGGAACCATCGCCTGCCTTGTCGATCCATATGAACATGAAGCCGACCCTGGAAGGCCGCGCGGTCGGCATCCTTATCCATGATGGCAGCGACGCCGATGAACTGGCGACGCTGGTCAAGGCGGTCACCGAAGCCGGCGCAAAAGCCGTCATCGTGGCGCCCCGGATCGGTGGTGCCAAGCTGTCCGATGGCACGGTCCGCAAGGCGGACCATCTGCTGTTCGGCGCCCCGTCACCGATTTTCGACGCCGTCGCTGTTGTCTTGTCGGCACAGGGAACCAAGGCCTTACTGAAGGAGGGGGCGGCCATCCAATGGTTGATGGATGCGTTCGGACATCTGAAGGCCATCGGTTTCAGTCCGGCGGCGAAACCGCTTCTCGACAAGGCCGGTATCGTGCCGGACGCCGGTGTGCAACCTATCGGTAACGGCTTCGTTGAAGCCGCCAAAACCCGCCATTGGGCGCGGGAGCCCGATATCCGCACCCTGGCCTGACCTGGACATGCGATGCTGACGCAGCCAAAGGATCTGTGGACCGGGCGGTCCATATGGATGGACAGCACGGTTCCCCGGATCCAAACTACATCACTGGACCGGGACGTGACGACCGACATTATTCTGATCGGTGCCGGGATCAGTGCGGCGATCACGGCGCAGGCCCTGGCCACCCGGGGCCATAAGGTCGTGTTGCTGGACCGCCGTGCGCCACTGTCGGGATCGACAGCGGTCACCACGGCCCTGTTGCAGCATGAGGTCGATCTGCCGATCCTGAAGCTCAGGAAGAAGATCGGCCTGGAACCGGCAATACGGGCCTGGCAGAGGACCAGGCTGGCCCTGGAAACGCTGGCCGACAAGGTCGGCGCGCTGAACATTCAGTGCGGGCTGGAACGCCGGTCCTCGCTTTATCTGGCGGGGACGGTGCTCAATGCCGGCCAGTTGCGGGAGGAGGCGGCGTTGCGCAACCGTGCGGGCCTGCATACCGAGTATCTGGATCGCACCGATCTGCGTTCGCGCTATGGGCTCGACCGGGCGGCGGGATTGCTGTCTTTCGGCAATTTCACCGCCAACCCGCTGCAGCTGGCGGCGGGTTTCCTGTTGGATGCGCAGCGGCGCGGGGTGGCCATTTTCTCCCCCATCACCGTCGCCAGCCTTGAGAGCCGGGGTGGCGGGGTGGTGGTCACGACGAAGGAGGGGCCGAAGCTCCATGCCGGCACGGCGATCTATGCCACGGGCTATGAACTGCCAAAAGGGGTCCGCCGGACGAAGCACAGGATCAGTTCCACCTGGGCTATCGCCACGCGGCCACAGCCCCGCAAGCTCTGGCCCGACCAATGCCTGATCTGGGAAGCATCCGACCCCTACCTCTATGTGCGGACCTTGCCGGATGGCCGGGTCATCTGTGGCGGCGAGGACGAGGATTTCCAGGATGAAGCGTTGCGGGACGCGCTTCTGCCGGCCAAGGTCGCGCAGTTGCAGGAGAAGCTGAAAGCCTTGCTTCCGGCGCTTGATACCAGGGCGGACTATGCCTGGTGTGGGAATTTCGGATCGACGCCCAGCGGCTTGCCGACCATCCGGCGGGTGGGTGGCAAGCCCAACGTCATGGCCATTCTGGCCTTTGGCGGGAACGGCATTACGTTCAGCAGCCTGGCGGCGGAACTGCTGGTCAGTGCGATCGAGGGTCGTGTGGATATCGATGCCGGCCTGTTTGCCTGACAGTTAGCGCACGGGATGGGAGGGGTGATGGACCTTGCAGCGATTGCCGGCCTGCTGGCCCCGGCGGCCACCATGATCGCCGCGATGATGACCGCTGCCAATCTGGGTGTGCGGATGACGGGTTGGGGTTTTGTCATGTTCGCCTTGGGCTCCGTCTGCTGGGCCGCCGTCGGCTTCACGTCTGGCCAAGCCAATCTTTTGTGGACGAATCTGTTTCTGGCGACCGTCAACATTGTCGGCGTCTGGCGTTGGCTGGGGCGTAAACGCGCTTATGAGGAGGGTGGAAAATCCGCAATCGCGGCCAGTCGCCGATCAGCAGCCCCGACCTTGCTGACGGCGACCGGTATTGCTGGCACCCCGGTCCGGGACGTGAACGGCATCGCGCTGGGCAAAGCGGTTGAAGCACTGATCGAATGTGACACGGGCCGCGTCAGCTATGTGGTCGTCGCATCAGGCGATGCCGGCAGCAACCATGAGAATCTACGGGCAGTGCCCCGGCACCACATCGATCTTGACGCCGGATGTTTGATCATGAGGGTCACGGAAGCGCAATTTCGACAGCTGAACATCCTGCAGGATGAAGGTTGGCCGGTTCAGGCATGATCCCGGCGGACCGCTGAAAATTTTTTCG
Source organism: Niveispirillum sp. GW835-FHT14G11 (assembly GCF_058793615.1). Lineage (NCBI taxonomy): Bacteria > Pseudomonadati > Pseudomonadota > Alphaproteobacteria > Rhodospirillales > Azospirillaceae > Niveispirillum > Niveispirillum sp. GW835-FHT14G11. Next base: position 118,817 of record NZ_JBXAFZ010000011.1, read on the forward strand.
CACAGGGGTGTAACCTTCCCCTGCGTGCGGCGAATGACAGGGTACGGACGACGGCGACCCGCCGTTCCCGGTGGGGCCGATAGAGGCGCCCATAACCTTGCCCTGTTAAGGAACCGCACCCATGAATACGCGCATTTCCGTCCTGACCCTCGGTGCCGCCGTTGCCGGTGCCCTGTCCCTGGCCGCCATCGCCGCCCCGGCCAATGCCGCTGAGGGTGAGAAGGTCCATTGCTATGGCGTGGCCAAGGCCGGCGAGAATGACTGCGCCAACAAGGCCGCCGGCCATTCCTGCGCCACCCAGTCCAAGGTCGATTACAGCGGTCAGGACTTCAAGGCGATGACCAAGGAGGCCTGCGAAGCCGCCAAGGGCAGCCTGACCGCCTATGAGGGCGCCAACCCCGCCATGATGGCGACCAAGAAGTAAGGCCACGTCCGCATGCGCCCTCCTTCCACCTTCCGGTCCCAACCCGTCCCGGCTGCGGCCGGAATCGGGCTCCGGCACGCGCATGTGCCGGATTTCCTGACGGCGCCCCAGCCGGCGGGGTGGCTGGAGGTGCATGCGGAAAATTACCTGGTCGCAGGCGGGCCGCGCCTGGCGCAGCTGGAACGGCTGCGCCGGGACTACCCGGTCTCCTTCCATTCGGTGGCCCTGTCCCTGGGTGCCGCCGACGGGGTGGATGGGGATCATCTGGCCCGCCTGCGTGCCCTTTACGACCGGTTCGAACCGGCACTGGTTTCCGACCATCTGGCCTGGACCGGGATGGTCGGTACCCATGTGCCGGATCTGCTGCCCCTGCCGCTGACGGCGCAGACGCTCGACATCGTCTGCCGCAATGTGGATCGGGTGCAGGAGGCGCTGGGTCGACGGCTGCTGGTGGAAAACCCCTCCCTCTATCTGCGCTTCCAGATGGATCAGATGGATGAGGGGGAGTTCCTGGGCGCCCTTGTCGCCCGCACCGGCTGTGGCCTGCTGCTGGACCTGAACAATCTGTATGTCAGCGCCCGCAACCGGGGGCGTGATGCCCTGTCGCTTCTGTCGCGGTTTCCCGCTGATGCAGTGGGGGAGATACATCTGGCGGGGCATGCGACCGTGGAGATCGACGGGGCGAGGCTGCTGATCGACGATCATGGCAGCGCCGTGCCCGATCCCGTTTGGGCGCTGTATGACATCGCCATGCGCCGCTTCGGCCCGCGCCCGACCCTGGTGGAATGGGACACGGCCCTGCCGCCGCTGCCTTTGCTGCTGGCTCAGGCCGCCAGGGCCGATGCGATACGGGAGGCGACGTCATGCTGATGGAATTGCAGCAATCGATGCTGGCCGCCTGTTACGGTGATCCCAACGGCTTCGCGCAGACGCTGGCGCACCTAGCACCGGCATCGGTGCCGGTGGACAAGGCGCTCTATATCCATACGGCCACAGTAACAGCGGCGCTGACGGCGGTGCTGGCCCAGGCCTATCCCAGCCTGGAGATGCGCCTGGGACCGGAAAGCTTCGCCGACATCGCCCGTCGTCACCTGCGTGCCCATCCGCCGCGACCGGCCGTGCTGGCTGATTATGGTGAAGGGTTCGGCGGCGACCTGCCGGATGATTTGCCTGTGCTGGCCGCTGCCGACTGGGCCGCGCACGCAGCCTATTTCGCTGCCGATGCCGAGCCGATGTCGGCGCAGGTAATGGCGGCTCTACCGCCCGATGCCTTGGCCGCCCTGCGCCTGCCGCCTGTGCCGTCGGCGGGTTTGGTTCATGGTGTGGCGGCCGTGCTGTCCGCCTGGCTCGACGGGCGACCGGATATCAAGCCCGTCGCGCCACCCTTGCCTTTAGGCGACGGTGCGGCTGTGGCGCTGATCTGGCGGGGGAGCGACCTGCTGGTCGCGGTCACGCTGCTGCCGCCCGATGCCAGTGCCTTCGTTCAGGCCCTGATTGATGGGGCGACCCTGCTGGAGGCCGCGGATGTCCTGGCCGATCCGGAGAGACTTTCCCCCCTTCTGGCGCTGCTGTTCGGCCATGGGCTGATCGCCGCCGCAACCGATGATGTGACGCCATGATTCGCCCGTTGCTGCATTTTCTGAGCGATCCCGGTCCCACCATGCGTGTCGCGGCCCCCGCGAGATGGGCGTCCGCCCTGCTGCTGGCCTTTGGGCGCTGGTGGCTGGCATGGCCGTTCCTGACGGCGGGCTGGCACCGTGTTCTCACCTGGGACAGCCAGGAGTTCCTGTTCACGGAAGTGCACCCCGTCCCCTTTCTGCCGGCCATGGCGGCGGCCCCCCTGACCACGGGGGCTGAGATCGTCCTGGGCCTGTCATTGCTGTTGGGGCTGGCGGGGCGGGTGGGGGCTGCAGGTCTGGCCGTGATGGCGGCCACCTTGTTCCTGGTCATCGGTCGCACGCCGCAGGGCATGGAAAGCGGTATCGCCATTGCGGCGGAGCAGATTCCGTGGATCATGGTCGGGTTGGCCCTGTTCCTGTCCGGTCCCGGCCTTCTGTCACTGGATGCCGCCTTGCGGCGCCTTCGATTGTCCCGCTTCACCCCTGTCCCGAGGTGACCCATGCGCTGCACCCAACGCACCGGCCTGCTGCTGGTCCTGTTTCTTGCCCTCCTGCCGCCGGCTGTGGCTCAGCAGGCCGGCGCCCCGTCGATGACTGCGGCGGAGAAGGCGGAGAAGCAGGCGGCGAACGAAGAGGCGGAACGCCTCTGCAAGCGTATCAAGGACCCGGACAAGTTCGATGAATGCCTCGACCTCTATTTCCTGGATGCCGGGAAGTTCAAGGCCTTCTTGGAAGCCAACGGCGCCGCCAAGCCCGACAAGCCGGCCAAGTAACGCCTTGCCAATGGGCTTAGCGATGCGGGCAGCGGAGGTGGGGGAGGGCGATCTTGGCCTGCTGCTGGCCGCGGCGCAGGACGGGGATCGGGCCGCCTACACCGCCTTCCTGCACGCTGCCGTACCGCTGATCCGCGCGGTCGGGCGTGGCCGGCTGGTGCGCGCCGCCGATCTGGAGGATTTTGTGCAGGATTCGCTGCTGGCCCTGCATCAGGCGCTGGCCACCTATCAACCGGGCCGGCCCGTTGGCCCCTGGCTGGGCACCATCGCCCGCAACCGGCTGGCCGATGCGCTGCGCCGCCATTATCGCCGTCGGGCGGTGGAGACGGATTTCGATGAGGATCTGGCCGAGACCGTAGCCCAGCCGGTGGCCGATGCGTCGCCGGCGCTGGCGCTTGGGCCGCTTCTGTCGCAGTTGCCGGAGCGGCAGCGGCTGGCCATCGACATGCTGAAGGTGCGGGGCATGAGCCTGAAGGAGGCGTCCATGGCCAGCGGCGTCAGCATCGGCGCATTGAAGGTGGCCGTGCATCGCGGTATCGCGGGCTTGCGGCAATTGTTGGGAAAGGATGCAGACCATGGCTGATACGGCCCATCTGATCGACCTGTTGAGCGCGCAAGCCGCGCCCGCCCGACGCCTGCCGCCCCCTGCGCTGCGGCTGGCCCGCTGGGCCTTGTTGTCCATCGCGCTGATGGTGCTGGCCACCACCTGGCATGGCGTGCGCAGCGACCTTGCCAGCGTAATAGTAAGCCCGGCCTGGCTGACCGAGCAGGGGCTGGCGCTGCTCACCGCGCTGCTGGCCGGGTTCGCTGCCATTTCCTTTTCCGTGCCGGGGCGGCGGGGATGGGAAAGGCTGGTCTGGCTGCCGGCCATCGCCTTCTGGGGGCTGGTCCTGTGGGAAAGCGGCAAGCCCGATATGACCACGCAGGAGATGCCGGCCCTGATGCATCTGTTCTGCCCCTGGTGCTTCCCCGTGATCAGCATCGGGTCCGCTTTGTTCCTGGCCGCCGACATGCGCCGTGCAGCACCCGTGGCGCCCGTCCGGATGATGGGCCTGCTGCTGATCGCCGGCGGCGGCATGGCCTTGTTCGGGGAACGGATGATCCATGACGATCTGGATGCGCCGCTGTTGATCGCCGTCCAGGTGGTTGCCGTCCTGCTTCTGGGGGCGATGCTGGCGCCGCTGGGCCGGTTGCTGTTCCGCTGGAAATCGCGTCGCTGACGCGCATTTGCGCGCCGTAACGGCACGCCGCTGCTGGATTTGGCTGTAGATCGGAAGGTAAGTCACCGCCGAAATGCGGCATTTTATAACTCACTATCTTGAGAGTGAATAATATATCCGCTATACAGGCGCTTCGAAAAATCAGAGGGGAGCGCTGGAACATGGCGTTGAAGGGACGGATCGCGATTGTCACGGGGGCGGGTGGCGGCTTGGGCCGGCAGCATGCCTTGTTCCTGGCGCGGCAGGGCGCCAAGGTTGTGGTGAATGACCTCAGCCAGGAAGCAGCCGACAAGGTGGTGGTGGAGATCGCGGTGGCGGGTGGCGATGCCATGGCTATCGCTGGTTCCGTGACGGATGAGGCCGCGGTGGCCGCCATGGTGTCGCGCACCATGGGCGAATGGGGTCGCATCGACATCCTGGTCAACAATGCCGGCATTCTGCGCGATAAGAGCTTCGCCAAGATGGGGCTAGATGATTTCCGCATCGTTCTGGATGTGCATCTGATGGGGGCCGTGATCTGCACCAAGGCGGTGTGGGAGATCATGCGCAACCAGCGCCATGGCCGCATCGTCCTGACCACTTCCTCCTCCGGCCTTTACGGCAATTTCGGGCAGGCCAATTATGGCGCCGCCAAGATGGCGCTGGTCGGCCTGATGCAGACGCTGGGGATTGAGGGGGAGAAGTATGATATCCGCGTCAATTGCCTGGCGCCCACGGCGGCCACGCAGATGACGGACGGTGTACTCTCCGGCGACAGTCTGGAGCGGCTGCACCCGTCGCTGGTCAGCCCGGCCCTGCTGCCGCTGGTCGGCGACGATGCGCCGACGCGCACCATCCTGTGTGCCGGCGGCGGCAATTTCGCGGCGGCCAACATCACCCTGACCCAGGGCTGCTATATCGGCAGCGGGCCGGAAGTGGGGGCGCAGGTGGTGGACCGCCTGGCCGAGGTCACGGATCGGACGGGCGAGATCGTGCCCGCCTATGGCTTCATGCAGGCCGAACGGGAACTGACTGCCGCCGGGTGGCGCCAACCGGTGATGGCGGTATCGCGCTGAAGCGCGGTGCGGGAGGGGTTACGACCCCTCCCGCACCTTGCAGACTTCCTTGAAGCCGGCGGCCATGAAGGCGGCCATGCGGGCCTTCACGGCGGTGAAATCATCGGATTTGCACAGGCCGCCCGACAGTTTGTCGATGCGCCCGGTGCGGGCCAGGGTCAGCAGCAGGGCCCCGGTGACGAAGTGATATCCCCAGAAGATGTCCTCTTCCGCCCGGTCGGGCAGGGCCTTCTTCAGCAGGTCGATCAGCCGCAGCACGACGGGATCGAAATGCTGGTCCATCAACTCCGCCCCCCATTCGGGTGTGTTGGCCACCTGGGCGCCCAGGGCCGCGTAATTCTTCCAGGCTTCCCCGCCTTCGATATAGAGGTCAAGGTCGGTATCCAGGAAGGCGTGCAGCGCGCCCTCCACCGTGGGCTTGCCGCCGCTTGCTGCCTCATACTCGTCCAATGCGCGCATCCGCCGCTCGCTGGTGACGGCGGCGCGGCGGGCGAAGACGGCATCGAACAGCTTCTTCTTGTCCTCGAAATAATAATTCAGCAGCGTGTGGTGCACGCCCACCCGCTGCGCCACGTCCTTCAGCGTGACACCGTAGAGACCGTGCTTGGAGAAAAGATACTCGGCCTCGTCGAGGATTTGCTCCATCTTCTCGGCCCGCTGCTCGGCCTTGGTGGAGCGTCGACGGGGTTTCACCTGCTCGGACACCAATTCATCTTTCCATTCCTGACCGGTCTGCCCGCGTCACCACATCCCATTTCAACCGCCACCATGTTGAATCCGCAAGCGGATTTTGTCGATCTTGCCGGTTGCTGCAAGCGGCATCGCGTCCAGCCGGATGATCGCGTCCGGCATCCACCAAGGAGCCACCTTGCCGTTCAACGGCGCCAGCAGGCCGGCATCGTCGATCATGTCGCATGTTTCCACCAGCAGAACCGGGCGCTCCCCCCATTTCGGATGGGTTCGGCCGATGACGGCGACCAGCGACACCTCCGGCAGGGCCCCCACCAGCGCCTCGATCTCCGCTGGGTTGATCCACTCGCCGCCCGATTTGATCAGATCCTTGGCCCGACCGGTGATCATCAGATTGCCGGCCGCATCAATCCGCGCCAGGTCGCCTGTGGGGAACCAGCCGGCCTTGTCGGTGGCGGGCTGGTCCTGCCCGAAATAACGATCGATGACGGCGGCCCCGCGCACTCGCAGATGTCCCTCCACCTCCCGCTGCTGTGGCAGGGGCACGCCGTCCGCGTCGGTCAGCAGCAGGTCGACCCCCACCGACGGCCGGCCAGACAGCGCGGCGTCGCGTACCGGGTCATTGGCGGGGGCGACGGTGCCCGATGGCGACAGTTCGGTCATGCCCCAACTGGTCTGCACGATGACGCCCAGCCGCCGCTCGATCCGCTCCATCAGGGCCGGGGGCAGGGGAGACCCGCCGACGATGACCCGCTCCAGGCTGGGCAGTTCCCCGCCGGTCGCGTCCAGATGTTCCACCAGCCCCAGCCAGACGGTGGGCACGCCCACGCCCACCGTGACCCCTTCGGATGCAATCAGGTGAGCAAGGCTGGTGCCGTCCGTATGGCGCCCCGGCAGCACCAGCCGCCCGCCCACCGCTGGCACGGCAAAAGGCAGACCCCAGGCATTGGCATGGAACATGGGCACGGCGACCAGCACGCTGTCGCGGCCCGACAGGGCCATGACATCGGTCTGCAACAGCTTCAGCGTATGCAGGAAGCTGGACCGGTGAGTATAGGTCACGCCCTTGGGCGCGCCGGTCGTGCCCGACGTGAAGCAGAGGCCTGAGGGTGCCGTTTCGGCAAAGCAACCCCACTGGGCATCACGCGGTGCGCCGTCGATCAACGGTTCCAGCGCGGTGGCCAGCGGCCAGTCGGCCGGGGCTGGCCCGTCGATGATCAAAACGCGGGCGATGCCGGGTGCCCGTGCGGCGACCTGACGGGCCAGCGGTATCAGGTCGGCGCTGGCCACCAGAATGCGGGCCTGCGATTGCAACAGCATCGTGGCCAGCTGTTCCGGCGTCAGGCGGGGATTCAGGGTGTGGCAGACCGCGCCCATGCCCATGATGGCATACCAGGCCTCCACATGGCCCTGGCTGTTCCAGGCCAGGGTAGCGACCCTTTCGCCCCGTCGCACCCCAAGGTCTGCCAGGATGGCGGAGACGGCCAGGCTGCGATCCATCAGCGCCGCATAGCCGACGCGGTCCGGTTGCCCGCCCTCGCGCGCCGTCACCAGCTGGGCATCGGGGTGCCATTTGGCGGCATGGCGCAGGAACTGGTCCAGCGTCAGGGGGAAATCCTGCATGGTTCCGTCCAGCATCAGCAGACATTCCCCTTGGGCGGCAGCACGGGCGAGGCGACGCCGGTATTCCAGTTCCAGGCCAGGGTGCCCGCCGCCCGGCGGCGGCAGACGGCGGTTTCATGCAGGGCGAACATGCCGGGGCGCACCCGCATGCCCGGCTTGGGCGTGCCGGCGAAGGCCATGTAACCTTCTTGCCTGCCGAAGACCGGCCATGCGGGCTGTCCATCCGCCACTGGCGACCCATCGCGGGCAAAGCTGGCCCAGTAACTGTTCATGGCGGCCGACAGCCGGCGTTCGGCGGCATTGTCCGGCACTTTGGGCCAGAGCGGCGGGGTGCGGTCGGCTGTGCCGAACACATAGGGGATTTCGGCGGCATGGAAGGCGTGCAAGCCATGTTCGTCCGCCGCCGGATAGCCATGGTCGAAAATATAGAGATAGGCACTCTGCCCCAGGGCCGTCTGGTTGCGGACCAGCCGTTCCGACGTCCAGCCATAGAGCGCGTCACGCGTGGTGGCCAGCATGCTTTCCTCCACATTGCTGGCTGGATAGAGCCGCAGGAACAGATCGGCCAGATCGCCATAGCGTTCGCGGATCATTGCCTCATAGGCGGCTGCATCGGCGGGCTTGGGTGGCAGCAGGAAACGCAGGGAGCGGATTTCCCCGCTGTTGAATCCGGTCAGGATGGGTACCGGTGCCTGCTGCCCCTTGTCGAAAATCTCGACCAGCTGGGCCGGCAGCACCTTGCCATCGACGGTGCCGAAGGGGATGTAGCCGGCCTTCACCGCTTCCGCCGTCAGGGTTTCCGGGTCCATGGCGCGCAAGGCGGCGATATCGGCGGCGCCGACCTTGCCGGCCACATAGGTGCCGATCGCCTCCGCCGCGAATTCCCCGTTGCGGGGCTGTTTCAGGTCGGGCGTGGAGATCATATAGGCGCTTTGCGCTATGGCCTTGCCGAACAGGCCCCTGGCCTGGGGCGCGGCCATCAGATACATGACCGACAGGGCGCCGGCGGACTCCCCCGCCACGGTAACATTGCCGGCAGCGCCGCCAAAGGCCCCGATATTGTCGCGGACCCAGCGCAGGGACGCGATCTGGTCCAGCAGGCCGTAATTGCCGGAAATTCCCTCGGGATTCTCCGCACTCAACCCCGGATGCGCCAGATAGCCCAGGATGCCCAGCCGGTAATTGATGGAGACGACAACCAGCCCCTGTGTGGCCAAGGCCGATCCATCATACATCTCCTCATGCCCGTAGCCGCCGGTCAGCGACCCGCCATGGATCCAGACCAGGACAGGGGCATTCTTCGCCCCTTCCGGTGCCCAGATGTTCAGGGACAGGCAATCCTCCCCCATCTCCTTGGGCGGGTTGGCGTAGATACTGGCCAGACGCGGGCGCGGCTGCACACAGGCGCGGCCCGCCTCACCCGCATCGCGCACCCCTGTCCAGGCGGGCAGCGGTTCCGGCGCCTTCCAGCGCCGGTCGCCCACGGGCGGCTGGGCATAGGGGATGCCCTTGAAGACATTCACCCCGTCCTTGGCGCGGCCGGCAACGGCGCCTGCCGGGGCGGTGATGGTGGGATTGTCCTGCGCCATCGCGGTCAAGGACAGAAAGGTGGCCGCCGCACAGACGCCCAGGCGAAGGGAAAGGCGCATCAGCGGCCTCCGTTCCGGTTTGCAACGCCCTTCAGCACCCGCGCCAGCACCAGGAACATGCCGATCGCCAGGAAATAGAAGGGGATCAGGGTGTAAAAGGCCAATTGCAGGGAATTGTCGGGGTTGGTGGCCCGGAAATAGTCGCTGGCGGCACCCAGATATGTCGGGCCCAATCCCAGCCCGATCATGTTCATGACCAGCAGCAGCAGGGCGCCCGACATCACCCGCTGATTGGGACGCACCGCCTCCTGCACCAGGGCCACGGCGGGCGACAGGTAGAAATAGTTGAAGAAGGTCGGCCCGATCAGGAACAAGAGCGCCAGTTCCCAGCCCGGGGCCCAGACGAAGCCCGCGAAGAACGGCACCGCCCCCACCAGACCCACGGCGGGGATCAGGGCATAGGCCTGCCGGTAGCGCACAGAGTACCGGTCGATCAGGCGGCCCGACGCATACATGCCCAGGCTGATACCCACCCCGATCAGCAGCGCGTAATAGAGCGCCACTTCACCCAGGCTCATCCCCTTTTCCCGCATCAGGAACAGGACTGTGAAATTCATCACCGCATAGGTGACAAACTGCGTGGCCCCACAGGCCAGCGACAGCAGCAGCAAATCTTTGCGGCGGAAGAACATGGACACGGTTTCCATGAACCCGGCCTTTTCCATCGGGGCTGGTGCTGCACCCGCCGCCGGCTGATCCAGCCCGCCGCGCTTGGGCTCCCGGATGGTGGCCCAGACCACGGCCGCCGCGACGATGCCCACCGCGCCCAGCACCACGAAGGCACTGCGCCAGCTATAGGCGGCGGCGATGGAGGCCCCAAACGCCACGCCCATCGCCTGACCCAGCGGCGGTCCCAGATTGAACAGGCCCAGTGCGGTGCCCCGGCGGCCCGGTGAGAAATAGTCGGTGATGATGGCGTAGGAGGGGGGAACACCCCCGGCCTCTCCCACCCCCACGGCCATGCGGGCGGCGACCAGTTGCGGATATGTGGCGGACAGGCCGCAGGCCACGGTCGCCGCACTCCACAGCGCACAGGCGATGGACAGCACCTTCACCCGGTTCGCCCGGTCGGCCAGCCAGGCCACGGGGATGGAAATGGTGCAGTAGAACAGCGCGAAATACAGCCCGCTTATCAGACCCAACTGCCCATCGGTGACGCCCAGATCATCCTGGATGGGCTTGGCCAGGATCGACAGCAGCTGTCGGTCCAGGAAATTCAGCACATAAACGAAGCAGAGGGCACCCAGCACATACCAGGCGCGGGCGTCCGGCGGCGGGTGGGCCGCCGGACTGTTCAGGGGGGAAGGGGCGGCCTTCATCGCTTAATACTCATAGCCGACGCGCACACCCACCGTGCGCGGCCGCATCGTGCCGAAGCGGCTGGCCAGGAAGGCTTCCGGGTGGATGTAGGTGATCGAATGATCGTCGAACAGGTTCTCCACATAGGCGGTGGCTGTCCAGTTCCCCTTGGTCACCCCGAAGCTGGCATTGACGTTGCTGTAGCTGTCGGTATGGCCATAGGTGGGCAGCATGTTGTTGGGCTGGCCCGGCACGCGCGGGAAGGAGCTGGGGAAGGAGCCGACATGCTGCCAGTTGGCGGTGGCGAAGCCATCCAGCTCCGGCGCCAGATTGACCCAGTACTGGGCGAAGACCGACCCCTGGAAATGCGGCGATGACAGGCGCGCACCCTTCACCGCACCGGAGATCGCGGCTTCCGCGTCGGTCAGCTTCGTCACCTTGGCATCGTTCAGGGAACCGTTCAGGCCGATGGTCAGGCCCGTGGCCGGTACGGCGGCGATTTCAAACTCAATGCCCTTGCTGCGCGCAGCCCCGATATTGGTGGCGAACTGCACGCTGTCCGACGTGCGGTTGGCCTGGACCTGGATGTTCTTCCAGTCGATATAATAGGCGGCCAGATGTGCCGTCAACTTGCCGTTCAGCCAGCGGCCCTTCAGCCCCAGCTCATAATTGGTCAGATCGTCGGAACTGGCGCCATAGGGGATGATCAGGTCATTGGCATTCACCACACTGGGTCGCCCGGCATAGGCATTGACCACGGGGGCCCGGAAGCCGGTGGAGACGCTGGCATAGGTGGTAATGGCCTCGCTGGCCCTGTAGGAGGCGCTGACCTTGTAGGAAGGCTTGGAGCCCTTGGCCTTCACGCCGGTGGCGGCGGGGATGGGCACCATGGCCAGCGGCCCGGACTGCCCGGTCAGGGCATAGGTCAGATAGGCGGAATTGTACCCGCCCTCGGTGAAGCCCTGCGCGTCCAGCCGGCCATAGCGCAGGCCACCGGTCAGCCAGAATTTCTCGTTGACGTGATAGGTCAGCTCACCGAACCCCGCCAGTTCATGCGAGATCGTGTGGACATACTGGCGCTGGTAATATTCATCCGGCAGGCCGGTGATGCGGCGTGCCGCCAGGAAGGCCGGTGAAGAGCGGTAGAAATAATCCACGTCGTGCCGGCGATCCAGATAGAAGCCGCCGATGGTCCAATCCCAATCGCCACCGGGATCGGACGCCAGCCGCACCTCCTCCACGAACGTGTCCTGATAGCCATTGGCATCCAGGCCGAAGGCGATGGCCTGATTGAAGGTCCCGGCCAGATCGACGTGGAATTTCTGGTCGAAGGTGGAATATGTCGATGAACTGGTCAGCTTGGCGCCGTCGAACTGGTATTCCAGTGTGGCGTTATAGGTGGTCAGCACGCCGGAATAGAGGTCGGGTCGGTCGGAAATCCGCTTTTCCTTGCCCAACGATGGGCTGGTCAGCGAACTGTCGCGGGGATTGCTTTCCTCACGCGAGGCCAGGAAGCGTATCGACAGGTCTTCCGACGGCTTCCATTGCAGGATAGAGCGCCCACCCCAGCTTTCCAGCGTGTTAGAATTGTGGGTGCCGGTGCCGACATTGTCGAGATAGCCTTCCTCATGCCGGTAGAAGCCGACCACGCGCAGCGCCAGTTCATCCTCCACCAGGGGCGTGTTCAGCATCAGGTTATAGCGCTGGCGCAGGCTGTCGGACCCGGTCAGGCCGAAATCCACCTGGCCGGCGGCATCGAATTTCCGCAGATCCGGGCTCCTGGTCAGGATGCGCATAGCGCCCGACAGAGAGCCGGAGCCAAACAGCGTGCCCTGCGGCCCGCGCAGGAATTCCACCCGTTCCACATCGAACAGGGTCGGGTCCAGCACCGTGGTGTTGCCGATGGTGGAGATGGGCAGTTCGTCGATATAGACGGCCACCGTGCTTTGCAGGTTGGCGCCATAGCCATTGGTGGCAATGCCGCGCGCCGTGAAATTGTTGAAATTGGCGCTGGGCCGGTTCAACACGACGCCCGGCGTTTCCCGCGCCAGCCCCTCATACCCGACCACGCCCTTGATATTCAGGTCTTCCTGCGAGAAGGCGGTGATGGATAGCGGCACCTCACTGATATTCTGGGCGCGGCGGGTGGCGGTGACGATGATTTCCTGCAGCGTATCTTCCTGCGCGGCAGGCTTGCGCGTGGATGATGCTTCCTGCGCCATCGCCTGGGTCGAAATGGTGATCAGCGCGACCGCGCAAGCGGACGCGAGCAGCTTGGCCCTCATGTGAAGCGTTCTCCCATATGACCGCCGGTCGTTATCGCCAGCGTGCCAGGGGAGGATGGGGCAAGGTCTGTCAGCTGTCAACATTCACTATCGTGTGTGTGAATATTATTTATGATGCGTTTTGTCAGGCCCTCCCGACCGGTCGATGACAGGTTCAGTCATAAGTAAAGTTTGGTACGATCGCACTTTTCATCATTGGACATTGATGCTGGGGAGCGGCACTTCCTTGTCAAAACAGTTTCCGGTCCGGCCGATTGCCGCACCGGCCATGTTGTGAAGGGAGGATCAAGAATGACGTTCAAGCCCCGCCACCGGTGTTATCTGCTGGCCACCACCATGCTGGTTGCCGCCACCCTGCCGGCCCACGCCCAGCAGGCCGAGGAAAGCTTCGTCCTGGAGGAGATCGTGGTGACGGCGCAGAAACGAGCCGAGCGCCTGCAAGACGTGCCGCTGGCCGTCAGCGCCCTGTCCGCCGATGCCCTGGCCCAGTCCCAGGTCAACAGCACGGCCGGTGTAGCAGCGCTGGTGCCGTCGCTGACCTATACCCAGTCGACCAGCGACCTGAACAACAATGTCCGCATCCGCGGTGTCGGCACGGCCCTGTTCAATGCCGGCCTGGAATCGGCGGTGTCCTTCGTAGTGGACGGCGTCGTCATGTCTCGCCAGGGCCAGGGCTTCCAGGATCTGATCGATGTGGAGCGGGTGGAGGTGCTGCGCGGCCCTCAAGGTACGCTGTTCGGCAAGAACGCCACTGCCGGCGTCATCAACATCGTCACCAAGCGCCCCTCGCGTGACTTTGAGGGCGTGGCCGAGGTCGGGATCGCCGAACAGGGTGAGTACCGGGCCCGGGCGTCAGTTTCCGGCCCGCTGAGCGAAACGGTGGGTGCCCGGCTGACCGGCTATTACACCGACAATCGCGGCTATGTGTATGATCATGGCCGTGGCGAGCATGTCTATGGCGGCCGCGATGTCGGTGTGCGCGGCAAGGTGGAATGGCATGCGACGGATGATCTGAACATCCTGTTCACTGCCGACCTGCGCGACAGCGACAGCGATTGCTGCCAACCCATCCCATACCTGACCACCAATAGTGTCCTGGCCGGGGTGCGCGCGCCCGTCGTGGCGTCGTCGGACAATCGCAGCGTCACCAGCGGCGACACGCGCACCTTCTCCAATTCCGAACAGGCCGGCGGCTCGATCGAGGCGAACCTGGATCTGGGTGACCACACGATCATTTCGGTCACCGCCTTGCGCAACTGGACGCTGGAGAACAATGTTGACGTGGATGGTTTCAATACCGCCACGCCGCTCTATCTGCCATTCGGCAATGGCTATTTCGGGGTCAATGGCGGCACGGCCGATATCAATCAGTTCACCCAGGAACTGCGGTTGGCCTCTGCCGATACCGGGCCGCTGTCCTATACGCTGGGCCTGTTCTATTTCAATCTGGACCTGGATCGCGCCTTCACCCGTCGCGTCGGCGGCTGCGTGACGCCGGGGACGGCGTTCGGCCAGCCCTGCGCCACCTCCTTCTTCTCGTCCGCGAGCCATGTCGCCAATACCAAGACGGACAATTACGCCGCCTTCGGCCAGATCGAGTATGATTTGACCGACGCGCTGTCCGCCTTTGCCGGCTTCCGGTTGCAGCGGGAAACCGTGTCCTATAGCGGTACCCGCACCGGTACGGCACCTTATGCCGGCGACCGGCTGCTGTTCGCGGCCTCCACCGGGTCGGGCAAGGTGTCGGACAATGACCTGTCGGGCAAGGCTGGCCTTAAATATGAGATCGACCGTGATGCGCAGACCTATTTCACCTGGTCGCGCGGCTATAAGGGGCAGGGCTATGACGTTGAACTGACGGCGAATTTCGCCGGACAGACGCCGGTGCGCCCGGAAACGGTGAATTCCTATGAACTGGGCTGGAAGCAGCAGGCTCTGGATGGCCGCCTGATCCTGAACAGTGCTCTGTTCTATGCCAAATATCAGGATTTGCAGGTCCAATCGACCATCGCGCCCAACGTGTCGGTGCCCACTAATGCCGGCAATTCCGTCTCCAAGGGGGCGGAGCTGGAGTTCCAGGCGCGGGCGTCATCGGCGTTGAGCATCAATGGCGGCGTCACCTTCCTGGACGCCACGTTCGATGCCGATCGCATCGCCTGTGCCCTGCCGGCCCAGGCCACGCCCGTCACGTTGGCCACGGGGGCGGCGGAGCCGGCCAATACCTGCTTCCGCCTGGGCAATGGTACGGTCCAGAATGTGCGTGGCGGCGATCTGCCCAACGCCCCGCGCTGGCGCGGCAATATCAATGTCCGCTACGAGGATGAGATCGCGGCCGACTGGAACGGTTTCGCCCAGGTCGGGTTCAACAGCCAGAGCGCCGTCACCTTCTCGCTGGAACAGGATGAGGGGCTGGAGCAGGGCGGTTATAGCACGGTGGACCTGTCGTTCGGTGTGCTGTCGCAGGATGACCGCTATCAGCTGACGCTCTATGTCCGCAACCTCACGGACAAGAATTTCGCCGTCGGCATGCAGCGCGACAACATCCTGACCAATGCCGCCAATCCCGGCAACATCCTCTACTTCACCTCCAAGGAAGCGTCGCGCTACATGGGCGGCACCTTCCGCGTGAAGTTCTGATCCTCCCTGGGGCCGGCATATGCCTATCCAGGGCAGTGCCGGCCCTTTCTTTCCCGAAGGGACAAGCAAGGCAGCCATGATCCATGATGTCGCCATTGTCGGCTGCGGTCCCGTTGGCGCCACGGCTGCCAACCTGCTGGGCCGGGCCGGATTGTCGGTTCTGGTGCTGGAGCGCGAGCCGGACCCCCACCCGCTGCCGCGCGCCGTCCATATCGACCATGAGATGATGCGTATCTTCCAGGGTATCGGCCTGATCGACCGGCTGCTGCCCTTGATGCGCGAAACAGACGGGCACCTGCATATCGGCGCCGATGGCGGGGCCATCCGCTATCTGGGCACCGCCGGCCGGGCACGGCCCTTCGGCTGGGCCAATGACTATTTCTTCTATCAGCCGGAACTGGAAGCCAGCCTGCGCGACGCACTGGAAGCCTATCCGCATGTCGATCTGCTCTTAGGCGCTGAACTGGTCGGGCTGGTGCAGGGAGACGACCATGTCACCCTGCGTCTGGCCGATGGCGGGCAGGCGCAGGCCCGCTATGTCATCGCCTGCGACGGTGCGCGCAGCAGCGTGCGCAAGGCGCTGGACCTGCGGCTGGATGATCTGGATTTCGAGGAACCGTGGCTGGTGGTGGACGCGGAGGTGGATGGCCCCATCCATTTCCCGCCCTTCACCGGTGTGCCGGATGAGGCGGACCTGCAGCGCCTGTCGGTCATGCTGTGCGATCCCAAACGTCCGGCCACCATAGTGCCGGGGCGTGGCAATCATCGCCGCTGGGAATTCATGCTGCTGTCCGGTGAGGATGACCGGGAGATGATGGGGCCGACGCAGGTGGCCGGCCTGATCGGCCCCTGGGTGGATACCGCCCCGCATCGGCTGGTGCGGGCGGCTACCTATCGCTTCCATGGACTGGTGGCATTCGACTGGCAGGCGGGCCGGGTGTTCCTGGCCGGTGATGCCGCCCACCAGACCCCGCCCTTCTTCGGCCAGGGCATGTGCCACGGGCTGCGTGATGTGGCCAATCTGGCATGGAAACTGGAACTGGTGCTGAAGGGTTTGGCCGCGCCCGCCCTGCTGGAAACCTATCAGCCGGAACGCGATCCGCATGTGCGCGCCGTGATCGGGGCCGCTGTGGCGGCAGGGCGTTATATCTGTGAGCTGGACCCCGCCCTGGCGGCGGAGCGTGACGCGGAGATGCGGCGCCGGGCGGTACTGTCGGGTGCTACGGCCGCCGATCTGATCCCGCCCTATCGGGCCGGCGTGGTCGGCGCCGGCGGCGGGGAGCGCTTTATCCAGCCTATGGTGACGGATGCGCAAGGCCAGCGCCGGTTGCTGGATGATGTGACAGGCGGTGGCTGGGTGCTGTTGCGCGGCGCCGATGCGACCGCCACGGCGTTGCCGCCGGCCCTGGGCGTGAAATCGCTGATGATCGGTCGCGACCTGTTGGATGATACCGGCATGCTGGCCGCTTGGTTCGACCGGCATGGGCTGGGCTCCGGCGCCTCGATCCTGCTGCGCCCGGATGCCTATCTGTTTGGCATTGCCGTGGATGACGCGGCCCTGGCTGCCCTGGTCGATGAACTGACCGCCAAACTTCACCTGCAACCGGAGAGGATCGCATGTTCAGCCTGACCCTTGCCGCCGCCGGCACCATCGTTGATGCTGCCCTGGCCGAGGCCCGCCGCCAGGGTTTCGCCCCGCTCTGCGTCGCCGTGCTGGATGCCGGTGCGCATCTGGTGGCTTTGAAGCGCGAGGATGGCGCCAGCCTGATGCGCCCGCAGATCGCCATCGCCAAGGCCACTGGCGCCCTGGGCATGGGCTATGGCAGCCGCGAGCTGGCGCGCCGGGCCAATGCCGCCCCCACCTTCTACAACGCCCTGTTCGCCATCAGCGGCGGGGCCATGGCGCCCTCGCCGGGAGGCGTGCTGATCCGGGATGGGGCCGGCGCGCTGATCGGCGCTGTCGGCATCAGCGGTGACACCGGGGATGCCGATGAGACCTGCGCCGTTGCCGGGGTGAATGCGGCGGGGCTGGTGGCCGATCCCGGCCTGCCGCCGGCTTGAAGGAGGATGTGATGCGTCTGCGCAGCATCGAACTGAACCTGGCCGGCGCCGACGCGGCGGCCGATTTCCTGACCAGCATCTGGGGGCTGGCCCCGGCGGAGACCGAGGTGGACGGCACGCGCTATCTGCGCGGGTCCGGTCCTTTCCCCTATCTGGTGGCATTGACCGAAGCCGATGGCCCCTCCATCCGCTGCACGACCTTTGTCAGCGATGAAGCCAGCGTGGCCGGTATCGCCACCCGCGCCCGTGCCGCCGGCTGGCCGGTACAGGATACGGTCTCGACCGATCCCGGTGGTGGCCAGGGCATCCTTGTGCAGTTGCCGGAGGGGGAGGTGTTCCGCCTCCTGTACGGTGCCGCCGAGGTCGCGCCCATCGACGGCCGTGACCTGCCGGTGAAGCTGACCCATGTCGTCATGAACGCCACCGATGCCGAGGCGACGGCCCGTGCCGCTGAACAGGTGCTGGGCTTCCGCGTGTCGGACCGCACCAAGGGCATGGTCTTCGTCCGCTGCAACAATTCCCACCATTCGGTGGCATTCGCGCGGGCGGGCCACAGCTCGCTGAACCATATCGCCTTTGAAATGAACGATCTGGACGCCGTGATGCGCGGCATCGGACGGCTGCGCGACAGTGGCCTGGTGCCGGCCTGGGGGCCGGGTCGACACGGGCCGGGCGACAATGCCTTTGCCTATTTCGTCGCCCCGTTCGGCGCCGTGGTGGAATTCTCCACCGCTGTGGAGATCGTGCCCGACGATTACCATGTCGGCGCCCCCGAAGACTGGACCTGGCCGCAGAACCGCATCGATCAGTGGGGCATCTCCGACAAGGACGTGGCCGCCCTGGCCGAAGCCGAACGCAATTTCCATTATCGCCCGCTGGTGGCGTGACCCTTTCCCCTATCGCTGGAAACCATCCGACATGAAACTGATCAGCTTCCGCCATCAGGGCCGGGACAGCTATGGCCTGGTCCGCGACCAGCAGGTCCTGGATCTGGGTGCCGTGGCCGGTGCCACTGCACCCGACCTGAAATCCGCTATCGCCAACGGCCTGCTGGCCGATCTGGTCGGCCGTGACTCCCCGTCGCTGGCGTTTGATGCCGTCACGCTGCTGCCGACAATTCCCAATCCGGGCAAGATATTCTGCGTTGGCCACAATTACGAGGAGCACCGCCAGGAGACGGGCCGCGCCAAGGTGGGCCATCCGTCGATCTTCACCCGCTTCGCCGACACGCTGACCCAACATGGCGGCCCCATCATCCGACCCCGCGTCTCCACCAGTCTGGATTTCGAAGGCGAATTGGCCATCGTGATCGGCAAGGGCGGGCGCCATATCGATGAGGCCGACGCTATGGCCCATATCGCCGGCTTCACCTGCGCCAACGACGCCTCGGTGCGCGACTGGCAGTGGCATACCCAGCAATTCACGCCGGGTAAGAACTTCCCCGCCACGGGTGGCCTGGGCCCCTGGCTGGTGACGCCGGACGAGATCGCGGACCTGCCTTCTGTCACGCTCACCACCCGCCTGAATGGCGAGGTGGTGCAGCAGGCGC
Source organism: Niveispirillum sp. GW835-FHT14G11 (assembly GCF_058793615.1). Lineage (NCBI taxonomy): Bacteria > Pseudomonadati > Pseudomonadota > Alphaproteobacteria > Rhodospirillales > Azospirillaceae > Niveispirillum > Niveispirillum sp. GW835-FHT14G11. The sequence continues at coordinate 137,701 of NZ_JBXAFZ010000011.1, forward strand.
CGCTGGCCGACCTGATCTTCCCGCTGCCGGTGATCGTCGCCTACCTCTCCACCTTCACGCCGCTGTCGCCGGGCGATGTCATCCTGACCGGGACGCCGGGTGGGGTGGGGGCCAAGCGCGAACCGCCGCTATGGATGAAGCCGGGCGACGTGGTGGAGGTGGATATCTCCGGTGTTGGCCTGTTACGCAATGAGATTGTTGACGAATCGTAATGAAAAAGGGGCGGTTTTCACCGCCCCTTTTCTTTTAATTTCGATACCGGTTTGATGCTGTTATCCCTTTAGTCCGAAACCGGTCGGGTAGAGTGGCTTGTCACTGTCGGAAGACACGTCGGGCAACTGCTTTTCCACCGCCTGCATAGAGGAGGGCAGTTCGAATGGCAGCTTGCCGGTGAACGTGGCCTTGCCGGTCAGCAGGTCCAGCAGTGCGTCGTCGGAGGCGCCGAAATCGACGATCAGAACGGTGGCCTTGTCCTTGATCGGGCCCAGGATGGCTGGCCGGTCCAGATAGGTACTGACCATCACCGGTAATCCTGCGGCAGCGGCCCGTTCCACGGCCAGCCGGTCGGCATTGTCGGGCGCGAAGGCCAGCGATCCTTCATGATGGCGGGAGCCGAAGAAATAGGCCGGGCGCGTCGTGAAGGGGGTGGCGATGCGCATCAGCGCCACATCGGCCTGTTCCGGGCTGTCCACGATGGTGAAGCCGCGGGCCTTCACGGCGTCGGCATCCATCTTCCACAGCCAGGCACGCGGCCTTTTGGCCGGGTCCATCGGCAAGGCACCGTTCGCTGCCTCCAGCAGCACCAGCGACCGGCGCTGGGCCTCCAGCGCCTTTTCCCGGTCGGCCGGGGCCCCGACGATGCGCTCCGCCGCGTCGGCATCGACATACGGGTTCTCGAAAAGGCCCAACTGGAACATCACCATCAGCATGCGGCGCACCGACAGGTCGATGCGCTCAGGTGTGATGCGGCCGCTTTCCACCAGCGTGACCAGGATGTCGGGGTCCATGATGCCGCCGAACTGGTCCACCCCGGCATCCAGGGACTTGGCGAAACGGTCGGGCTTGGACAGGGCCTCCACGCCCCACGGCATGCCGACCTCGTCATGCTTCAGGGTGCCTTGCAGGCAGGGCGTCAGGCAATCATCGGTGATCTTCCAGTCGGTCAGGACGAATCCGTCGAACCGGTAGGTGTCGCGCAGCAGTTCGGTCAGCATCTGGCGGCTGAAGCCGGCGGCCACCTTTTCCGCCGGGCGGCCATTGATGGTCACGCTGTCCGGCAGCATGCCATAGGTGGGCATGACGCCGGTGGCGCCGGCCCGGAAGGCGCCCTTGAACGGGGCGACATGTTGGTCGAACCAACCGCCGGGAAAGGCGATATCGCGGCCATAGGGATTGTGTGCATCGTACCCTTCGGGCTGCGCGCCATAGCCCGCCCAATGCTTGACCACGGTGGCCACACCGCCCGGCGCCAAGCCGTCCCTGGCCCCCTGGAACCCCTCCACATAGGCCTGCACGAAGGTTTCCACCTTGGCCGGATCGTCGCCGAAGGTGCCGTTGGTGCGTGGCCAGCGCGGCTCGCTCGCCAGGTCGGCCATGGGGGACAGGGCCAAGCTGATGCCCATGGCGCGATATTCCCGCGCTGCGATACGCCCGAATTCGCGCACCAGTTCGCGGTCGCCGGATGCAGCCATGCCCGGCGGTTCCGGCCATTGCGTGGATTTGCCGGCACTGACGCTGAGCCCGAATGTCGCCTGGAAATGGTTGCGCGGGTCGGAACTGATGACCAGCGGGATGCCCAGCCGTGTCTCCTCCGCCAGCTTCTGCGCGCCATTGGCCATCGCCGCCATCTCGCGCGGGGTGACGGAGACGCGGTTGATGTAGAAGCGGATATGCCGGTCGCGGATCTGCGGGGCGATGGCCGCCAGGTCCCAGGGATTGCGCAAGCCCCCGTTCAGGCCCGGCGGATTGCCATGCATCAGCAGGCCGGCCTTCTCGTCCAGGCTCATGCGGCCCGTCAGGTCGGCGGCGCGGTCGGCCGGGGACAGGCGCCAATCCTCATACCCGTCCAGCTTGCCATTGCGGTTCAGGTCCTTGAAGCCCTGGCCATCGGCCTGGATCACCGGCGCGGTGCGGTATCCTAGGGCGGGCTGCGCCGGGGTGCCGGCATGGGCGGCGGCGGCCAGGGCCAGGATGGCGGCCAGACTGGCTGGCAGGTGCTTTCTCATTAAGGCGAAACCTCTTTCCAGGGATCAGGCGGCCAAGGCGGGGCGAAGCCCATGGCGGCGGGCCAGGAAGATGGCGGCGGCCCCGAACTGCGCCAGGGCCAGCAGCGACAGGGTGACCCAAAGGGCACCGGATGCCTGCTGGGCCATGCCGATGATCAGCGGGCCCATGACGCCACCGATGCGGTTGACACCGACGGCGATACCCACGGCTGTACTGCGCAGGCCGGTTTCATAGCTCATGGCGATGAAATTATTCATCACCGCCTGCGCCCCGAACACGCAGGCCCCGACCAGGGCGACCACGACCCAGGCGACGTCCGTGCCGATGGTGGGGATCAGCAGCAGCAGCGTGGCCGCCCCGCCCAGGAAGCCGGCGGCCATGCTGTTGACCTGCCCATACCGGTCGGCCAGCCAGCCGCCGATGCCGCCGCCTACGATCTGCATGGTCATCAGCAGGGAGCCATAGGCGAATGCCATCTCCACCGCCGCCCCCTGTTCCAGGATGATGCTGGGCAGCCAGCCGGACAGGCCATGGAGGCAGAACAGGCTGAAGGCCCCCGCCACCCAGATGGAAAGCGTCACGCTGCGATAGCGGGGGCTCAGCAGGGCGCCGACATTGGTGCTGCCGGTTGCCGCCTCCCCCGACAGGAATTGCGTGGCGGCGGCATAGGCGGCGGCCCGTTCTGGCCGGGCGCGCGACAGGATGGCGGCCACGTCCGCATGCCGGCCCTTGGCCACCAGGAAGCGCACGGATTCCGGCAGCAGCCTGTACCCAACCAGGGCGGCGGGCAGGGCCAGAGCGCCGATGGCATACAGGCCGTGCCAGCCGAAATGCGGCGCGATGGCGATGCCGCCCAAACCCGCCGCGATCCCGCCCAGCGAGAAGGGCAGCACGAAGGCCAGCGTGGCATAGCGGTTGGCGCAGCGCTGTGGTGCCCATTCATTGATATAGACGAAAGCCAGCGGCGAGATCATGCCCAGGCAGATGCCCAGCAGCCCGCGCAGCACACAGAAGATCACGAAACTCGGCGCCCACAGCCATAGCGCCAGGCTGGCCAGCCCCAATCCCGTCACGGCCCCCAGCAGCACGCGGCGGCGGCCCAGGCGGTCGGCCAGCGGCCCCTGTAACAGCGCACCCGACGCCAGGCCCGCGATGCCGATGGACAGCATCAGCCCGATCTGGAACGCGCTCAACGCCCATTGCGCCTTTACATAGGGCGCCACATAGGCGGCGTTGAACAGGTCGTAGCCATCGATGAACAGGATGGCGCCCATCAGCAGGGCGAAGCGTACATGGAAGGAGGCCAGCCCCATCTCGCCCAGCTCGCGGGCCACGTTGATCGCACGATCGGACATTTTTTCCTCCGATGCCGGACTTCGCCAGCTTCATGGTTCACCGTTGACACCGTTCAGCACCCCCTGTCAAATAATGATAATCGGCTTTGTCATAGGTTTAAGTTATGGCTGTTGAAGCAAGCCAGATCGCCAATCTGCTGGCGATCGCCAAGTACGGTTCCTTCACGCGGGCGGCGGAAGAGAAGGGGATTTCCCAACCGGCCCTGTCCAATTCCATCGCCCTGCTGGAACAGCGGCTGGGCGTGCGCGTGCTGGAACGCACGCGGCGCGGTTCGACCCTGACCCCCTATGGCGAGATCCTGGTGCGCCGGGCTGAAGGCGTGCTGTCGCTATTGTCGGATGCGGAGACGGAGGTCAAGCGCCGGTCGGCCGGTGTTGCCGGCCCCTTGCGCATCGGCGCCACGCCCAGTGTGCTGGCCACATTGCTGCCAGCGGCGCTGCGGGAATTGCTGGCGGATGCGGGGCCGGTGGATATCGAGATCGTGGATGGCTTGGACGACATGCTGGTGCCGATGCTGCGGTCGGGCGCCATCGACATCATCGTCGGGCCGGTGGCGGAGATGTTTCGCAGCCCGGATGACGTGCTGGAACATGTGCTGGTCCAGGACCCGTTCGCCGTGGCCGTCGGCCCGGACAGCGCTTTCTTCCAGCGGGACAAGGTGACTCTGGCGGAACTGGCCGACGCCAAATGGGTGCTGCCCCGGCCGGGCAGCACCTATCGCCGGCATGTGGAGGCGCTGTTCATGACCAGCGGCATTCCCTGGCCGCAAAACTGCATCCTGGCCAATTCCCTGCCGGTGCTGGAAAGCCTGGTGCGGTTTTCCAGCTGCGTCACCATCGTCTCTTCGGTGCAGATCAGCGAGGGGAACAGCGATTTCAAGGTGCTGACACTGGATGGCGCGGGCCATCGCTCCATCGGCTACAAACTGCGCCGCAACATGCGGCCCAGCCCCCTGCTGGAACAGTTCTGTGCCGTATTGAAGGTGTTTTTCGACCGCTGATCGTTCTGCGGAACCCCCGCCATCCAAGCCTATATCGTGAACGTTCCGGCTCCTTTTGCTGCCATGCGCACACGCCCTGTCCCGCGGGGTGTGCCTGCCCGCGCTGACGATTTCGCTTTTCATTCATTTATCACTAAGTTAATGAAATGATATTCGATGTCCGCAGGCCCATTGGCACCAACCAACTGAAAAGACGGCGCCGCGGGGAGGGTTTCCAGTCAGGAGTTGTCGTTATGTCGAACGATGGTGTCGCATTCTCTTCCATTCTTATCCACCACGCGCGCCGATCCCCCTCCCGGGCGGCGCTGATCCTGGACGATCGTTCGGTATCCTTCGCAGAGTTGGATGCACGCGCCAACCGCCGTGCGCGGATGCTGGCGGTGCAAGGGGTTGGTCATGGCGATTTCGTCACGGTGGCGCTTCCCAATGGTATGGCCTTCTATGAGAGTGTCTTTGCCATCTGGAAACTGGGTGCCATCCCGAACATCGTCGCCGCCAAGCTGCCGCGCCCGGAAATGGAAGCGATCCTGGACATTGTCCGCCCCCGGATCTTTATTGGCAACCCGCCCGGCCCCGGCATCAAGGCATTGGCCGCCGATGCGGGGAACCCGGACGAATATTCCGCCGATCCGCTGCCCGAAGCCGTCTCACCGCATTGGAAGGCGATGACCAGCGGCGGTTCCACGGGACGGCCGAAGGTGATCGTGGATGCTATGCCGGCCAGATGGAACCCGCAGGAGGGGTTCCTGGGCCAGCATCCGGGTGATGTGATGCTCAATCCCGGACCCCTTTATCACAATGCGCCGTTCCATTGCATCTTCATGGGCCTGTGCGTCGGCAACAGCATCGTCGAGATGGGCAAGTTCGATGCGCTGCGGGCTCTCCAACTGATCGAAGCCCATCAGGTGAACTGGGTGACGCTGGTGCCGACGATGATGCATCGCATCTGGCATCTGGGTCCCGACATCCTGTCGCGTTTCACCCTGCCCAGCCTGCGGATGATGCTGCATATGGCGGCCCCTTGCGCCCCCTGGCTGAAACTGGCCTGGATCGACTGGTTGGGGAGCGAGCGGGTGCATGAATATTACGGGACGACGGAGGCCATCGGATCGACCATGATCTCCGGCACAGACTGGCTGGCCCATCGCGGATCGGTCGGCCGGGTGCGCGAGGGGTATGAACTGGCGATCCTGGATGCCGAAGGGCGGCCACGCCCCACCGGCGAAGTCGGGGAGGTCTATTTTCGTCCCCGGGGTGGTGCCGGCTCCACATACCATTACCTGGGCAGCACGGCCAAGCGCATGGGCGAATGGGAGGCGACCGGCGATCTGGGCAGCGTGGACGCGGAGGGCTATCTCTATCTTTCCGATCGCCGCAATGACCTGATCATCTCCGGAGGGGCGAACATCTATCCGGCGGAGGTGGAGGCGGCGATCGATGCGCATCCTGCCGTCCGCACCAGTGCGGTGATCGGGCTCCCTGATGAGGAATGGGGGGCGCGTGTCCATGCTATCGTCCAGCCGCTGGCGGGGATGGACCTGGACGAAGGGGAAATCCTGGCTTTCGTCGCCGAACGGCTGGCCCGTTACAAGCTGCCAAAAAGCGTGGAATTCACCAGCGAACCCCTGAGGGACGAAGCGGGAAAGGTGCGCCGCGCCGCGCTTCGCGATGCGCGCCTGGGGCCAGGATGAGGGACAGGCCGTCCCAACCCGGTGGATTGGTGCGGCTTTCCTTTCGGCTATTGCCCCCGGCGTTTGTAAAGCGCCTCGAAGCCGCCTGCCATGAAGGTCACGAACCTTTCACGGGCGGCTTCGTAATCATCGGATGAACACAGATTGTCGGACAGCCGGTCGATGCGGCCCGTACGCGACAGGATCAGCGTGTAGGCGCCCGAGGTGAACTGGAAGCACCAGTACAGATCATCCAGCGGCGCCCCTGGCAGGGCCTTCTTCAGGATGCCGACAAGCCGGCGCACCGGCGGGTCGAAATAGGTGTCCATCTTCTCCGCGCCATAGCCGGGCGCATTGTTGACCTGGGCGAAGATGCGGCCGAAATTGCGCCAGCCTTCCCCCCCGTTGATATAGATGTCGAACGCACCGTCATAGAAGGCGCGTAAGGCACCCTCCACGGTCGGATGATCCCCCGCGGCCGCCTCATAGGCGTCCAGCGCCGCCGACCGGGTGGTGACGGCATATTGAACGCGGCGCTCCCAGACGGCGTCGAACAGCGCCTGTTTGCCATCGAAATAATAGTGAATCAGCGCGGGATGGATGCCCATCTTGTCCGCGACGTCCTTGATCGTCACCCCGAAATAGCCGAGCTGCGAGAACAGGTCCTCGCTCGTATCCAGGATCAGTTTCAAGGTCGCCGCCCGCTGTTCCGCGCGCGTGCGGCGCCCCACTGGTTTCGGCTCTGTTGCCATAACCTCCGGCCTTTCTGACGGGACGCGTCCGGAGAAGACACGACCACCCGATCTTTCAGGTGAGACGATGGAGGCGGGGACCATGTCCGGTCAAGCGATGACGCTTTTCCTCAGAAGTTTTATTTATCACTAAATGAATGAACTTGACGAGCCGCCCCGGTCGGGATATCGCTTGGCAAAAGCCACAATCAAATAAGGGAGGATATTGAATGTCAGGAGCCTGGAATGCCGCGAGACATGTCGCGCTGTCCGGATCGTCGCTGGTTGCCCTCATGCTGCTGGCGGCGGGCCCCGGATTGGCGCAGGCGCCGGATGCGGCGGCATCCGACATCATTCTTGAGGAAATCATCGTTACCGGATCGAGAATCCGGGGTGTTCCGCCGACCGGTTCCAACCTGATCAGCGTATCGCGCGACGATATCAAGGCGGTCGGCGCGCCGACGACGCCGGACCTGCTGGCCAGCGTGCCACAATTGAACAGTTTCAACACCGCCCCGCGCGCCAGCAGCGCCGGATTCGGTCCATTCGCGCCTGGCCTTCGCGCGCTGCCATCCAGTGCGACGCTGGTGTTGATGAATGGCCGCCGCCTGGTCGGCGCCGCCGCCAACGACACCAATCCCGACTATCCGCATCTGCCGGGCCTGGCGATCGAGCGGGTGGAGGTCGTTGCCGACGGCGCCTCGTCGGTCTATGGCTCCGACGCCATCGCCGGTGTGGTGAACTTTGTCACCCGACAGCACTTCTCCGGTGCGGAGGTGGATGTCCGCCATGGCGTGGGCGACGGCTATCACTCCACCTATGCCAGCACCCTGGTCGGCGAAGATTGGGGCAGTGGGTCGATCCTGGCCGCCTATCAATATACCCAGAACGACAATATCACCGGTGCCGATCGCGATTACCGGGTTCTGGATTTCCGCCCCTATGGCGGCGTCGATACCAGGCTGACCAACTGCCCGTCGCCCAATGTGCTGATCCCGCAGACCGGTGCCGTCACCTATGCCGCCCCCGGCTTTGCGCCCAACACGACGAACTATTGCGACAATGGCGCCTCGGTGGATCTGTATCCCCGCACCCGCATGCATAGCGGTTTCCTGTCAGGCCGGCAGGAACTGGGCGAGCATGTCACCCTGTGGGGCGACGTGCTCTATTCGGACCGCAAGGACAAGATCCAGGCGGCACCGGCAATCCAGGCGCTGACCATCCGCAATACCAACCCGTTCTTCGTGGCTCCCCCTGGCACCAATGCCACGCAGGAGACGGTGCTGTTCCGCACCGACAATCTCTATGGCGCCGACCATGTCGTGAATACCGACCGTGCGAAGGTCGGCAATTCGTCGCTGGGCCTCGACGTGTCGCTGCCCGGCGACCTGAACCTCAGCGCCTATGGTACGTTCGGCTGGACGACCAACAGTGCTTTCATCCCCGACGTCAATCCCTATGCCCTGGCCGCCGCTGCAGCCGGGACAACGACGGCGACGGCGCTCGACCCGTTCGGCACGCGTACCGCACCATCAGTGGCAGCCGCCATCACCGATTATTCGACCAGCGTCACCGTCAAGCAGCGCACGTCGCTGGGTGCCGTCAAGATCGACGGGCCGCTGTTCGACCTGCCCGGCGGTGAACTGAAATTCGCAGCCGGTGCCGAATATCGGCACGAGTCATTCGAACAGGCGGGCTTCGTCGGATTCTTCCCCGTGCCGGAGGATTTGGGCCGCAACATTTATTCCGTGTTCGGTGAGATCTTCGCGCCCATCGTCGGCGCCGATAACGAGGCGCCGCTGCTGCACCGCCTGTCGCTGTCCGTGTCCGGCCGATATGACCATTACAGCGATTTTGGATCGACCACCAATCCCAAGGTCGGCTTCAATTGGGACCCGGTGGCAGGTGTGACGGTACGCGGCACCTATGGCCGATCCTTCCGGGCACCGGGCATGCGCCAGGTCGGGGCCACGGTGGGGGCCTATTATCTGGATGCCGCGTCGGCGGCGGTGGCCGCCCGCGATCCGACGCGCGGCAATAATCAGGTCAACACCATCTATTTCCGGGGCGGTAATCGTGATTTGCAACCCGAAAAGGCCCGCACCTATTCGTTCGGCCTCGACTGGCTGCCCAGCTTCCTGCCAGAGGTACGGGCGAGCGCAACCTTCTACGATATCCGTTTCACCGACGCGATCGGCGTCCCGGCGGCGGCCCTGATGTTCTCCGACCCGACGCTGGCCTCGATCGTCTATCGCAATCCATCGGCATCGCAGCTTGCCAGCCTGTTGTCGGTGGCCACGCCGGTCAATCTGCCCACACCCCTGCCGTCGATTGGCAATGTGCTGGACCAGCGCCTGGGCAATTTCGGTATCCGTGAGACCAATGGCCTGGATTTCGACATCGGCTGGCGACGGACCACGGATTTCGGTGCGGTCTTTGCCGGTCTGGCCGGCAACTATATCCTGAAGTTCGATACGCAACTGACGCCAGGGGCACCTGTCTCCGACAGCCTGGACTTGGGTCTGCCCCGGACGACGGCCAGGGCGTCCCTGGGGGCGGTGGCCGGGCCGGTCAGCGTTGTCGGTTTCGTGAATTACCGGGCGGGCGTCAAAAGCACGTTCAGCACGCCCACGGGTCTGGGCATGTACAAGTCCGATCCCTATACGACGGTGGATCTGCGCGTCACCTGGACCCTGCCCGACAGCGGCATGACCTCCGACACGCAGCTTGCCTTGCAGGTCAACGACCTGTTCGACAAGAAACCACCCTTCTTCCCTGCGACGGACGGCATCGGCGGCAATTATAATCCCATCGGCCGCTTCGTGGCGCTCAACCTGCGCAAGGCCTTCTGATTATATGTCAGGCACCCGGCCGAAGCCGCCTTCCTGCCAAGGGTGGCGACTTCGGCCGCATCGCACAGGCCGTCCGCAACAATAATGAGCGTCAAACCATGACCAATGTCGCCAAATCCCCGCCACCGGACGCGCGCGCCTGGTACGTCTTGGGGGCTCTGTGCTTCGTCTATGTGCTGAACTTCCTGGACCGGCAGCTTCTGTCCATCCTGGCCAAGCCCATCCAGGATGATCTGGGTGTCACCGATGGGCAATTGGGCCTGATCAGCGGGCTCTATTTTGCCTTGTTCTATTGCACCATTTCCATCCCCGTGGCGTGGCTGGCCGACCGCACCAACCGGGTAAAGGTGCTGTCCATCGCCTGCGCCCTGTGGAGTGCGGCAACCGTGGCCTGCGGCCTGTCATCGACATATCCGCAACTGGTGCTGGCGCGCATGTCGGTGGGTGTGGGGGAGGCGGGTGGCGTGCCGCCATCCTATGCCATCATCACCGACTATTTCCCGCCGGGCCGGCGGGGGACGGCGCTGGGCCTGTTCAACCTGGGACCGCCACTGGGGCAGGCCCTGGGCGTGGCCTTTGGTGCTTCCATCGCCGCCGCCTATAGCTGGCGCAGCGCCTTCATCGTGCTGGGTGTGTTCGGCATTGGGGCGGCATTGGTCGTCTGGACCACGATCAGGGAGCCCAAGCGTGGCGGTCTGGACCTGTCGGCGCCCGGTACGCTGCCAGATCAGGCGCCGGCCAAGGCCGGATTCTGGGAAACGGTGTCCATGTTCTTCGGGCGGCGGGTGCTGCTGGTGCTGTCGCTGGCCGGTGGCGCGACGCAGTTCGTCACCTATGCGGTGATGAATTTCACCGTCCTGTTCCTGATGCGGGAAAAGGGGATGACCCTGCAGGAGGTGGCGCTTTACTACGCGCTGCTGATCGGCATCGGCATCTCCATCGGCATGTTCGTGTCGGGCCGCCTGATCGACCGGTTCAGCGCCAAGTCAAAGCAGGCCTACGCCCTGATCCCGGCTTTGGGGCTGGCGGGATCGGTTCCGTTCTTCATCGGTTTCGTCTGGGCGCCGGGATGGGAACTGGCGCTGTTGTTCCTGATCGGGCCGACCATCCTCAATTATTTCTTCCTGTCACCGGCCGTCACGCTGGTGCAGGAGGAGGTGAAACCGCAGCAGCGCGTGATGTCGGGGGCCCTGCTGCTGCTGGTCATGAACCTGATCGGGCTGGGCCTGGGGCCCACCTACCTGGGCGCGGCCAGCGATTATTTCCGGGCCGCCCATCCCGATAATTCCCTGCAACTCGCCTTCTACACGCTGACCCCCTTCTACTTCCTGGCCATCGCGCTTTACCTGCTGCTGGCCCGGTTGTTGAAGGCAGAGGCGGCCCGGACCGGAGGTCAATGATGCGTCTTCTCCGTCACCTTGGTGCCTGCGCCGCCGCCGCGCTGCTGTCCGTCGCGGCCATGGCCCAGGACAATCCCCGGGTCCAGGCTCCCGCTGGCACCCTGGAAGGTCGCACCATCGGCGACCGGACCGTCTTCAACGGCATCCCCTATGCCCGACCACCGGTCGGCCCCTTGCGCTGGAAGGCGCCGGAGCCGCTGCCACCCTGGCAGGGCGTGCGTGATGCCGGGTCGCCGGGCCTCGCCTGTGTACAGCCCACCGTGACCGTCGTCAGCGTCTATACCAATCCGCCCCCCGCCTCGGGCGAGGATTGTCTGACCCTGAACATCTCGGTGCCCAAGGGGGCGAAGAAGGCGCCGGTCCTGATCTGGATCCATGGTGGCACCCTGCTGAATGGTCGCGGCTTCGGTGCGATGTATGACGGGTCCGCCATGGCGGCGCGCGGGGTGATGGTTGTTTCCATCAATTACCGGCTGGGCGTGCTGGGCTATATGGCGCATCCGGGCCTAAGTGCCGAGAATCCGGACGGGATTTCCGGCAATTACGGGTTGTTGGACCAGATCGCGTCTCTGCGCTGGGTCCGTGACAATATCGCCTCCTTCGGTGGCGACCCCGACAATGTCACCATTTCCGGGGAGTCTGCCGGGGCGCTGTCGGTCATGTATCTGATGACCTCTCCGCTGGCCAAGGGCCTGTTCGCCAAGGCCATCGTGCAGAGCGGTTACATGATTTCCGGTCCCGAACTGAAAAAGCCCAACCATGGGGAGTTCGCGGCGGAAGCCATCGGTGCCTATATGATGGCCCAGGCTGGTGCCAACGATGTGGCAGCGATGCGCGCCGCGGATGCGCAGGCCCTGGTGGATGTGGCTGCCAAGCTGAATTATTTTCCGCTGGGCACCGTGGATGGCAAGGTCCTGACGGGGCAACTGGTCGATGTGTTCGATCGGGGCGAACAGGCGCCGGTTCCCGTGCTGGCCGGGTTCAATGGCGGGGAAATCCGCAGCCTGCGTCACCTGCTGCCGCCCAAGCCGGCCGATGCCAAGGCCTATGAGAAGGCCATCGCCGAGAAATATGGCGACCTGACGGATCTGTTCCTGCGGCTCTACCCCTCCGACAATCTGGAGGAGAGCATGCTGGCGGTCACACGGGACGCGCTGTACAGCTGGACGGCGGAACGGCTGGTGCGCAGCCAGACGGCCTTGGGGCAGGGTGGGTATTATTATCTGTTCGACCATGCCTATCCGGCCACGCAGGAGAAGGGGCAGAACGCCTTCCACGCGGCGGAAATTCCCTATGTTTTCGGCACCATGGACCGCACGCCATCCTATTGGCCCAAGGCGCCGGACAATCCGGTCGAACGGGCCCTGTCCGCCGCCATGACCGATTATTGGGCCAGCTTCGCCAGCACCGGCAAGCCGGTGGCGAAGGGGCAGCCCGACTGGCCCGAATATGGCAAGGACGAAGGCTATATGGCCTTCATCGATGCGCCGCAGCCGGGGCAGCGCCTGCTGCCAGGCATGTTCACCCTGCACGAAACCGCCATGTGCCGGCGCCGGGCTGCCGGAACGATGCAGTGGAACTGGAACACCGGCCTGGTCTCCCCCGCGCTGCCGGCCAAGGGCAAGGATTGCTGATCACATCGTCGCTCTCGAATTTCAGGAACAATCTGCGCGCCCCATGCCCGCATCATGCCGCACCTCCCGCCGGACGGCGCCGCGCCCGGCGGCCCAGCGCCACGATGCTGAAGAAGGACACCGCACACATGGCGCAGAGATAGAGGGAGATGGACAGGGTCGACTGGTAATGGGCGTAGAGTGCGGTGGCGATGATCGGTGCGAAGCCACCGCCCACCACGGATCCGACCTGATAGCCCAGCGAAGCGCCGGAATAACGCACATCGACGGGGAACAATTCCGCGAACAACGCCGCCTGCGGCCCGTACATCATGCTGATGAACAGCATCTCCACCGCGATGGCCAGGATGATCAGGGGGGTGGAGGCAGTTTCCACCAGCGGGAACATGGCGAAGGCCCACAGCCCGCTCAACACCGCGCCGATCATGAAGATGCCGCGCCGCCCGTACCGGTCCGACAGGCCGCCGAAGATGATCAGCACCGGCAGCATTATGCCGCTGGCCAGCATGACGGCCATCAGCATGGTTTCCTGCGCGATGCCCAGGGTCGCGGTGCCATAGGCGACGATGTAGGTGATGGCCATGTAGAAGCAGGTATTGTTGGCGACAAACGCCCCACCGGCCAGCAGCACATCCGGCATATGGTCGCGCAGCACCTTGGTCAGCGGCAATTCCCTGGGCTTGTCCGGTGTGGCCGGCACCGCCTTGTCGAACTCCTCCGGCTCCTCCAGGTGCCGCTGTACATAGGTGCCGATCAGGACCAGCACGATAGACAGCAGGAAGGGTACGCGCCATCCCCAGGACTGGAATGCCTCTGGCGATACCGCCTCGCTGACCAGCAGGAAGATGGTATTGGCCAGGACCAGCCCGACCGGCACCCCGATCTGCACGAAGCTGCCATAATAGCCGCGCCGGTTGGCGGGTGCGCTTTCGATGGCCATCAATGCGGCCCCGCCCCATTGCCCGCCGACCGCCAGCCCCTGGGCAAAGCGCAGCAGCACCAGGGCCAGCGGCGCGAACACCCCCGCCTGGGCATAGTTCGGCAAAAGGCCGATGGCGGTGGTGGCGATGCCCATGATCAGCAGGGCAATGGACAGCGCCCGCCGGCGCCCGAACATGTCGCCCAGATGCCCGAACAGGATGCCGCCCAGCGGCCGCACGATGAAACCGACGGCAAAGGTGCTGAAGGCCGCGATCTGCGCCACCAATGGCGGCATGTCGGCCGGGAAGAACTGGCCCGGGAAGACCAGGGCAGCGGCCGTGCCATAGATGAAGAAATCATACCATTCGATGGAGGCGGCGGCCCCGGCGGTTGCCGCGACCTTGGTGGTGGACCGGGATTGTGCTGTTGCTGTCATGGTCTGTGCCTCCTTCAGCGCTTGATGGCGGTAAAGGCGGCACCCTGCCGGCCCACGATATCGACCAGGTCGCCGATGCCGATATGCATGTCGATGCGGTGAAGGCCCCAATCGGCGAAGGTGCGGCCCTTCACCACCACATCACCCGGCACATCCTGCGTGCGTCCATCATCCTTGCCCGCCGCCACATGCACGGCCAGATAGCTGATATTGCCCTGCGTAACACAGCGCGCGCTCAGCAGGCCCGGCGTGGTGACGAAGGGCGTATCGATGCGTTTGCCATCGCGGGTCCAGGCAAAGCCGTCGCGCGCCCACGGGCCCATATCGGTCTGGAAATAGCTGCGCAACGGCCCCGACCCGCCGCCCAGGTCGGCGGGGTTGGTGCAAAGTCCGTGGGCATTGGGGAAGGATAGCATGCTGGTCGGCTCCACCCCCTTTCCGAACAGCCCGTTCTCCGATGGCGGGACAGTGTCGCGGAAGGAGACATAGGAGATGACGCAGCCCGTCTGGTTCGCCGCCCGGCAGGCGGGGATATGTTTCAGCGAGCCGCCGACATCCGCCCCGTTGGGCACGACAACATTGGTGCCCGGCAGGATGGCGGAGACGAGCTGCTTCTGCACCGGCTTGCCATCGATCTCCGCCTTGATCAGGGCCAGCAGGACCGCGGCCCCCTGGCTGTGTCCGATCAGGACGACGCCCCGGCCCTGATTGTCATACGCCAGATAGTGGCGCCAGGCCGCCAGCACGTCGTTATAGGCCATGTCACGGTCGGCCGCGGGGCCGGTGCCGCCATTCATGCGGGCATGCAGGGAGGTCAGTGTTGCTTGCCGGTACAAGGGCGCGAAGGTCCGGCACGCGGCCCCGAACCGCGCGAACTGCACCTTCGCCACGAATGTCTCTTCAGGGCCCGCGTTCAGATCGCTATTGCCGCCGGGATCGGTCGACACGGTGGGATAGACATAAAAACAGTCGATGGCCGGGTCGGCGGCCCGCGTGAACGGTTCCCGCACCATGCCGCCATCGGCCTGGATGATGGTGGCGGTCAGGTCACCGGCGCAGGCATCGTTGCGGCCGGGACGGCACAGCCAACTGGCATCGTCCGCGTAATCGGCCGGCGGCGTCTCTGCCTGCGCCGGGGTCAGGCCCAGCGACAGGACAGCCCCCAGCAGCAGCCGTTTCAGTCCACGCATTGCATCCTCCCAGATCATGTCGTTGGTGCCCCGGTGACAGGGTCGTTCAGGTGCCCTTGACGATGCCGGCGAAATGGCGGGCGCTGGGCTTGGGTGTCCGCGCAAAAGTCTCTCGGTCCACGGACACCAGACCGAAATGCTGGCCGTATCCCTGCGTCCATTCAAAATTGTCCAGCAGCGACCAGTAGATATAGCTGCGCACGTCGATACCCTCACGCAGGCATCGCTCCACCTCGGCCACGCAGTCATTCAGCCAGGCGATGCGGCGGGTGTCATCGTCGGTGGCGATGCCGCTTTCGGTGACATAGATGGGCTTGGCTGTTTTTGCGGCGGCCAGACGGATCACCGAACCCAGCGCCTTGGGGTAATATTCATAGCCCGCTGCCGTCATCTCCGCGCCCGCCGGGGCCGCCATCGGTCCCTTGGCATCGACGCGGATGCGGGTATAGGCCTGGACGCCGACAAAATCGCTCTGGTTCACCGCGTCCCACCAGCCGCCATAGAGCGTGGTTTCCACCTGCGCGGCCAGACTGACCTCGCCTACTGCCTCCACCGCTTGGGTGGTCAGGGTGACGCCGACGGGGAAATCACCCGATCCCGCCTTGATCGCCTGATAGGCCTTGGCATGGGCGGCCAGAAGGTTGGGTTCGATCCGGTCGGGTTCGGCAAACAGGATGGAGGAGAAGTTCTGCGACCCCGTGGCCCGCCCCGCCGCCGCGATCATCGCGGCGCGTTTGGCGCGGTGTTCCGGCGTGGCCGCCATGCGGAACACCTTCACCAGCAGATGGATATTGGCTTCGTTGAAGGGTGACGCCATGCCGATCTGGTCACCCAGCGCGCGGGTCGCGCGGTCGCAGAAGCGGGCGAACAGGTCCGAACTGTCCGCCATCTCCCACCCGCCCCGGCTGGCGAACCAGACCGGTACGGTAAAATGGTTGTAGGTGACGATGGGCAGCAGCCCATGCTTACGGCACGACGCCAGCACCCGGATATAATGGTCCAGCGCCGCCTGATCGAACCGGCCTTCCTCCGGCTCGATCCGCGCCCATTCGATGCCGAACCGGTAACAGTTCAGGCCAAGATCGCGGGCAATGGCGAAATCCTGGGCATAGCGATTATAGCTGTCGCAGGCGCTGCCCGACGGTTCCTTGTAGACCGTCTCCGGCAGATGCTCGAGCAGCCAGCTATCGGAATTGGTATTGTTGCCCTCGCTCTGATGGGCGGAGATGGCCGATCCCCAGAGAAAGCCCCTGGGCATCGCCCGGCCGGGAGCGGCCAGCGCGGGGGAGGGGCCGAGTGTCGCGGCCAGGGCCATTCCCGCCAGCATCTGGCGGCGTGTCGTCTTCATCCGTTCCTCCCTGGTTTGTTTCTTATTGGGAAACAAAATAGTCAGCCGTAGTCGGCGCGCAGGCGTGCCTTGTCGATCTTGCCCGTGGCGGCGAGCGGCATGGTATCGACGCGCACCACGGCATCGGGCAGCCACCAGGACGGCACGCGTGGCCGCAGAGCATCCAGCAAGGCCTCGTCCGCGATGTCCGCCCCCTGGCGCGGTTCGATCACCAGCACCGGGCGTTCGCCCCATTTGGCATCGGCGCGGCCGACAACGGCGACCTGCGCCACCTGCGGCAGGGTGCCGATCACGGACTCGATCTCGCCGGGATTGATCCACTCGCCCCCTGATTTGATCAGGTCCTTGGCGCGGCCCGTGATGGTGATGTTGCCATCCGCATCGATGCGGGCCAGATCGCCCGTGTCGAACCAGCCATTTTCATCGACGGCCAGTTGTTCCTGGCCGAAATAGCGCTGGACCACGGCGGCACCGCGCACGCGCAGTCGGCCCTCCGGTCCGCGCTGCTCCGGCAGGGCCACGCCATCGCTATCTGTCAGCAGCAGATCCACGCCCATGGCCGGCCGGCCGGATTGCGAGGCGTGGCGCACCGTTGCCCCTGGTGGCGCCGCCGTGCCCAGCGGCGACAGTTCGGTCATGCCCCAGCTTGTCTGGATCACGATGCCCAGCCGCCGTTCCAGCCGTTCCATCAGGGCCTGCGGCATGGCGGCACCGCCGACCATGACGCGGCGCAGGGTCGGCACCTCCCCGCCCGTACGGTCCAGATAATCGGCCAGCCCCAGCCAGACGGTGGCCACCCCGGCCGCCACCGTCACCCCTTCCCGGTTGATCAGGTGGGCCAGGCTGGCCCCGTCCTGATGCCGGCCGGGCAGGACCAGCTTGGCCCCCGCCGCCGGCCCGGAAAAGGGAAAACCCCAGCCATTGGCATGGAACATGGGCACGGCGACCAGGACGCAGTCGCGCCATGTCAGCCCGCAGGCATCGGCCTGAAGCTGATGCACCGTATGCAGATAGTTGGAGCGGTGCGTATAGGTGACGCCCTTGGGCGCGCCCGTGGTGCCGGAGGTGAAGCACAGGCCGGCGGGCGCCTGCTCATCCACCCCGCCCCACCCGACATCCCGGCCCAGCCTGGCCAGAAGATCGCCATAGGCCCAGACCTTCACGCGGCCGCCATCGGGCCATGCCCCCCCGGCCCCCGGCTCGTCCAGCACGATCACATGCGCCAAACCGGGGCAAAGCTCGACCAGCATGCGGGCCAGTTCCGTCAGGTCGGGGCTGACGGCCAGCACACGGTTGCCGGCCTGCCGGATCATGCCGGCCAGATGGGTGGGCGACAGGCGGGGGTTCAGCGTGTGGCAGACGATGCCCACCCCCACGGCCCCGTACCAGCATTCCATATGCGCCTGACTGTTCCAGGCCAGCAGGCCCAGATTGTCACCGGCGCCCAGGCCCAGCGCCTGGAACGCTCCGGAAAGGTGCCGGGCGCGGTCGCGCAACGCCGCATAGCCGATCCGGGTGGTGACCCCGCCGCCACCGGCCGTCACGACCTCCGTGGCGCCATGCCACCGGGCCGCATGCTCGATGAAACGGTCCAGCGTCAGCGCATAGGGCTGCATGGCGCCGGCTTGTAAGGGGGTGGTCATCTTGTGGCACTGCTCCCGCAGGGTCGCTAGGGGGATGTCTGTCGTTTCCGGGCGGCCTCTTCCCGGCAGATGGCCTCGAAACCGGCGGCCATGAATTTCGCCATGTGCCGCCGGATGGAGACAAAATCATCAGAGGAGCAAAGGCCGTGGGACAGTTCGTCCAGACGGCCCGTGCGGGCCATGTTGTGCGTCATGGCGCCCGACACGAAATGGTAGCCCCAGAAGATCGTTTCCTCGTCACAATCGGGCATGGCCTTTTTCAGCAGGTCGATCAGGGCCAAGACGACCGGGTTGAAATATTTGGTCATCTTTTCCGCACCCCAGCCGGCAGCACTGTTGGCCTGGGCCGCGATCTTGCCGAAGGCCCGCCACTGGTCCGTCTCCTCGATCTGCACATTCAGGTCGGCGTCGATCCAGGAGGCCAGGGCGCCTTCCACCGTGATCCTGTCGCCGGCCTCCTCGGCATAGCGACGCATGGATTCCAGGCGGTTGCGGGCGGAGATCGGGGCCTTGCGGGCCCATACCGCCTCACAGATGCTGTCCTTGCCGCTGAAATGGTAATGGATCAGGGTTGAACTGACGCCGACCTTGGCCGCCACATCTTTCAAGGTGAAGCCGTGATAGCCGAATTCGGCGAAAAGCTGCTCGGCCGCATCCAGGATGCGTTCGATGGACGCTTCCCGGACACGGGCCTTGTGGTTCTTGCCACGGGCAGGTTGTTCAACGTCGCTCATGATACTCCACACTTCCGACCGGGGGGCTCCTGCCGGGCGGCGTGCGTGCCGCCCGGCTCTTTCCCAGTACGGTTAAAAGGCCGCGAACCCGATGTCGAGCCGCCAGGCACGCCCCTGCCGCCGCCGGCTTTCAACCAGCGCATCGGCATGGGCGAAGGGACCGGCCAGAAGCCCGCGCCCCACCGCCGGACGCTCTGCGATGTCCAGGTAACCAGCTTCCCCGGCCGCATAGCGGGGCCAGGCGGCCTCACCGTCGGCGCGGGGGGCGCCGTCACGGACGAAGGACAGCCAATAGCCCATCATGGCAGCCGACAGTTTTGCCTCATCCTCGCTCAGCGGCGGTTTGGGCCAGTTCGGGCCCAGGGCCGCGTCCGGCCCCACCTGCCCGAACAGGTAGGGCAGTTCACTGGCATGGAAGGCGGCCAGGTTGCGGTCCCGCTGTGCCGGTGTGCTGTGCCGGAAATAATAGAGATAGGCCGGCTGCCCCGCCGCCGCCTGCTGGCGCACGACATTCTGCGCGGCCCAGCCGTAAAGACCGTCGCGGATGGATGCGGCCGCATCCTCCTTCGGGTCGTCGCCGGGATAAAGCGCCAGATAGGAAGCTGCCCCGCCCCCGAAGCGGGCGCGGATATCCGCCTCGTAAGCCGCCTTGGTGGCGGGCACGTTCTTCGGCATCAGGAAGGGCAGGGAGCGGATTTCCCCCTCGTTGAAGCCGGCCAGCACCGGCACTTTGGCCTGCTCACCCAGGGCAAAACTGTCGGCCAGTTGCCGCGTCAGCACGGCACCATCGATCACCGGCTCCGGCGCCCAGCCCGTGGCCAGCCCGGCCTTGAACAGGGTGACCAGATCGGCCTTGCGCAGTGACGCGGCATCGCTGACGCCCGCCATCTTGCCGAGTGCTGCCCCCATCGCTTCGGCCGAGGGCAGGCCCAATGTCTCCTCCCGCAGGGCGCGGTAGGAGGGCATATAGCCGCTCTGTGTAATGGAAGCGCGGAACAGGCCATGGGCCTGATTGCTGGCCATCAGGGCGATGACGGACAGGCCGCCCGCCGATTCACCGGCGATGGTGACCTTGGCCGGATCGCCGCCGAACGAGGCGATATTGTCGCGGACCCAGCGCAGTGCCGCGATCTGGTCCATCAAGCCGTAATTGCCCGACAATTTGTCTGGCGATTCAGCGCTGAGTGCCGGATGCGCCAGGAAACCCAGCAGCCCCAGCCGGTAATTGATGGAGACGAAGATCACGCCCTTCTGCGCGATCTTCGTGCCGTCATAAAGCGGTTCCGAACTGCTGCCGCCCACCAGGGCCCCGCCATGGATCCAGACCATGACGGGCAGGTCCTTGGCCTCCGCCGGCGCCCAGACGTTCAGGCTCAGGCAATCCTCCGCCATCGACGCCATGCCGCCATAATAGAGGCTGGTGGGCACCGGTGGGGGCTGCAGGCAGGACGGTCCGAAGCTTTTCGCCTCCCGCACCCCCTGCCAGGGCCGCGCCGGCACCGGCGGGCGCCAGCGCTGGTCGCCCGTCGGCGGCTCGGCATAGGGGATGCCCTTATAGGACACCACCCCGTCGCCGGACACGCCCTGCAGCACGCCATCGCCGATATGGACCTGCGGGTCGGCGCTGGCCAGGGCCGGCAGACCCGTGGCAAGCCCCGCGCAGAGGCTGGCGAGCGCCAGCCACCGGCGCATGCCGCGCAACGCCCTTACCATAGATTGTACCCCAGCCGGATGCCGACGGTCAGCGGCCTTGTCACGGCATAGCGGCTATAGACGAAGGCTTCGGGATGCACATAGGTGATGGCATTGCGGTCGGTCAGGTTCTCACCATACAGTGTGACGGTCAGGTCGTCGAAGGTGATGCCCGTCTGCAGGTTCAGCAAAGTATAGGCGTCGGTGCTGTCATAGGTCGGGCGCGGCACGGTCGGCTTGCCCGGCGTATTGGGGAACCCGACAGGGAAGGACCCGACATGCTGGATCTGGAAGCTGGTGAAGGCCGGCCGGTCGTCGAACAGCTTGTAGCTGTAGCTGCCGAAGAATGATCCCTGCAGATGCGGCGACGCCAGACGTGACCCGTCCACGGCACCGGAGACCGCCGCCTCCTGCGGCGTCAGCTTGGTCACCTTGGCATCGTTCAAGGCGGCGTTCAGACCCAGGGTCAGGCCGCGCACGGGCCGCAGGGTGACTTCCGCCTCCAGCCCCTTGCTGACCGCCTGGCGGATATTGGTGGCGAATTGCACCGAATCCGACACGCGGTTGGCCTGGACCTGCAGGTTCGACCAATCGATGTAATAGGCGGCGAGATTGGCGGTCAGCTTGCCGTCCAGCCAGGTGCCCTTGACGCCCGCCTCGTAATTGGTCAGATCGTCGGAGGTGGCGCCTCCGGGAATGATCAGATCGGTGGGGTTCACGGTGCTGACGCTGCCGGCGCGGACATTATAGACGGGCGTGCGGTACCCCGTGGACACGGTCGTATAGAGCGTCATGTTGCGCGACGGCTCATAGGACAGGCTGGCCTTCCAGGAAGATTTCTCCGTTGACGGATAATCGCGGGTCACCGGTACGGTGGGCACCAGCGCCAGCGGGCCGCGGATGCCGCCCAGCGCATAGGTGAAATAGGCCGAGTTGAAGCCCGAGACCACATCCACTGTCGTCTTGTACTTGCCGTAACGCAGGCCACCGATGGCCGACAGCTGGTCGGTGATGTGCCAGGTCAGTTCCCCGAACCCCGCCAGTTCATAGGACTCTGCATCCGTCACATTCGAATAGAAGGTGCCGTCCGGCATCAGGCCCGTGATGCCGCGCGCGGCCAGGAAGTCGGGCCGCGACGCCTGCCGCGCATCCAGGAACTGGTCGCGATGCAGATAATAGCCGCCGACCGTCCAGTCGAACCGCCCGCCGGTGGCGGAAACCAGCCGCGTCTCCTGCACCAGGGTCTTCCAGATGCCGGTATTGAACAGGTCATAGGGGATGGCAAGGTTGAAGGTGCCCGACAGATCGACGTCGAAATGCCCCTTCTGGTGGCCGTAGCTGGTCGAGCTGGTCAGGTGCGCCCAGTCGAAATCATAATCCAGCGTCGCGTTATATTGCTGGGTCTGTGAGGTATAGAGGTCCGGCATGGTGGTGTAGCGCTTGCGCTTGCCCAGCGACGGGGTGACCAGCGAAGCGTCTTCCGGCTGGCTGTCCTCATACAGCGCCATCAGCTTCAGGCTCAGCCGCTCGGTCGGCTGCCAGAGCAGCATGGCGCGGCCGCCGACGCTTTCCAGCGTGTTGGCGTGCTTCTTGCCGGTACCGGTATTCTCGACATAGCCATCCTCGTGCCGGTAGAAGCCGACGACGCGCAGGCCCAGCTTGTCCTCCACCAGCGGCACATTCACCATGCCGTTATAGCGTTGGCGCAGACCGTCAGAGGCCGGCGTATAGCCGCCATCCACCGACAGCGCCTTGTCGGTCTGGGTCAGGTCCGGGCTCTTGGTCAGGATACGCAGGGCACCCGACAGCGAACCCGACCCGAACAGCGTGCCCTGCGGCCCGCGCAGGAATTCCACCCGTTCCACATCGAACAAGGTCGGGTCCAGCGTCACCGAATTGCCGATGGTGGTCAGCGGAAGATCATTCAGATAGATGGTGGTGGTGCTTTGCAGCCCGGCATCATAGCCATTGACCGAAATGCCGCGCGTCGTGACGCTGAGATTGTTGCTGCTGCGGTTATCCAGCACGACGCCCGGCGTCTCCTTGGCGATGCCTTCGACGCCGACAATGCCCTTCTGGGTCAGTTCGGCCTGGGTGAAGGCCGTGATGGACAGGGGCACGTCCTGCAACCGCTCGGCCCGGCGGGTCGCCGTCACGACGATTTCTTCCAGCACGATGCCGTCATTGGACGGGGTTTGGGCAACGGCAGCGGACGCAGCCGCCAGCAGCGCCGTCGCCGACGCCGCGCAAGCTAGGTTTCTCAATTTTTCCTCCCTGTTTCGGCGGCGTCTTGGCGACGCTTTTGCGCGAATGGAGTGACGTTCGCATACGATCGGACGTCCGTCAATACTGACTGACACGGAAGTCAGTATTAATTTCCGGGCCGGATCGCGCCGTCAAAAAAATTGGTACGATCGATCAAAATACATTGACCTCCCCGACCGCTTGCCCTTAATCCATCCGCGATCCGTGCCGGCGCATGCGCCCGCCGCCGGAAGCTGACAGGAGTGGCCGCCATGTCCCTGATTGTTCACCGCCGGAACCTTGATTTCCTGCTCTATGAGACATTGGGTTTTGACGAGCTGCTGACGGCCCCCCGCTTTGCCGCCTATGACCGTGGCGCGATCGACGCGGTGCTGGGTGCCACCCAGGTCATTGCGGAACGGGAGTTGCTGCCCTGCGCCGCCGATCTTGATGCGCATGAGTCGCATTTCAGGGATGGCAGGGTGCAGGTCGATCCGCGGGTGAAGCGGGCACTGACGGCCTGCGCGGAGGCCGGTCTGTTCTGTGCCGGCTTTGCTCACGAACTGGGCGGGCTAGGGATGCCGGCCACGGTGACGATGTTGATCAACGGCATCCTGGCCGCTGCCAATATCGGCATTGCCAACTACCAGCTTCTGACCGTGGCCGCCGCCAACATGCTGGCGACTTTTGGTACGGATGAACAGAAATCCCTGTTCCTTCCGCCCATGCTGGACGGAAACTGGTTCGGCACCATGTGCCTGTCGGAACCCCAGGCCGGCTCCTCCCTGTCCGACATCCGCACCCGTGCGGAGCCGCTGGAAGGGCGCCTTCACCGGATCACGGGTACCAAGATGTGGATTTCCGGTGGCGATCACGACCTGACGGAAAACATCGTCCATATGGTGCTGGCGCGCCGTCCCGACGGGCCGCCGGGTGTGAAGGGCCTGTCGCTGTTCATCGTGCCCAAATACCGGGTCGCGGCCGATGGCACGCCGGGGGAATTCAACAATATCGCCCTGGCCGGGCTGAACCATAAGATGGGGCAGCGCGGAACGACCAACTGTCTGCTGAATTTCGGGGAAGGGGGCGATTGCCTCGGCTATCTGCTGGGCGAGGCGCATCAGGGCCTGGCCTGCATGTTCCATATGATGAACGAGGCGCGGATCGGCGTCGGTGCCAATTCCGTCATGTCGGCACAGGCGGGATATCTCTATTCCCTGGACTATGCCCGCAGCCGGCCGCAGGGGCGGTCGCTGCGCAACAAGGACGCCACCACGCCGCAGGTGCCGATCATCGCGCATGCGGACGTCCGCCGCATGCTGCTGGCCCAGAAGGCAGCGGTGGAGGGCGCGCTGGCCCTTTCCTGCTATTGCGCGATGCTGGTCGACCGGATGGCGACGGCCACGGACGAGGCGGAGCGGCGCGACCTGCATCTGTTGCTGGAATTGCTGACGCCCATGGCCAAATCCTGGCCCGCCGAACATTGCCTGGAAGCCAACAAGCTGGCCATCCAGGTGCTGGGTGGCTACGGCTATACGCGCGATTATCCGGTGGAACGCCATTACCGCGACAATCGCCTGAACGCCATCCATGAAGGCGCCTATGGCATCCAGGGGCTGGACCTGCTGGGCCGCAAGGTGCGGATGGAAGGCGGTTGGGCCATGGACCTGCTGGTGCTGGAGATCGGCCAGACGCAGGATGCCGCGGAAGCCGATGGAGACTTCACCGATGAGGTGGATGCGCTGCACGCCGCCCTGGCCGCGCTGGGCCGAGCCACGCGCGCCGTCATGGCCTGCACCGATACGGAACGCGGCTTGGCCAACGCTACGCTCTATCTCGATGCGTTCGGCCAGATCGTCATTGCCTGGCTTTGGCTGAAACAGGCCGTGGTTGCCAGCCGCGCCCTTCGGACAGGAGGCGGGGCGGTGGAGGCCGATTTCTACCGGGGCAAGATCACCGCCTGCCGTTATTTCTTCCGCTATGAACTGCCTCGGGCCTTGCCGCTGCTGGTGCTGGTGGAACGGCTGGACAGGATCTGCCTGGATGTCACCCCGGCCCAGTTCCTGGGGGGCTGAGCTGTCCGGCGGGGGGCTTGCTGCGCGAGGATGCGCAACGGTAGGCTTGGCGTCGCCAGAGACAGCGCCCGTGGGTATCATGAGTGAGCCAGCCGCATCCGGGCCGACCGAACGACGTCGCGGAGAAAAGCAGGAACGGTCCCAGCAGCGCCGGGCCCGGATGGTGGATGCCATCGTCACACTCATGGCCAGCCATGGCATCGCCGGCCTGACCCATCGCCTGGTGGCGGGTGAGGCTGGGGTTTCCCTGGCCGCCACCACCTATTATTTCGACAGCAAGGTTGACATGGTGGCCGCCGCCTCCAACCGGGTCCTGGACGGGTATATGGCGGCCTTCCGGCGGGCTGCGATATCCGGGCGCAACGGGTCGGTTCGCGACTATGTCGTCCGGCTGTTGATCAACGCCGTCGGGCGCCACCGGGCGGGGGCCACCTGCTGGGCGGAGATCATGCTGGACGCGCCGCGTCACGCGGAAAGCCTGACTCTGGCCCGGGAATGGTTCGCCGGTCTGGCGGTGATCTGGCAGGATATCGCCCAGGCGACAGGATGCCCCGACCCGCAGGCGACGGCCAGTTCCGCCATTGATGCCATGATCGGCCTGCTTTTGGCGGTGCTGGCCCTGGGGCTGACCGAGGCGCAGGTCGCCGCCGTGCTGCTGCACGGAGCGCAGCCGCTGGAGGTATGGATGCCGCCCGTCCCCGCGGGCGTCATCCCGCCCCGTAAACCCGGACGCAAATCTGCCGGAACGCGGGACAGGATTATCGCCGCCGCCATCGACATCCTGACGGCGGAAGGCACTGCCGCCGTCAGCTACAGGAATGTGGCCGCCCGGGCGGGACTGGCACCGGCGGGCCCGGCCTATCATTTCCCCACCGTGGACAGCCTGCTTGCCGCCGCCCAGGCGCAATTGTTCGAGGAGTCAAAGCAGCGCTATCGCCTGGCCGCCGCGATGGATAGCGGCCCGCATGATCTGGAGCGGTTGATCGACCGCACTGCCGTCGTTTTCCTGCGGGAAGTAACGGCTTTCGCCGACCAGAACCTGGCGAATTTCACCGTCTGGCTGGAGGCGGCCCGGCGGCCGGAATTGCGCCCGATGGTCTGGAACAGCATCGCCGATCAGATACGGGCCTGGCGCCATGTGCTCGACAATAGGGGGGCCACGGTTCGGCCGCTGGATGCGCTGCTGCCGCAATGCCTGTTCATCGGCAAGATGATCCGGTTGCTGGCCACCGGCTGCCCCCTGCAGGCGCTGGAGACCGCGCGCCGCGAATTCGCGGGCGACCTGACCTCCCTGGCGCGGGGGCGTTTCTGGCTTTCACCCTGATGGCGCGTGCGTGTCAGCCGGCACGCCGTGGGCAAAGTTTCACAATTCCTTCAATGCGGCAGGGCTGGCATCGGTGATACATCCCCCCGGCAGGGGGCGTTGGCCGCCATCCCCTGAAGAAATCCTCAAGGAATGGGAGAACCTAAGACCATGCGTGCCCTGATCCCGTTTGCCGCCATTTTGCTGCTGCTGTCCGCCTGTGGCAGGGACCAGCCCGCCGCGCCGGTGGCCTATGCGTCGCTGCCCCTGGTCAAGCCGGTGGTTGAAACCGCCCCGGGCATGCCCGACAGCGCGCAGAAGGGCGATGCCGACGATCCGTCCTTCTGGCTGCACCCGGACGATCCGGCCAAAAGCCTGGTGATCACGGCGGTGAAGGGATCGGGCCTGCGGGTCTATGATTTGTCGGGCAAGCTGGTGCAGCGCATCGATGCCCAGCCGGACGGGCGCTACAACAATGTCGACGTGGCCTATGGGTTGAAGCGCCCCGATGGGTCGACGGTCGACATCGCCGTAGCCAGCGACCGCGGCCGCGATCGGCTGGTGGTCTGGGCCATCGACCCGGCCAATCCCGCCGGCCCTCTGACCGATATCAGCGATCCCGGCCAGGGGCCGGTCTTTCCCACCCGTTTGGCGCCCGACGGCAAGGGCGAGATCGACAACCCGGTGGCCGACCAGGTCGGTGCCTATGGCCTGACGCTCTGGCAGGACAAGGCGACGGGGGAGGTCCGCACCGTGGTCGCACAGCGCAAGGCCGCACGGCTGGCCGAACAGCGCCTCGTGGTGAAACCCGACGGTACCGTCGGGCATGAACGCATCCGCCATTGGGATTTCCCCTCCAACCACAAGGGCCAGAGCCTGGTGGCCGAGCACGAAACCGACCCCGAACAGGACTGGTCGCCGCAGTTCGAAGGGCTGGTGGTCGATGCCGAAGCCGGCATCCTGTTCGCAGGCCAGGAGGATGTAGGCCTGTGGCGGGTGAATCTCACCACCGGCCAAGCCGACGACAAGCCCTTCTATGAGACGCGCGGATCGGTGAAGAGCCCGTTCAACAACAAGGACAGCCAGATCGCCCGCGACGTGGAAGGCCTGGCGCTCTATCGCGGGGCGGACGGCGCCGGCTATCTGATCGCCTCCAGCCAGGGCGACGTCCATGGCGATGGCGGCCATTCCGACAATGGCGGCCTGGATGACAGCTTCGCCATCTTCGAACGCGGCGGGGAGAACCGGTATCTGGGCAGCTTCCGGCTGACCGTCAACGGCGCCATCGATGCCGGGCAGGAATGCGACGGGGCGGAACTGGTGTCGATCCCGCTGCCGGGTTATCCGCAGGGGCTGCTGATGGTGCAGGACGGGTACAATGACGACCAGAACGGTCTGTCGGGCGAGCCCAATGCCACCAACTTCAAGTTCGTCTCCTGGGCTGACGTCGTGGCCGCCCTGCCGCAGCTGAATGTGCAGGCCGGCGGCTGGGTGCCGCGGTAGGGTGCAGCGGCCATAGGCCCGACCATATCCATGGTCGGTCATTCCACGGGACGACACCATGATATCGGGTTGGACATCGCGGCGCGGGCGCAATCTGCCCCGCTTTGGACACCAGACATGATCATCCCAGCGTCTCGATAAACCCGGTGACGGCCGCCACCACGGCGGATTCGTCGGCGCCTTCCTGGTTGTAATTATCCAGGTCCAGGCGCAGGACGGGGATGCCCGCCGTCTCCAGCGCGCGTAGCACGAACGGGTCGGCATCGGTCAGGGCCACAGCCCCGTGTACCCCATGGATTTGGGCGTCGCGGACATGCCACGCCCCGGCCCAGGTCGGCATTCGCAACTCGTCTCCCATGGTCGCGAACCGGGCGGCGAGCGCCCGCATCGGGTCGCGGTCCCGGTCGTGCCGGCGGATATAGCCGTCGGCCGCCAGCGACAGGTACATGGAGCAGACGAAGACCGCACCGTGGCTTTCCTCCCAGCGCTGGTAGAAACCCATGTCGCTCCACAGCCCGCGCCCCACCCACATCAGGCGCACGCGCTCATGCGGGCATGCGGCCTCTCCCGCCGCCACGCGGGCCGCCACCTCGTCATACAGCGCCTTGGCTGCGTCGCGGGCCCAGACGGAACCGCGATGCCATTGCGGCACCATGGTGGCCGGCATCGTATCGACGATGCCGACGGGGGCGGGGCGGCTGGCGGCGATCAGGTCGCGGGTGCGGCGATACCATTCCTCCTGTTCGTTCACCAGGTCCATCACGTCAGCGAACCGCGCGGGATCGAACCGTCGGCCGGTCGCGACCTCCAGGGCCGCCACCTGCGCCCGCAATTCGCCCTCCAGCAGGTCCAGGCGCTCGGGCTCCAGATGCCGGTCCCAGTCGCCGGGCAGGTTGTCCCACCATTCGACGGGGATGGTCCACCGGCTGTCGAAGCTACGCTGGTACAAGAACAGTGCCGCACCCGTCTCCGCCGCCCAATGGCGAAAGATGCGGGCGGTCGCGTCGGTTCCCGTCACGGCGGCCAGGAAGTCGGGCCTGGGCAGCCCGCCCCAGGGCGCCTTCTCCGCATCCTCATCGAAGGTGGCGGCCAGTCCCTGTGCGCTGTAGGCCTCGACATCCGCCGGATAGCCCTGTTCGCGCAGCAGGCTGAAATAGCGGCCGGACTGCTGCTTGGCCGCAACGATGGAGGCCCACCATTGGTTGACGACAAAGGGGATGTCCAGGGCGCGTAGGATCTCCTGCGGCGCATTGGCGTTGACGACGGCCAGGGGGGCGCCGGCCGCCACCTGTTCACGCAGGCCCGCGAACCAGTCACGCTGGAACTGCCCAAAGCTGGCCACGGCGGCCAGCGACTTGCGGCTGCGCGTCGGCGGCTTCAGCGCCACGCGCCCACCGCCGGCACGAGCGGGGGAGGGGGGCTCAACGGGTGCCGGAAGGGGGGGCGGGGCTGCGGGATCGGCCAGGAAGGCTGAAAGGGTGGGGGGCATCGGGGCGCTTGCGTCCCAGGTGACGGCCAGGAACGGCCGGCCGGCATCACCCAGTGCCTTGACATCCCAGGGCGCGGCCTCGTCCCCCGGCCGGGTGACATGCAGCAGGGCTTCAGCCCCGGCTGCGCGTGCCATCGCCAGGATGGATACCGCCTTGTCCGGCGCACGGCGGACCAGGGGGGCGGGGTCGTCGCACCAGTTCCGGCCCCAATCCTGGGCTTCCCCCGCCACCAACGCCCCTGCCGCCTCCAGCGCATCATACAGCCGGAAATCCTCCTGCACGCTGCCGGCCACGAACAGCTTGCGTCCGGCTTCGATCAGGGGCGGGGGATCGGTCAGCAGCGCCGACAAGGCGGTTTCCACGCGGTCCGATGGCAACAACGCCGTCGCCGCCACCAGCCGCGCCGCCTCCGCTCCCGTCAGCCGCCCGGCCGGCCGCAGGTCCAGCACCCGTCGCAGCAGCGCACGCAACCGCGCTTCTTCGGCCGCCGCTGCCGCGATATCGCCAACCGGCGCCCCGATACCGGCCAGCCAGTCGCACAACTGCGCCATGCGCCGGTCATTGTACTGCGCCAACCCGTTCCCAGACCCGTAAAGCCGGTCCAGGAAATGCACCGGCCCCAGGCGCGGCGCGGCGTCGCGGGCCAGTTCGCGCAAGGCGGCAAAGACCTGTGGCTGTTCATTGTCGGCGCTGGTGATCAGGACTGGGTCGGGTCTTGCCCCATCACCCACCAACTGTTCCAGCAGCGACTTGCCCCGCACCGACAGGCCGGCACCGCCCATGATGGTATTCATCATCGGCGTTGGTGCGGTCGTGGGCACCAACCGGACCGGCAACAGACCCGCCGCCCGCACCAAAGCGCGCGGCGCATCCACGCCCAGCAGGCGGATGGGCCGGTGCCCTTGGCCCCGCAGTGTGTCCAGGGTCCCAGCGGGGTCGTCGGCAGCGGCCAGCAGGAGGGCGAGGGCCGGGTGGCGGGCCATCAGATCACCCCCCCTTGCCTCAGCGCCGCCAGCTTCTCGGCCGAATAACCGGTCAGCCGCGCATAGACGGCGCCATTATGCTCCCCGATGGCCACTGGCAAGACGGGATCGAAGCCGGTGCGCGCGCCGGAGAACAGGATGGGGATGCCGGCCGTGCGCAGGTCGATGTCGGAGCTGTAGCTGGGATGGGCGATGGGCATCGTCTCATTCCGCGCCACCACGCGCGGATCGACCAGCGCATCCTCCGGATGGCGCACGGGGGCCACGGGCACGCCATGCGCCTCCAGCGCCGCCACGACCTCGGTCACCGGTAATGCCCGTGACCAGGCGTTGATGCGCGCCTCCAGTTCGGTGGCATTGGCCACGCGGGCGTCGCGGGTGGCGAAGTGCGGATGCTGCAACAGTTCCACCTGTCCCATGGCGCGGAACAGACCGGCGGCCAGCTTGTCATGCACCGCCACCAGGGCGATATAGCCGTCGGCGCATTCGAACACGCCGAAGGGCGACAGGCGCTGCACCGTCAGGCCCGTGCGCGACGGCATGCCGGCGGCGGCCATGGCCGACCAGTTCTCGATGGCCACGAAGGACGTCAGCGCCCCCAGCATCGACACGTCGATATGCTGGCCCTCGCCGGTCCGATGCCGTTGTTCCAGGGCCGCCAGGATGCCGATGACGGCGAAGACCGGGGCCAGCATGTCGGCCATGGGCACGCCCATGCGCACCGGCGGTTCCCCCGGCGCGCCCGACGTGTACATGGCGCCCGACAGGGCCTGGATGATCACATCCATGGCCTTGCCGCCTTCCGACCCATTGGCGCCGAAACCGGACAGGGAACAATAGATCACGCGCGGATTTGCAGACTTAGCGGCCTCATAACCCACACCCAGCCGGTCGGCCGTGCCGCTGGTGAAGTTCTCCACCACGATGTCGCAGCCCTTCACCAGATCGGCGAAGACCGCCCTGGCACCCGGATGCTTCAGGTTCAGGCTGATGCCATGCTTGCCGCGGGCGCGGGTCAGGTGGGAGATGGAGATGTCATCGTCGTGCCGACGTTCCACCACCACCCCGTCGCGCCCGACATAGGGGCTGTTCTCCCGCGCCAGATCGCCGCCGACCGGGTCCTCCAGCTTGATCACCTCCGCCCCCAGCCCCGCCAGCAACAAGGTGGCGTAGGGGCCTGCCAGGGCGCGGGTCAGGTCCAGGACACGCAATCCTTCCAGGGGGCGCTGCTGGCTGTTCTCGGTCATGCTCATGCTCGTGATCCTTGACGGGCGGACAGGGCGCCCTTGTCGCGCAGGGACTGGATGTCGGTTTGAGAAAGGCCGATGCCGGCCAGAATGGCGTCACTGTCGCCGCCCGCCGGTGTCGCCGGTTGCGGCGGGGCAGGGGGCGTGTCAGACAAGTGGATAGGCAGGCCAATATGCGGGGCGGTGCCGCCGCCCGGCAGCGGCACCTCGAACACCATGCCGCGCGCCCGGTTATGTGGGTCGGCCAGGGCGCCCTGCAGGTCATGCACGGGCGCGAACTGCGTATCCGCCGCCGCCAGAATGTCCAGCCATTCGGCCAGGGTTTTCGTGCGGAAGATGGCGGCCAGCGTGTCGGCGATCTCTTCCCGCCGGTTGACATCCATCTGCGACCCGGCGAAGTCCGGGCGGCCCACCGCTGTGCAGAAGCGCTGCCAATAGCGGGGTTCCATATCGGTGGTGGTGATGAACCGCCCGTCCGCCGTTTCCCAGATGCCGCTGTCCGCCCGCCGCTTGCCGCGCGCCGGCACCTTGGACAGGTCGGGATTGCGGGAAATGGTGCTGGCGACCAGGGCGAGCGAGGCATCCGACATGGCGACATCGACATGCTGGCCCCGGCCCGTCACACCGCGCGCGATGATGGCCGACAGGATGCCGATGACGGCGTTCGACCCGCTCAACAGATCGGCCACCGGCACGCCGGGGAAGCTGGGTCGGGCGGCGTCCTCGCCGATACGCGACAGCGCGCCGGCAATGGCCAGGGCCACGGGGTCGTGCCCCGGTTTGTCCCGATACGGCCCCGTCTGCCCGCACAGGGTGACCGAGGCATAGACCAGCCTGGGGTTGAGTTCCAACATGGCGGCGGCACCAAAGCCCATACTGTCCATCACGCCGGGACGGTAATCCTCCACCAGGATGTCGGCCTTGGCGACCAGCGCCTCGATCACAGGGCGGGCCTCTTCATGGCCGGGATCAATGACCAGGCTACGCTTGTTGCGAGCATAGATATCGTGGGCACGCAGGTTCGCGCGGGCGTCACTGTCCAGCCTGTCCCACCCGAACACCTGCGCCTGTTTCGCCAATTCGCGCGGGTTTTCCACCCGGATGATATCGGCCCCCAGATTGCCCAGCATCCAGGTGCAGTAGGGGCCGGGCAGGAACTTGGAGAAATCGATGACCGTCAGGCCGGAAAGCGGGCCGTTCATCGCGCATCCTCCCGGCTGGTCCGGAACAGGGAGCCGGGCACGCGGAGGATGCGGTCCGACACGGGATCATCGAACGGAACAAAGGCGCCGCGTGCCGCATGATGCGGGCTGTTCAACACATCTTCCGGTTCATCGATGGCCGACAGGCCCATGCCATAGCGGTTGGATTGGTCGGCCAGGAACGCGCGGGTCTTGGTGGCGAAGAACGCCCCCACCAGCTTCTCCCATTCCTTCAGGGTTTCCTGCGGCAGATCCGCGACCAGGAGTTTCTCCCACTCGACCCCGGCCAGCGGCCCCGCCATATCATCGGCCTGCATCAGGGCGACCATGGCGCGCATCATGCCGGGATTGTCGACCAGCGCCCAGGTGACCCAGCCATCGGCCACTTTCCAGACCTGATTGACCCCCGACTTGCCGCGTACCAGCAGATTACCCTGCCGTCCGCCGATCTTGCCGGCCCAGTCCCACATCACCGGTTCCCGGTAATTGGCCAGCACGGCGGACTGATAGGCGGAAACGGTCACGCGCTGGCCCTTGTCCTGGCGGGCATGCAGGGCTGTCAGCACCCCGATCACCGCCTGGATGGCGCCCAGCGCATAGGCCTGTTGCCCCGGCAGACGCAGCGGTTCCCGGTCCGGATCGCCACCGATATGCAGCAGCCCCGACCGCGCCATCAGGGTCAGGTCGGTGGCTGGCCGGTCGCTACAGGCGAACGGGGTCAGAACCACATCGATCAGACCCGGGTAATCCGCTGGCTCCGCCCCGGTCAGCGGCCCGTTGCGCAGCAGGATGTCGGCGCCCGACAGCAGGGCCGGCAGGTCGGCATCGTCCAGGGCCACGCACCGTTTGTCCCGGTTCCATACCGGATCGGCCTTCTCGCCCCACGCCGGGACCAGCCGCGTCACGGATGCGCCCAGTTGCGCCAGCATATGGCCGGCCAGGGCACCCAACTCGCCCGTCGCGTCGATGATGGTTAGATGGTTCAGCATCTTCATCCCCTTACGCCAGCGCGCCGGATGCGGTCAGTTCATCGACCACCGCTGGGTCCATGCCCAGCAGGTCGACAAAGACAGCGCGGTTATCGCCGCCCAGCAGCGGCGGCGGTCCGACATGGATGCCGGCATTGGAAAAGCGCAAGGGCGGCCCCGGCATCTCGCAATCGCCCAGCTTTTCATGGTGGATGCGGTGGTAGTGGCCGGCCGCCTCCAACTCCATATCGGTGAAGACATCGCGGCCGTCATTGACGGCTTCGGCCGGGATGCCGGCCTGCGACAGGCTGTCGGCCAGCCTGTGCTTGTCATGGGTCTGGGTCCAGGCCGACAGAAGCGCTTTCAGGTCGCCCGCATGCGCCTTGCGGCCCTCTAGGCGAGCGAAACGGGTATCGTCGATCCCTGCCAATACCGCCAACGCCCGCCATTCCGCATCATTCCGCACCGCGATGGCGCACCATTGGTCGGGACCGCGACAGGGGAACAGGCCGTGCGGTTCCATGCGCGGATCATCATTGCCGCGGCGCGGCTCGATCCCGCGCTGCCCATCGGCCAGACAGTCCGACGTGACCAGCATCATCGGTTCCACCTGCGACACGTCCAGATGCTGGCCTTTACCGGTTTGGCGGCGATGCTCCAGCGCCGCCAGCACCGCCACCGTCGCCATCATCGGCGCCACCACATCGCCATAGGCAAAGGGCGCCATATGCGGCCCCCGGTCGGGCCAGCCGGACAGGGCAGCAAAGCCCGACAGGGCGGCAGCGGAATTACCATAGCCGCGCAGATCCGACAGCGGTCCGGTGCGCCCGGCCACGCTGACCGACAGCAGGATGATATCCGGCTTGATGGCTTTCAGAATGTCCCAGGACAGGCCGATCCGGTCCATGTAGCCCTTGCCGAAATTCTCCACCACCACATCGGCCCAGGCGATCAGCTTTTTCGCCACCTCAATGCCGCGCGGGTCGTTCAGGTTGATGGTGACCCCATGCTTGCCGGTATTGGTGATGGCGAAGAAGGCGGACGCGTCATGGTGGCGCCTTCCATCCTTGAAGGGCGGGGACAGGCGGCCAAGGTCCAGGCGTCTGGCGCTTTCCACCTTGATGACGGTGGCACCGTAATCGGCCAGATCCTTGGTGGCGCGCGGGCCGGCGCCGACCCAACTGAAATCAGCGATGCGCAGCCCGGCCAAGGGGCCTTCCAGGGGGCCTTCGCGGGTCATGGCGATTGCTCCGTTTGGCTGTTGAAACAGGCAGGGGTCTCCCCCCGGCTCCGTGCGGCGATCAGTTCCTGGGCATGGGCCAGGATCGGGGCGCCATCGATTTCGAAATGCGACAGCTCATCGGCAATGCGCCTTGCATTGGCGGCATAAAGGGCCCGGAACCGTTCCTGGTCCTCCGGCGGCAGGGCCTCGATGATGCGCATGTTCTGGGCCTTGCCCTTCTCCATGCCGCGTTCCTCGGCACTCAGGATCTGGCGGGACAATGCCGCTTCCCAGATGGGTTGAGCCTTTTTCAGCACCTGACGCAGTTCGGGCGTCAGCCGCTGCCAGGCCTTGTCCGACATGGCGCGGGCCGGATAGGCGCCACGGTCGAAATGCAGAGCGGTGAAATAGGAGGCAACCTCCCCGAAATGCAGGGAATGGACCGTGTCCACCGGGGCCACGACCCCGTCGATCACCCCCTTGGCCAGGGCGGAATAGACCTCCCCCATGGGCATGTTGACAGGATCGGCGCCCAGGTCGCGCAGCACGCCCAGCGCCTCCGTCTGGGCCCGCAGGCGCAGACCGCGCAGATCTTCCAGCCTTTCAATCGGCTTGTGCCGGGTCAGCACGCCGGGGAAATTGCCGCCCTGGACGGCTAGGACATGCAGCCCCTCCAACTCCCGGCCGAAGGCGGGGAAGGCGGCTTCCAGGCATTTATAGATGGCGACCTGATCCGACAGGTCCTTGATCCCGCCATAGAACCCTGCCTGTCCGCGCAGCGCGTGCGCGCCGCCCCTTGTATAGATCGGGGTGATCAGGCCGATATCGGCCACGCCATGGCGGATTTCCACCATGCTCTGGTCCGACGTGATCAGCGATCCCGACCAGAAGGGCTTGATCACCAGCCTGCCGCCGGATTTCTCGGTCACAGCCTGCATCCACTCGATGTCGGCCTTGCTGAATGGATGGCCGGGCGGGTAGGGGCTGGCATAGGACAGGGTGACGGTGCCCGGCGGGGGTTCGTCCTTGCTGCCACAGGCGGACAGGGCGATCAGGGCGCAGGTCGCCAGCAGATGTTTCAGACGCTTGCCCATCATCATGCCCCCAGCACCTTGGGCAGCCACAGCGTCACCGCCGGAAAGGCGATGATGACCGCCAGATGCACGAAATCGATGGCCAGGAAGGGCACGATGCCCCGGAAGATGGTACCCAGCGGGATATCCTTGGCGATGCCATGGATGACGTAGCAGTTCAGTCCCAGGGGCGGATGCACGAACCCGATCTCCATGGTCCGCACCAGGAAGATGCCGAACCAGATGGGCGAGAGGCCCAGATCGATGATGATCGGCAGGAAGATGGGTGCCGTCAGCAGCATCAGCGCCAACCCGTCCAGGAACGACCCCAGCACCAGCAGCAGCAAGGTCATCACCAGCACCGCGGCCAGCGGCCCCGCTTCCAGATCGGCGACCAGGGCCGACATATGCCCCGTGATGCCCGTCAGGCTGACGAACGTGGAAAACAGGATGGCGCCGATGATGACGACATAGATCATGCCGGTCGTGCGTAGCGTGTCCGACAGGGCCTTGGTGATCGCCGCCCGCGTCAGGGCACCCCGGATGGCACACAGCAGGAAGGACCCCACTGCCCCGACTGATGCGGCTTCTGTCGGCGTGAACCAGCCCACCATCAGGCCGCCGACCACGAACACGACCAGCGCCACGATATCGATGATCCGCCGCAGGGCCGGCAGCCGGTCGCGCCAAGGCACCCGCGCCGTTTTCGGCCCCAGATCGGGCCAGATGCGGCACAGGATAGTGATGCCGACCATATAGAACAGGGCCTGGCTCAAACCCGGAATGACGGCGGCGGCGAACAGACGGCCGATGGATTGTTCGGCGATGATGCCGAACACGATCAGCGCCCCCGACGGCGGGATCAGCGCGCCCAGGGTTCCCCCGGCGGCCAGCGCCCCCGTGGCGAAGGCGGGGGAGTAATTGTGCTTGCGCATCTCCGGCAGGGCCACCGACCCGATGGTGGCGGCGGTGGCCAGGCTGGACCCGCTGATGGCCCCGAACCCGGCGCAACCGGCGATGGAGGCGAGCGCCAGACCGCCGGGCCGGTGCCCGATGAACCGGGCCGCCGCGTCGAAGAAATCCCGGCTGGCCCCGGCGGCAAAGCACAGGTGCGCCATCAGCAGGAACAGCGGCAATACGCCCAGTTCGTACTTGGCGATGGTTTCGAACGCCACCACCCCGGCCTTGATCATGGCCGCTTCCGGCGTGACCAGGATGGCAATGCCGCCTGCGCCCACGGCGGCCAAGGCCACACCGATGGGCAGACCCAGGGTCAGCAGGGCCAGCAGGGCGATGATGCCGATGGCACCCCAGAGTTCAGGACTCAT
Organism: Niveispirillum sp. GW835-FHT14G11; assembly: GCF_058793615.1. Taxonomy (NCBI): domain Bacteria; kingdom Pseudomonadati; phylum Pseudomonadota; class Alphaproteobacteria; order Rhodospirillales; family Azospirillaceae; genus Niveispirillum; species Niveispirillum sp. GW835-FHT14G11. The sequence goes on from NZ_JBXAFZ010000011.1 coordinate 175,172, forward strand.
GATGTCCCCCCTTGCCCAGGGCGCGCGCCAGGAACAACAATGCGATCAGCACGCAGGAAGCGATCCAGACCACGCGCAGCCAGCGCAGAGGCAGGCCCAGGATTTCCGTCACCTCGAACCCGTTCCACAGGTCGGCGGCGACCCAGGCGGAGCCGGCGGCCAGGAACAGGAAGAACAGGCAGCAGGCGATATCCGACGCGCGGTCATAACGCTGGTGCCAAGTGGGGCCCAGCCGTTCGATCAGGATATGTACCCGGGCATGGGCGCCTGACAGGGTAGCCCCGACCATGGCGGCAGAGGCCGCCAGGACGACGCTGGCCTGCACCACCTCGATGGCGCCCAGCAGGGTGAAGCCGACATGCCGGCCCAGCACTGCGATGGCATCCGCCGACATGGCCATCAACAGGCCAGCCGCCCCCAGCACAAAGGAAAGCCGGGTCAGCAGCCCGCCACCGGCCGAGGGTGGTTTGTCAAAGCGTTGAACCAAGATTCACTTGCCCCCTTATCGCTTTTCTCGTCATCCCGGCGAAAGCCGGGACCCAGGGGCCACATGCCCAACCTCTCGGCAGCGTCCAGCGAAGCCGCTCTGACCGCAAGTGCCCACGGCCCCTGGGTCCCGGCTTTCGCCGGGATGACGCAGGAGAGGGGCGTCGGAGGGGAATGACCACCCTCAGAACGTTACCCTTATGCCGCCATAGGTCATGCGCGGCGGCTTGTAGGTGACCATCTGGTTGCCGTTGGCGGGGGAGGCGACGCCGTTGGCGATGACGGCCTTGTTGTTGATGTTGCTCATCGCCACGAACAGTTCCCAGCCGCCGGCGGCCGGCACGAAGGTAATGCGCCCGTCAAACACATCATAGGCGTCCTGGGCCACGGCTTCGGTATTGTCGATATCGATGAAATAGCTGCTGGAATGGCGCCAGTCGCCACGCAGACGCACCGCCGCACCGTCCGTCGATACCGGCACCTCATAGGTCAGGCCCAGATTGCCGGTGAATTTCGGCACGAAGGGCAGTTCGTTCTGCAGGCCCAGCAGCACCGTGCCCGGCGTCGCCTGCTGCGGCAGCAGCTTGGTGAACTTGAAATCGGTATAGCCCAGTCCCGCCTGCAAGGTCAGTCCCTCGGCCAGCAGGGCCGTCGCTTCGGCTTCCAGACCCTTGATCTCCCCATCGCCACCATTGGTTTCCAGACGGATGAAGGCGCCCGTGGCGTCGGTGGTGTTGCGGGTGATCTGGATGTCATCATACTCGCTGAAATAGGCGGCCAGGTTCAGGCGCAAGCGGCGATCAAAGAAGTCACCCTTGAAGCCTGCCTCATAGGCCGTCAGCTTTTCCGGATCGAAGGTATTGAACAGGTCGGCGCGGGTCGGACGACCGTTGACGCCACCGGCCTTGAACCCCTTGGACCAGGAGACATAGGCCATCATGTTGCTGTCGAACTTGTATTCCGCCCCGAGTTTGGGCGTGAACACGTCCCAGGTGTCACCGGCAGTGACATTGTTGAAGCTGACCAGATTGTTCTGGAGCGGCCGGACCTCGTAATAGCGGAAGTCCTTCTTCTCCTTGCTGATACGCGCACCGGCGGTCAGGCTGAACGCGTCCGTGACTTTGTATCCGGCATGGGCGAAGGCGGCATAGGATGATCCGTCCAGCCAGCGATTGCCCAGCCGCGTCTGATCATAGCGCAAATTGTTGTTATTGGTCGCTCCACCCAGGCAGCTTGCCGGACCGGTCCCGTTGGCGGGGCAGGTCGCGGCCGCGACACCGGGCGGGGAGATAGAGCGGTTGGGGGCCGCCCGCAGCGCCTCCACCAGACCCACCAGCTGGCGGGAGGACTGGGTATCCTGGGCCTTTTCCTCAAAGTACCAGAGGCCGACCAGCCAGTTCAGCCGGTCATCGAATGCCTGGCCACTGAACTGGAATTCCTGGCTGAACTGGTGCTGCTGCACAGAGATGCCGGCAGAGGCCACGATGTCGGCGGGGGTACCGTCGGCATCGGCCTTGCTGCGCACATCCAGGTCGCGATAGGCGGTGATGGATTTCACCCCGATCGCACCGGGGTCCCAATCGACCACACCGGACACGCCCCAGACATCGGAATTGGCGTAGCTGGAGGAGGTGGAATAGGTGGTCCAGGGCTTGGGCGCTACCCAGCGATTGTCATAGGTCAGGCCCTGCGGGGCCAGCACGACGCGGTTATACAGCTCGATATTGGGGGCAGCAGACGCCGTATTGAAGATGCCAACGGCCTGGTAATCCGTCGCCGCCTGCCGTTCCCGCGTCACGTCGCCGGACAGGGTGACCTGCAGCGTATCGGTTGGTGTCCAGGCCAGGGTGGCGCGGCCGCTGCGCACATTCACATCATTGCCATCGCGCTTCGTGCCGTCGGCAGACGGCAGCAGACGCTTGTAATAACCGTCCTGATCGCGCGACAGGGCGCTGACCCGCAGGGCCAGCTTGTCCTCCACCAGGGGCACATTGACAGAAGCACCAACATCCAGCCGCGCGTAATTGCCGATGCGCAGTTCGGCCACGCCGCCGAATTCATCCGCGGGCGCTTTGGTGCTGATATTGAGCGCACCGCCCGACGTATTCTTGCCGAACAGCGTGCCCTGTGGCCCGCGCAGCACTTCCACCCGCTCGATATCCAGCAATTCCAGCACGGCACCGGGTGCCCGCGCCAGATAGACGCCGTCGATATAGATGCCGACGGCGGGGTCCTTGGTGATGATGAAATCCGGCTGCCCGACGCCACGGATGAACAGCTGGGCAAAATTGCTGCCGCCGGAGCCGTTGCCCGACGTGGTCATCTGGAAATTCGGGGTAGCATCGGCCACACCCTTCAGATCGACCACGCCCTTTTCACGCAGATCCTCAGCCGTCAGCGCCGTGATGGCGATGGGCGTGTCCTGCAGGTTCGTGGACCGGCGTTCCGCCGTCACGATGATCTCTTCCAGCACGATGGGGGCGGTCTGCTGGGCCTGGGCCATGGCAGGGATAGCGTAAAGACCGACGGCCAGCGCAACAGGCGCGGCGCCACGAGGCGTCCACTTCTGGAACATAATCATCCTCCCTGGATGTTCGGGCGGGGTTCTTTGCCCCCATGAAGGCTCTCTCGCCTTTCGTTATCGTTCATAACATAGACAGTTGATGTTCACAACTATCTAATTCCTGGAATGCCATCCCCGAGAACGGAATTTGCGGACAGGGCGCTCCGCTTCCGCTATCAAGGTTTTACGACAATCCCTACTCCTTTCCCGATGATGACCATGGCGAATGACAAGAATGATGTGATGGACCCGCCTGAAGTGGATCTAGGGCGGCTGGGTGACTTTATCGGCTTTCGCCTGCGTCGTATCCAGAACCATTTGTCGCGCAATTTCTCCGCCCGCAATGCCGACTGGAATCTGCGTTCAGGCCTGTTCAGCTCGCTGGCTATCATCGCCGCAAACCCGGGGATTTCCCAGAACCTCCTGTCGCGGGAGGTGGGGCTGGACAAGTCCGCCACGGTGCAGATCGTCGATGACCTGGAAGGCCGCGGCTGGGCCGAGCGCCGCCGTTCGCTGAACGACCGGCGCTTCTATGAACTGGTGGTGACCGATGCGGGGCAGACGGCCCTGTCGCAGCTTTTCGCCAATCTGGAACAGACGGAAAAGGACGTTATGACCCATCTGTCGCAAGCGGAGCGGACCCTGCTGCTGGGGCTGCTGGACCGGATCTATCAGAGTTGCTTCAAGGGCTGATCCGGTCCGGCATTTAGTTATAGTACATTACTAAAATCACGATGGCCGATAGCCGGTGTCGATTACCGCATGTCCGCCCGCGATTCGGGAGACACAGGCGCAGAGCTTGGTACCATCCCGCTTCTCCGCGTCCGACAGGAACACATCGCGATGGTCGATCGGGCTCTGGTTATCCAGCACCTCGACGACGCACAGGCCACATTCCCCGCGCCGACAATCATGGATCATGGGAATGCCGGCATCGTCCAGCGCGTCCAGCAGCGACCGGTCCGGCGGCACCGTCACATCCACCCCGTATCCCGCCACCCGTACCGTGAATGATGCCTCGGCGAAGCGGCCGGTATCGCCAAACACCTCATAGCGGAAACGGCTGCCGGCCCGCCCAGCCTTGGCCCAGGCGCGCTTGGCCGCTTCCAGCATGGGCAGGGGGCCGCAGATATAGACCTCCCCGTCGGGCGACAGTCCGGCAATGGCCTTGTCCAGGTCGATCATGGCGCCCTGGTCCTGTGGGTGCAGCGCCAGCCTGTCACCCAGCAGGATGCGCAGTGGTTCCACGAACGGCATCGCGGCAAGGCTTTGGCCACCATATTCCAGGCGGACATTGGCCCCACGCCCGACCAGGGCCTGTGCCATGCCGTGGATCGGGGTGATGCCGATTCCCCCGGCCAGCAGCAGATAATCCGGTGCCCGCCAGGACAGTTCGAACCGGTTTTCCGGCGTGGTGATCCGCACCTCGTCGCCTGGCATCAGACCGAACATGAAGCGCGACCCGCCCCGGCTGTTGGGATGCAGCTTCACGGCCACGGCGACATGGCCGGGTGCGGCGTCTGGCAGGCAGCTATAGGTACGGATGGCATGGCCGCCGACGATGGCGGTCCGGATGGCGATATGCGATCCGGGATCGAAGGCGGGCAGGGGGCCTGCGGCCGCGAACTCGATGCGGCGCACGCCGTCGGCGATGTCATCGGCGCGGGTGACGTGGGCGTTCAGCCAGATGGCGTCATTCTTCATTTCTTTTCCTCCCTTACCCGGCGACCAGCGCCAGGGCCGGGAAGCGGCGCAGGGCGGCACTGCCCGCTTCCATCACCTGTTCCAGATTGCGCCGCGCCAGCCGTGCGTGCTCGCGGGCCACGGCTTCCGCCCGCGATCCTTCGCGCAGACCGATCGCCTCCACCATGGCGCGATGTTGCGCCTGGGCCAGGACCAGGGAATGCGGCACCACGGCCGATCCCGGCTTTTCCAGAAAGGCGGACGGGGAGGCGAAGGGCAGAAGGGTGATGCGGTCTATCTCCCGCTCGATCGTCTCGCTTCCGGAAAGACCGGACAGCAACTGGTGGAACTCCGCGTTCAGGGCAATATAGCGGTCGAGCGGCGGGTTGGCCGGGTCGGGCGCCATCGCCGTATCGATGGCGTCCAGCACGCGGTTGATGGCGATCATCCGCCGGGGTTCCACCCCGCGCTCCGCCGCCAGCCGCGCCGCCGTGCCTTCCAGCACACCGCGCAGTTCGATGGCGTCGATGGCTTCGGCCAGGGTGAAGCGGCGTGGCATGTGCCCGCCCGCTGGCACCCGCTCCAGCAGCCCCTCCTGTTCCAGCCGGGCCAGGGCGGCACGGATCGGCGTGCGGGAAATGCCCAGCCGCTCTGCCAAAGCCGGCTCCGACAGGCGCTCCCCTGGTTCCACTGCCCCGCGCAGGATCAGGTCGCGGATACCGGCCAGGGCGCGCACGGTTTGCGCCGCGTCCTTGTTATAGCTCATGATGGGGCTCCCTATTCGGCAGCCGCCAGTACCGGCCGCGTTTCCCGCTCAATCATCCGGTCGATCAGGCGGCGCGCCCACATCGACCCGGCATCGATGTTCAGATTATAGAAGACATGGCCGGGATTGGCGTCGATGGCGCGCTGCTGCGCCTCCAGGATCTGTTCATCCTCGCGGAAGATGCCGGCCACGCCCTCGCGGATCTTGTGGGTGCGGGCCTGGTTATGGATGTCGAAATTGCGGGCGAAGGCCCAGAAATAATGGCAGGTCGTCTCCGTCTCCGGCGTCAGGACATTGATCACCCGCCCATCCACGCCCTTGGACCGGTCGCCCTGCGGCGCGCCCGTACCCGTGGGCGCCACCCCCACCTCAATGATGATGGTGGAGGGGGCAGTGAAATTGATGATCTGCCAGCGGTCGACATGGTCCTTGCGGCCCAGGTTATCGGCCCAGAAGGGCGGCGCTTCGATATCCACCATCCAGCGGGTGATGGTGGCCGTCTCCTCGGAATGCGTGGCCGTGAACGGTGCCTCCGCCACAGCGTTGTTACCGATGGAAGAACCATGCACGAAGGTTTCGTGGGTCAGGTCCATCAGATTGTCGACCACCAGCCGGTAATCGCACTTGGCATGGATGACCTTGCCATCGGCGGCCCAGGCCGGGTCATTGTTCCAATGGATGTCGGGGATCAGGGCCGGATCGGCCAGCGCCGGGTCGCCCGGCCATATCCACAGGAACCGGTGCCGCTCTACAAGTGGATAGGATTTCACACAAGCTGACGGGTTGATCGTATGTTGCGACGGCATGTATACACATCGCCCGGTATCGTCATAGGCCAGCCCGTGATAGCCACAGACCACCCGATCCTCTTCCAACCTACCCAGCGACAGCGGCAGCAGCCGGTGCCAGCAGGCATCGGCCAACGCGACAGGCGATCCGTCCAATTTTCTATATAAAACCAGCTGTTTGCCGCAGATGGTGCGGGGCATAAGCTTGCGCCCCACCTCCACGTCATAGGCTGCCACATACCAAGCGTTCAATGGAAAACTCTGGCCCATCTCTCATCCTCCCAGAAGCATGTGTCCCTATTTTCATACCTGTATACAGCATTTGCGGCCACAAATCGACATGGGTGCACTGGCACCTGAAACCAACTGGGCTGCTCTCCGCTTTCGATATGCAATATAACGGAAACATCGGGTCCGCAAGCATGATGTGCGAGAAGGAGGACGGTGCGCCGATACGCTCACGAACGATTATCCGTCAGCGAGGCAACGAAAATGCCGACCGATACATATGTTATATTGCATTACGGTATGTGCTATTGTATCGTTCATAAAATTAACTAACAAAGAGCCCGCTCCGCACATCGCGACCGGGCCGTCCCCAAGGGAGAAGCCCCATGAATAAGCTGGCATCGCGCCCGGCGGCGCGTCTGCTCACCCTTTTGCTGGCCGGCAGCGCCATGGTCCCCGCCGTTGAGGCACAGGACGCCGTACTGGAAGAGATCGTGGTCACGGCAGAGCGCCGGACCCAGAGCCTGCAGGATGTGCCGATCAGCGCCACCGTCCTGTCCGGCGACGACATCGTCCGCAAGGGGGTCGCCAACCTGGCTGATATCCAGCAGGTGTCGCCGTCGATCGCCATCAATCAGGTGAACCGATCCACCTATGTGAATATCCGCGGCGTCGGCATCGCGCAGACGGCCCCCAGCTCCAGCCCCGGCGTGGCCTATTACATTGATGGCCAGTTGATCCCGCATGAGCAGTTCATCAGCCAATCCTTCTACGATATCGGGTCGCTGGAGGTGTTGCGCGGACCGCAGGGCACCCTGACGGGGCAGAATTCCACGGGCGGCGCCATCTATGTGCGCACACCGGAACCGGAATTCGGGCTGGTGAAGGGCTTCATCGACCAGACCATCGCATCCTACGACTGGTATCGCACCACCGGTGCGCTGAATGTCGGTCTGGGCGACAATGTCGCTGTCCGCGTCGCCGCCGTCCGCGACAAGCGCGACAGCTTCACCCGGAATATCGGTCCCAGCCCCAGTGACCCCGGCAATACCGATCTGGAAGGGGCGCGCATCAACATCGCCCTGCGCAACGATGCCGAAACCCTGCGCATCAACCTGCGCGCCGAATATTTCAACAGCGACAGCGACAACAACGCCGTCAAGCGTCGCAATGATACCGTCAGCACCAACCCCTATATCATCCAGGAAGACGCCATCTCCTACCTGAAGCAGGAGGGTTACCGCCTGTCGGGTGAGGTGAAGTTCGCCCTGTCGGACAGCGTCGATCTGCGCGCCCTGACCTCCTGGCAGGATGGCAGCACGACAGACCAGACCGACGGTGACCGCACCGCCACGGCCCGCCCGCGCCCGCCGGCGGCCAATGTCGGGCGTGTCGGTTACACGGACACGACCATTGAGACGTTGATCAACGAGGTGAACCTGCTGTCCACGGGTGATGGGCCGCTGACCTGGGTGGTCGGTGCCTTCCGCATGGATGAGGATATTCCCATCACCGTCCTGCGTGACAATAACAATACCGTCAATTTCGTTTCCTCCACCTCCACCATCATTTCCAAGGTGACGAACAAGTCGCAGTCGGTGTTCGGTCAGGCGAATTATTTCGCGACGGAGCAGTGGGAACTCATTGTCGGTGCCCGCCATTCTTGGGACGACCAGACCTATAACCGCATCGCATCGGCTGGCGGTACGGGCGTCAGCAAGCTCAGCTCCACCAAGCTGACGGGCAAGGTGGGGGCGAACTATCACGCCACCGATGACACGATGCTCTATGCCAGCCTGTCGCGCGGGTATAAGGCCGGCGGCGGCAATCTGCCGGCCTCCAGCCCGTCCTTCGGGCCGGAAACCAACCTTGTGTACGAAGCCGGTTGGAAGACCACTCTGCTGGAAAGGCGCCTGCGCCTGAACGGTTCCCTGTTCTATTCCGACTATAAGGACATGCAGCTGGCCAGCCTGGCCAACGGCCTGCCGCTGACCCAGAACGCCGCCGCCGGCCAGGCCATGGGTGGCGAGTTGGAGCTGGAGGGTCGGTTCGGCGCCCTGGGCTTCAATGCCGGCCTGGGCTATCTGGATGCGGAATTCGCCAAGGATACGACGCTGCAGAACACGGTCGCCAACCGCAACGAACTGGTGCGCAAGGGCAGTACACTGCCCTTTTCGCCTGAATGGACCCTTAATGCCGGGGTGCAGTACGAGATCCTGGTGGGGGAGACGGCGATCACCCCGCGCCTGCAATGGAGCCACGTGGCGGAAAGTTACGCCACGCCGTTCCCCAGTGCCGTCACCACCCTGCCATCGCGTGACGTGGTGGATGCCCGCCTGTCCATCGATCCGACGGACGCTGTGCGGCTGGAACTGTTCGTCACCAACCTGTTTGACGAAACCTATATCGCCAGTCAGCTGCAGAACTCGTCTTCGGCCGATGGCGGCATCATCTATGGTGCCCGCCGCCAATATGGCGGCCGCCTGACCTATCGGTTCTGAGGCGGGGGCAAGGGGATGCGGTCCTTCGTTTCAGCGTTGGCCTTGGCGGCGGCAATCACACTGCCGGCCGGCGCCACCTGGTGGTCGCCGGGCGACGGCACGCCGTTTCCGGCCCGGTATGATGATGCCGACACGGACGGCCTCACGCGCCTGCTGCTGGATGGCGGGCCGATGGAAACGAAGGGCCATCCCTTCTTCGAGGCGCAGGGCAAATATGGCCGCGCCTGCGTCACCTGCCACCAGCCGTCGGACGGGATGAGCCTGTCGGCCGAAACCGCCCGGACAAGGTGGGAGGAGACGGGGGGCAAGGACCCGCTGTTCGCTGCCATCGACGGCGCGAACTGTCCCGATCTGGTACAGGGGGAGCGGGCGTCGCATTCCCTGCTGCTGGATCACGGCCTGTTCCGCATCGCCCGCCCCTGGCCGCCCGTTGATCATGACGGCGCGAAAATCGAACCCGACTTCACGCTGGAGGTTGTGCGCGACCCGACCGGGTGCAACGCGTCCAAACGCTGGGGCCTGTCGTCGGCCAATCCGCAAGTGTCGGTCTTCCGCCGCCCGCGCCCGGTGGCGAACTTCAAATATATCCTGGCCATGGGCTTCGCCATCGATCCCAAGGTGGGCAAACCCCTGCCCATCGATCCGGAGACGGGGCAGATGGTCAGCGGCAACCTGATGGCCGACCGCCGCGTCCTGTCGCTGGAGGCGCAGATGCGCGACGCGGCCTATTCCCATATGGGCTTCGACGGGCTGACGCCGGACGATATCAGACGCATCCGTAATTTCGAGGATCGCATCTTCGTGGCCCGCCAGCGCGACCGGGTGGGCGGCGACCTGGATCAGGATGGAGCCAAGGGGGGGGCCGAGATGCTGGCGATGTCGCAGCCCGGCCGCCTGGGCAGCCAGGGCACGGCGGTATTCAGCGAGTTCGCGGCGTGGGAGAATATCCCGGCCGATGCTGCGATCACGCCCGAACAACGCGCCTGGCGGGAATCGGTGGCGCGCGGTGCGCGTGTTTTCCGGGAGAAGATGTTCCTGATCACCGACAGCGCCGGGATCAATTCCCCCGTCGGTTTCGGCAATCCCGTGCGCAATTCCTGCGTCTTCTGTCACAATATGAGCCAGATGGGCATGGATGTGGCGCCGGGGCAGGTGGACCTGGGCACCACCACCATGCCCTTTGCCGATCCGCAGCCGCATCTGCCGCTGTTCCGCCTGACCTGCACGGGCGAGCCGCATCCGCATTACGGCCGGGTGATCCATACCCATGATCCGGGTTACGCCCTGACCACGGGGCGCTGTGCCGATGTCGGCAAGATCACCTTGCAGACCCTGCGCGGCCTGACCGGGCGCGCCCCTTATTTCGCCAATGGTTCGGCCGCGAGCCTGCGGGCCGTGATCGACTATTACGACCGGCGCTATAACATCCATTATACCGAGCAGGAGAAGCGAGACCTGGTCAATCTGATGGGGGCGCTCTGATGCGGCGGATGATGACGGCGCTGCTGGCGCTATTGTCCTTCAACAGCCTGGCCCAGGCAGCGGATACGGTGCGCTTCATCAGCTGTCCGATCTACCGCGACACCGATGCCGGCCGCAAATCCGGCTGCTGGCTGGCGGATGAGCGGGAGACGGGCCGGCGTTTCGACGTCACCCAGTCGGCCACCAAGCCCGACTGGTCCATGGCCGTCCTGGTTGAAGGGCGGATCGCACAGAAGCAGGACAATGCTTGTGGTGCCACGGTGCTGGAGCCGGTCCGCATCTCCGTTCTGCCGGCCCAGGACTGCACCCGCACCATTATCCCGGACGAAGGGTTCCCCGGCCGGCGTTTCATGCTGCCCGCCCGCAATATCCGCCCGCTTTATGCTCCCGATCCGGCCCCGCCGCCCCCCTACACGAACCGGCTGTTCCCCATCCCGTTCGATTTCGGCCGCGACTTTGTCGTCTATCAGCAAAGCGACTGGATGCTGGTCAATGCCGCCACCTATGCCAAGGCGGCGGGGGGCCGGGTGACCGTCACTGGCTATGCCGAAACCGAGCCGCTTAACCTGTCCGGACAAGAGCTTTCGGAGCCGGCCGATCTGGCAAAGCGCCGGGCAGAGATGGCCCGGTTATGGCTGGTCAGCCTGGGCGTGCCGGCGGATCGGCTCGTGCTGGAATGGCGCCTGAACCCGGCACCGCTGGCCGATCCCGCCTTTGACGGGCTGACGGAAACCTCGCGGCGGCGGGTGGATATCAGGGTGGAACCGTAGGGCCGACCTCTTGGCGACCGGCACCGTCATCGACAGTCGCCACCGGTTTCGCCTTGGTCTTCCTGGGCATCGGCAGGGGTGGCGTGCTGCTGCCCTCGCCCAGGGGCCGGATCACCATGACACTGTCCGTCCAGCGGCCGTATTTGTAGCCGACCGAGGGCAGAAAGCCGCAGCGGGTGAAGCCGAAACTGTCATGCAGGCGCAGCGACCGGTCGTTGGCCGCATCGATATAGCCGATCATCTGCCGGTATCCGGCCGCCGCACAGGCATCGATCAGGAACTGCATCAGCCGCCTTCCCACGCCGGCGGACAGATGGTCGTGATGGACATAGATGGAGTGCTTCACCGCATAGCGATAGGCCGGGCGCTTGCGGAACGGCACGGCATAGGCATAGCCCACCACCACGCCGTCCAGTTCGGCCGCCACATGTGGCAGCCGCTTGCTCAGCATGTTTTTGCGCCGGCGCTTGATGTCATCCTCGTCCGGGTCCTCGGGCTCGTAATCGCCCAGCCCGCGGTTGATGTAATGGACATAGATGGCCAGCATCGCCTCCACATCCGCCTCCGTCGAAGGACGGACGACCAGGGTGGAGGCGGCGGCGTGGCCGGGATCAGGCATGACAGTCATCGGTGCCGAGGGTCCTATTCGCGAACGACGTAGGTATAGAAGCGGATGCGGCCGTCCGGGTCCAGCTTGCGATAGACACCCTGGATCTCGTTGTCGAAGCCGGGGAACAGGTTGGCCCCCTTCTCGAACACTTTCAGGTAATCGATCATCGGCCGGGCGCGCTCCGTCAACCGCTCACCCGGCAGGATGGTGGCGATGCCGGGCGGATAGACCAGCATCAGGGTCGTGGCGATGCGACCCTCCAACTGATCCAGGGTGACGAAATCCACCTTGTTGCGGACCAGCTGCTTGGCGGCCTTGTGCGGCAGCATGGCCATTTCCGGCAGATGTTCGGGCCGGAACTGCCGGCGCTGCAGGGCACTGATATTATGGTCGCGGTAGAAGCTGTGGATGTCGCGGCACAGGTCGCCCAGGCGCACGCCATTATAGCGCGGCGCCCGGCGGCGGACGAAATCGGGCATGATCTCGTCCAGCAGCGCGTTGTCGTCATGCAGGCGCTTGAAGAAGATGAGCGCGCTCATCAGGCCGCCGGCCTTGCTGCTTTCCACACCGGGCGTCAGCAGGAACAGCAGGGAATTCAGATCGTTCTTCTCCGGCACGATCTGGTTCTCGCGCAGATATTCCGCCACCACCGGTGCCGGCACGCCCTGGTCCAGATAGGCACCAGTCGTGCGGTCGAAGCCCGGCGTCAGGATGGTCAGCTTGTTGGGGTCGGTCATGGCATAATCCGGCCCCAGATGCTTGAACCCGTGCCAACCCCGACCGGGCTCAAGCGCCCAATGGCTGGGATCGCGGGCCAGGTCGTCGGTGGGCACATCCTCCCACCGCACATCCAGTCCGTTCAGGCTGGTCACATCCGGTACGAACGGGTCGAAGAACCATTGCCGGGCGGCATCGCTCTCCTTCTCCATGAATTCCCGTCCGATGGTCCGCAGCTTCTTGCGGATCTCGATGCCCAGGCGGATGGTGTCGTCCCACAGGACCTCGCCCGACTTGCCCTTCATCATCTGCGCGCCCACGTCCAGCGACGCGAAGATCGGATAGAAGGGGCTGGTGGAGGCGTGCTGGAGGAAGCTTTCATTGAAGCGGCGATGTTCCACCCGTCGCTCGATATCGCCGATATGCTTGTCCTTCACATGGATCTGGGAGGCCTGGCTGAAACTGGCCAGCTGCTTATGGGTGGATTGGGTGGTGATGATGCCGGGGCTGTCGGGTCCCAGGTCCTTGACGCCCATGCCATAGCGGCCCTGGAACAGCGGATGGAACTTCATGAAGCCGGCCCAGGCCTCGTCGAACAGGATATAGTCGCAGAGCGGGCCCAGCTTTTGCACCAGCAGGTCGGCATTGTTGATGGTGCCGTCATAGGAACATTGCTGGATCACCGCCACGCGGAAGGGGCGGGGCTTCTTCCAGGCGTCGGGGTCCTTCACGAACGGGTGGGTGCGAATCTTCTCGCGGATCGCCGCCTCGTCCAGCGCCTCGTAATCGATGGGGCCGATCAGACCGTGGGCGTTGCGGTCGGTTTCCAGGAAGATCGGCGTGCCCTGGCCCAGCAGCAGGGCGCCGTGATGGGCGGCCTTGTGGTTGTTGCGGTCGAACAGGACCAGATCGTCCTCCGCCACCAGCGCGCCCAGCACCACCTTGTTCGACGCCGAGGTGCCGTTCAGCACGAAATAGGTGCGCTCCGCCCCGAAGATCTTGGCGGCTTCCTTCTGGGCGCGCAGCGCCGGGCCCTCATGCACCAGCAGGTCGCCCAGATCGACGACGGAATTGTCCAGGTCGTCGCGGAAGATCGCCTCGCCCAGATGCTCCACGAAGATGCGGCCGATAGGGCTGCGGCTATAGAAGATGCCGCCATTATGACCGGGGCAGGTCCAAAGCTGGTTGCCCTCCTCGGCATAATCGACCAGGGCGCCGAAGAACGGCGTCTTCAGCGTCTCGGCATATTGGCGCAGGCGGCTGATCAGGTTCTTGGCGATGAATTGCGGCGTTTCCTCCGCCAGGAAGACATAGCCGTCCACTTCCCGCATCACATCGACCGGGATATCCTCCAGCCGCTTGCGCCGGACCACCAACACGATGGGCATTTCCAGCCCGCGGGCGCGGACAAGGGAGATCAATGCTGCGGCCTTGCCTTCCGACCAGCGCTTGCCCCAGTCCAGGACCATGCAGCCGATGGCGGCATCCGTGCGGATGGCCAGTTCCGCATCCTCGATCCGCCGTGCCTTGGTGACCTCGAAGCCCAGCCTTTCGACCTCGCCGATAATGTCCTGCAGGCGGGAACCTTCCAACTCGTCGGCCTCGAAGGCAGGCGCGCAGACCAGGAAATTGAAGCGGCGGAAGAAATCCATCTGAGGTGGCTCCGTGGGGACTGAACGGGAGGACAACATTTGCGGCTGGAGAAGGGATCATGTCCCGCCCCCATCCGCAAAAGAAGTTTCAAAGAAATTTCACATGGCCCACCCGCGATGGCTTTGCAAAGCGCTTTCTTCACCCCGGCCGGCAGCTGCCTGTCTTGTCAGGTGGCCGTGGATGGGTGGTGTATCACCATGGTCGCCGGAACCAGAAGCATCGACGACATCGAGTTGCACCCTGGCGACGCCGCTGGTAACGTCCGGTCATGGCACAGAAAAAGCCGCTGCATATCGCCTTCGCGATGTATGACGATGTCAACTTCCTGGATGTTGGCGGCCCGCTGGAGGCCTTCTGGCTGGCCACCAATGACAGCGGGGAGGAGAATGACCCGCGCTACCGCCTGACCATCGTGTCGCTGAAGGGCGGGCAGGTCCGCACCTCCAGCGGCATGCTGATCGAAACCGTGCCCTGCAGCGCCTTAGGCGCGGTGGATACGGTCGTCATCCCCGGCGGTGGCAGCCCGCAATCGCCCAGGGTGCCGGACGACATGGTGCGGTGGATCGCCCAGATCGCGCCCAACGTCCGACGCCTTTGCTCCGTCTGTACCGGTGCCTTCCTGCTGGCAGCAGCCGGGCAGCTGGACGGGCGCAAGGCCACCACCCATTGGGCCGCGGCCCGCCTGCTGCGCAAGCGGGCGCCGACCACGCAGGTGGAGGATGACCGCATCTATCTGCGCGACGGCAATGTTTGGACCTGTGCTGGCGTCACCGCCGGCATCGATCTGGCCCTGGCATTGATCGAGGATGATTACGGGTTCGAGGCGGCGATGGATGTCGCCCGCTATCTGGTCGTCTATCTGCGCCGTCCGGGGTCGCAGTCGCAATTCAGCAAGCCGCTGTCCCTGCAGGTGGCCGATGACAGTTTCGCCGCCCTGCATGCCTGGATTCGCGAGAATCTGGCCCAGCCGCTGACCGTGGAACGGATGGCGGAGGTGGCGGGGATGAGCGTGCGCACCTTCTCCCGCCGCTATCGCGACCAGACCGGCCGCACCCCGGCCCGCGCCATCGCCGCCCTGCGGCTGGAAGCGGCCCAGAGCGCCATCGAACGCGGCACCTCCACCCTGAAACGCATCGCCCGCGATTACGGTTACGGGGATGAGCGCAACCTGCGCCGGGCGCTGCAGCGCGGGCCCGACGATGAATAAAAAGCCCCGCTTCCGAAGAAGCGGGGCCAGTCATGTCCATCCCAGGACAGCCGTGATGTCAGTGCCTTGCCGTCAGCGTCACGCCGATCGTGCGCGGGCGGAGCGTGTTGGCGTAATAGGTCGTGTCGGTGGGAAACGCGTTGGAGATATAGTTCAGCTGTGGGGCCGAGTTGAACAGATTGTCGACGAACATCGACAGGTCGAAATCCTCGTTCCGCCAGCCCACGCGCAGGTTCGTCAGATGATAGCCCTGGTTGCGCCGGCCATTGACGTCATAGCCCGACGAGGTCGGCGTGTCGTACTTGGCGAACAATCCGCTGGCGCGTGAGGCGTATTGGTGGATGGCGCGGACATAGCCATCGGCGTCATTGTCCAGCGGCAGGGAATATTCCACCGTTCCGGCGATCTGCCAGGGCGGGCTGTCACTGACCATCGCGCCCTTCTGCGCCAGGATGATGTTGTTCGACGTCACGGTTTCGGCAAAGCGCGAGCGGTTGTAACCGGCCGACAGCGACAGGAACAGCGCATCGGTGGGCTTGGCGCTGACCGCCAGGTCGAAACCGTCGCTGTTGGCCGAGCCCAGGTTGGTGGTGAAGGCACCGGGACAGCCGCTCAAGGTCACGCCGCTCTGGATGTTGCTCCAGTCGATGTGATAGGCGCTGGCATTGACCTGCATGGCGCGGTCGAACAGGCTGATCTTGCTGCCGACCTCGTAATTCCACACCGTATCGCTGTCATAGGTCTGCGGCGCGCTGGACATGCCCAGTTGCGACAGGGCAGCCAGGCAGGGCGGGGTCGGGGTGATCGGGATATTGGCGCCGCCGGTGCGAAAGCCCTTGGCGGCCGAGGCATAGACCATGGCGTCGTCGGTCGCTTCCCAGGTCAGGCTGACCTTCGGCGTGATCGGGCTTTCCTTCTGCTTGCCGGTGGTGAATTGCCGGCCGCGGGTAAACGACCCGTTCAATTCCTCCTCATAGGAGAATTTCATCGACGCTGCTCGGATACCGCCCGACAGCTTCAGATCGCCCAACTGGTAATCGGCATTGGCGAAGGCTGCCAGTTGTTCATCCTCGCCATGGTAATCGCGGAAATAGCGGGTGATGCCGTTGACATTCCGGAAGCCCAGCAGGGTTTCAAATTCATCGGCGTAATAAGCGTCGTTGACGGCAATGGCATTGACCTGCTTGGCCCGCTGGAAGAAGCCGCCGACCAGCCAGCTGAACGGGCCGTCGCCATCAGATTGCAGGCGGATTTCCTGGGTGAAATTATCCTGGCGGTTATTCACCACATTCTCGGCCCCGCCGGCGGCCACGAACGCCTCGGGCAGCAGGATGGGCAGGGGCAGCACACCGATGCCGGGCAGCGGGCCGCCGACGCGGTTGGTGTTGTACAGCCGGGCCACGCCTTCATCCAGATTGCTGTAATCCAGGATCACTGACTGCCGCCTTGTGAAGTTGGAGGTGACGGAGGTGGCCGTCATCCCGTCCAGATAGGCCTCCACCTTCAAGGCCGGCAGATAGAACCGGTCCTTCGACGGCTGTGCCAGGGTGCGGCCGCTGATCAGCTTCTGCTCCGACCGGTCGGACAGGCGGGCGTAGAACTGAGATGAGTCCTTGGCACGGGTTTCCTGAAAATTCACCGACGGCGTGATGTGCCAGACATCATCGGGCGCGAACAGGGCTGCTGCCTTCATCGTGTGGGCGCTGGCGCTGTTGGCATCCTTGTCGACCATGGCGCCCGTGCGCTCATTGATGCGGTCGACATAGCCGGCATCACGGCGGTAGGAGGCGCTGAGCCGCACGGCCAGCTTGTCCTCGATGATCGGGGTACCGGTGGCCACGCCGCCCTCATAGCCGATGCCGCCGCTGTCGGTGGAGGTCACCTCCGCCCGTGCATAGGCCTTC
Source organism: Niveispirillum sp. GW835-FHT14G11 (assembly GCF_058793615.1). NCBI lineage: Bacteria > Pseudomonadati > Pseudomonadota > Alphaproteobacteria > Rhodospirillales > Azospirillaceae > Niveispirillum > Niveispirillum sp. GW835-FHT14G11. The sequence goes on from NZ_JBXAFZ010000011.1 coordinate 192,530, forward strand.
ACATCGTTCAGGTCGGGGGTGGGCGAGATGAAGCGCACTGAACCACCCTGGGAGCCGGAGCCGAACAGCGTGCCCTGCGGCCCGCGCAGCACCTCCACCCGATCCAGGTCGAAGATGGTGGGCAGGGCGTCGCCGGCATTCTGCGGGCCGGTATTGCGGGCCTGGATCGGCGTGTCGTCGATATAGATGCCGGTGGTCGCCCCGCCCACCGTGGACCGCACGCCGCGGATGGCGATATTGGCCGGCTGGAAGGTGCTGGGCGGGGCGAAGGACAGGCTCGGCGTCTGGGCCACGATATCGGTGAAATTGCGCATACCCTGCTTGTCCAGGGCCGCCTGGTCCAATGCTGCGACGCTGGCCGCCACACGGTTGACGCTTTCCACGCGCCGGTTGGCGGTGACGATGATCTCTTCCAGGATGGAGGTACCGGCCGGCTCCGTCGCCGTCTGTGCCTGGGCCGGCACCGCCATCAGGGCCGCCGTGCAGACGCCGAGCGACAGCCAGGTCATACGCTTTACTGACTCCCCGTTCATCACTAACCCCCGTTCGTTCATTTGGATTTGGATTGGAGCGTCGCCGGCCGGGTCAGCATGCTGAAACCCTGTCTTCTGTCACGGCGAAACTGCTGCTTTTGTGAGGGGAAGGTTACTTGAAGCCGGATTGGCCGGTGGGCCAAACCACGGGCAATTTCGGCCAGATTTGGCCGGATGATGCGTGCCCTCGGGCATCCCTCATCAATGAAATGGCCCCGGCGGTGAGGGGAAATATAATCACAAGCCATTGATATAAATGAGATTATTTGGGCGTTGTGACGACCCTTTCCATATCCGGCCGGCAGAGGCCATGGCTGGACCCGTGGCCGAATTTTGTCAGTAAGTGGCGTTGTATTGTGCGCCCTTATCCGTGATCGTTCTCGTCAAGGAACATCGCTGTCCCTGGCTACGGAAAGCCGGGACACGCACACTTTCGTGTGGAGAGTTCGTTGGCGGATGGGAAGAGATGAATGTCTGATATCGACGACCTGATCCGGCGCCGGCAACAGGTTTTGGGCCGCAACAGTCCGCTTTTTTACGACCGGCCGCTGCACCTGGTTCGGGGCGAGGGGGCTTGGGTCTATGACGCGGATGGCCGCACCTATCTGGACGTTTATAACAATGTCCCCTGCGTCGGCCATTGCCATCCCCATGTCGTGGACACCATTGCCCGGCAGACGGCGACGCTGAACCTGCACATCCGCTATCTGGATGAGACCCTGGTGGCCTATGCGGAGCGGCTGACGTCACTGTTCGCCGATCCGCTGAATGCGGTGATGCTGACCTGTTCCGGGACGGAGGCCAATGAACTGGCGCTGCGGCTGGCGCGGTTCGTCACGGGTGGGCAGGGGATCATCGTCAGTGATCTTTCCTATCACGGCAATTCCACCATCCTGGCCGGCATGGCCAGCGCCTTTCCGGGTGGGGAGCCGTTTCCACCCTTCGCCCGCGCGGTGCGGGTGCCGGACCCGGCCCATGACCGGCAAGGCCGCACGGATGCGGAACTGGCCTCCGTCTTCGCGGCCCATGTCCATGAAGCGGTGGGCAGTCTGAAAGCCGATGGCATCCAGGTGGCCGCCTTGCTGATGGACAGTTTCTTCGCCAATGAAGGGCTGCCGGACCGGGTGCCGGGTTATGTGGAACAGGCGGTGGCGATCGTGCGCCAGGCCGGCGGCCTGTTCATCTGCGACGAGGTGCAGTCAGGCTTCGCCCGCACCGGCGATGTCCTATGGGGGCACCAGTTGACCGGTGTTGTGCCCGACATCGTCACCCTGGGCAAGCCGATGGGCAACGGCTATCCCGTGGCCGGCATGGTCACCCGGCGTGATTGGGTGGACCGGTTCGGCGCGGCATCCCGCTATTTCAACACGTTTGCCGGCAATCCGGTGGCCGCCGCCGCCGGCATGGCGGTGCTAGAGGTGATCGAACGGGAGGATATCCAGGGCAACAGCCGCCGCGTTGGCGCCCATGTCAGGGCTGGTCTGGATGGATTGGCGGCCAAGCACCCGATCCTGGCCGGGGTGCGCGGGCGGGGCCTGTTCTTCGGGGTGGAACTGATCCGTCCCGATGGCAGCCCAGCGGATGTGGAGACCAAGCGGCTGATCAACCGGATGCGCGACAATGGCGTGCTGATCAGCCGGGCCGGCCGCCACAGCAATATCCTGAAGATGCGCCCGCCCCTGGTCTTCTCCACTGACAACGCCGATCATCTTCTGTCCGTCATGGACGATGCGCTGGCCGCCTTATAGGGGATCGATCCTTGGCCAATTTCTATCAACTCTCCGACGCGGACCAGGCGGAATGCCTGACCGGGCTTGCCCGGGCGGCCCTTGACCGCTGGGACGGGCGGTTCAGCGATCCGGTGCTGTTCAAATACCGGGAGAATGCCGTATTCACCACCCACCGGGAGGACGGGACACGGTTCGCGCTGCGCGTCCATCGCGCCGGGTACCACACGGATGGTTCGCTGCGCTCAGAACTCTACTGGATGCGGGCGCTGGGTCAGGCGGGCATTCCAGTGCCGCCGGTCCTGCCCGCCGCCGATGGCAGCCTGTTCGTGCATGCCGCTGCCGATGGCGTGCCGGAGGTCCGGCAGGTGGACATGCTGGGCTGGCTATCCGGCGGCGACGCACCCAAGGACGACCCGGCCAACCATTACTTCCAGGTCGGCCAACTGGCGGCCCGGTTGCACAGCCGGGGATCGCAAATTCCACTTCCGGCCGACTTCGACCGGCATAGCTGGGACGCCGACGGTTTGCTGGGGGACAGCCCGGTCTGGGGACGGTTCTGGGAACTGCCCGCCCTGTCGGCGGACCAGCGCGACCTGCTGCTGCGGGCCCGGGGTCTGGCCTTGGCCGATCTGGCCGATTATGGCAAGGCGGGCGACCGCTACGGCATGATCCACGCCGACCTGATCCGCGATAATCTGATCGCGGATGGCGACCGCTTGCAGGCCATCGATTTCGATGATTGCGGCTTCGGCTGGTACCTGTTCGAGCTGACAACGGTGATCAACGCCATGCCTGACGGGAATGATCCGGCGCTGCGCGACCCGTTATTCGCCGGATATCGTTCCGTACGGCCGCTGCCCGATCTCGACCGCCTGCCTTTGTTCCGCTTCCTGCGCGCCACCACTTATCTGGGCTGGCTGCAGACCCGGTCGGAAACCCGGACAGCACGGGAAAAGGCGGCGATGCTGATCGATGGGTGCTGCCGGCTGGCGGCCGAATATCTGAAGAATGCAACGGGAGGGCGGCCATGATCCGTGAGATTTTGAAGCTGGGCGACATCCGCCTGCTGCGCGTCGCCCAGCCGGTGGCGGATATCTATGATCCGGCCGTGAAGGCGGTGATCGCCGACATGTATGACACGCTGCACGCCGCCAATTCCTTCGGGCTGGCGGCGCCGCAGATCGGGGTCGATCTGCGCGTTCTGATCTTCGGCATCGCGCCCAACAAATACCATCCCGATGAACAGCCGGTGCCGCTGACCGCCCTGATCAATCCCTGGCTGGAAATCCTGACGGAAGAAACGGTGCAGGCGCCGGAATCCTGCCTGTCGGTGCCGGGCATGCGCGGTCTCGTGCCGCGCCACACCCATATCCGCTATGGCGGCACGGCAGAGGATGGCGGCCCGATGGCGCGGGAGGCCAAGGGCTTCCACGCCCGGCTGTTCCAGCATGAATATGACCATCTGGACGGCATCCTCTATCCCCAGCGTATCCGGGACATGACGAAGTTCGGTTTCACCGAGGCCTTGTTGCCCGGCAATGACTGGGCCAAGCACGCGTCCGAATAGAACCGTCGTTCGAATGACAATTCCAGAATACCGACCGACCCCATCGGGGTCGGAAGGAAGCCCTATGCCCGGACCATGGGCCGGCGATGGGGTGCGAAGGAGAGGACCCGATGGAGAATATTCCGGCCCTCATCGTCGATGGGCGCCCGCTGGCGGGCGGCGAGACGCATGATGTGATCGATCCGGCCACCGGCCGGGCCTTTGCCCGTTCCCCGCTGGCCAGCCTGGCCGATCTGGACCAGGCGGTGGCGGCGGCCAGACGGGCCTTTCCGGCCTGGGCCGCGACCCCGATCGAAGAACGCGCCGCCGCTGTCGAACGTATCGCCGACGCCATGGAAGCGGCGCGCGACAGCCTGGGTGCGCTGCTGTCGCGTGAACAGGGCAAGCCGCGGCACAGCAGTGCGGTGGGGGAGATTTCCGGTGCCGCCGCCTGGGCCCGCGCCACTGCCGCCCTGCGCCCCCTGGTGGAACTGGTCAAGGATGGCGCGGATGAACGGGTCGAGGTGCATCGCCGGCCGCTGGGCGTCGTCGCCTCCATCACCCCCTGGAATTACCCGGTGCTGATTTCCGTCTGGCATGTCATGCCGGCCCTGGTTGCCGGCAATACGGTCGTGCTGAAACCCTCGCCCTATACCCCGCTTGCCGTCCTGCGGATGATCGAGATCGCCAATGCGCATCTGCCGCCGGGCGTGGTGAATTCGGTCTCCGGCGACGCGGTGCTGGGCCAAGCGATGGCGGAGCACCAGGGGATCGACAAGATCGTCTTCACCGGATCGACCCCGACCGGCCGGCGCATCATGGCCAGCGGTGCCGGCAACCTGAAGCGCCTGACGCTTGAACTGGGCGGCAATGACGCGGCCATCGTCCTGGCGGATGCCGATATCGACGCCATCGCGCCGAAGATCTTCGCCAAGGCCTTCAGCAATAACGGCCAGACCTGCGCCGCGCTGAAACGGCTCTATGTCCATGACGCGGTCCATGACGCGCTGGCCGACAGGCTGGCGGTACTGGCCCGGCAGGCGCGCACCGGCCCCGGTAGTGATCCCTCGACGCAGTTCGGTCCGGTGCAGAACCGGGCGCAGTTCGATTATGTCTGCGCCCTGGCCGAAGATGCCCGCGCCAAGGGTGGAAGGTTCCTGTCCGGTGGCGCACCGCTGGAGCGTGAAGGCTATTTCTTCCCGCTGTCGATCCTGGTCGATGTGTCGGACGGGATGCGCATCGTGGATGAGGAACAGTTCGGCCCCATTCTGCCCCTCATCCGCTTCACCGACGCGGAAGACGCCCTGGCCCGCGCCAATGCCAATGAAAACGGGCTGGGCGGGTCCGTCTGGTCGTCCGATCTGGTCCAGGCGCGTGCGCTGGCCGAACGGATGCAGGTGGGTACGGCCTGGGTCAATGACCATGGCACCATCTCCCCCGATGCGCCGTTCGGCGGTGCCAAGCAATCCGGCATCGGCACGGAATTCGGGCTGCACGGGCTGGACGAATATATGCAGTTGCAGACGGTGCGGATCAGCCGCTGAGGACCCTGGCCGAAATTGCCCGTCCAGCGGCCTTTGCGCGCGCAAGGGCGGCTGACACAATCATCCGATGATGCCCCTAGGGAGTGCCGATTGCCCATGACTGATCCCACCGCGACAGACGCGCCGCCCAATCCGCTCTATGCCTACTACGTCCTGTTCATCCTGGTGCTGATCTTCATCCTGAACTGGATCGACCGGCTGGTGATCTCCATCCTGCTGGTGCCGATCCAGCAGGAATTCGCCCTGTCGGACACGGCCATGGGGCTGCTGAGCGGGTCCGGCTTCGCGGTGCTGTATGCCATCGCCACCCTGTGGATCGCGCGCTTTTCCGACCGGCACAACCGGCGCAACCTGGTGTCCGTGGCCGTCACGGTGTGGAGTGTGGCGACGTCGATCTGCGGGGCCGTCACCGGCTTCGGCCAGATGCTGGCAGCCCGCGCCGTGGTGGGCGTGGCGGAGGCCGGGGGTGGGGCGCCCACCTATTCCCTGATCGCCGATTATTTCGCGCCCCGGCGGCGGGCGCTGGCCATGGGCATCTATTCCAGCGGTATCTATATCGGCATCATGCTGAGCTTCCTGCTGGGTTCCTTCGTGGCGGAACGGTTCGGCTGGCGGATGACCTTCCTGCTGCTGGGGCCGCCGGGCCTGCTGCTGGCCCTGGTCCTGCGCCTGACGGTGAAAGAGCCGCTGCGCGGCCGGTTCGAGCCGGCGGCCCTGCGCGGGGATGAGGCAACGGGTGCGTCGCTGCGCTTTCTCTGGCAACAGCGTGCCTATCTGGCTGCGGCTGGTGGCCTCACCATCACGGCGGTGACACAGGGCGCCTATGCCGCCTGGGCGCCGGCCTTCCTGATCAAGGTGCATGGGCTCGGCCTCACGGAGGTCGGGCTGCATCTGGGGCTGGTGCTGGGCATCGCCGGGGGCATCGGCACCTTCGTGGGTGGCGGGCTGTCGGACTGGCTGTCGGAACGTAACCCACGGGTCCGGCTGTATTTCCCGGCACTCGTCACCCTGCTGACCACCCCATTCTTTGCGATGTTCTGTCTAGCCGACGACCTCTATACCGGCCTGGGCATCTATGCCGCCGGTACGGTCATTTCGGCGATGCATTTCGGGCCGGCCTTCGGTCTGACCCAGAATCTGGCCCGGCCGTCCATGCGCGGGCTCGCCACCGCCCTGGTCATGGTGGCCACCGTGTTGACCGGCCAGGGCATCGGCCCGGTGCTGACCGGCATGATCAGCGATGGGTTGCGTGACAGCGCGGGTGTCGACGCACTGCGCTACGCCCTGGCCATCATGGCCGGCTTCGCGACGCTCGGTGCCTTGATGTTCGCCTATGGGGCGCGGTTCGTGGCCCGGGATATCGAGCGGGCGACCGGTGCCGACCTTTCCGGAGACAGACCATGATCGATCGCCGATCCCTGGCCCGGATGGGCGGCGCCCTGCTGGCTACGGCGGTCCAGGCCGCACCACCGGTACCCGGCCGTGACACCATCCTGGCGCAGACCGGAGAGGTCCGGCGCCGGTTCGCGGAGATCCTGTTTACCGGCGACCATGCGGCCCTGCCGGCCCTGTTCACCGCCGATACGCTGGTGCTGCCGGCCGGCCGACCGCTGGTGCGGGGCCGCGATGCCGCCATCGCGTTTTGGACGGCTGCGACCAATAACCCCGCCCGACGCCTGCGCAGCCAGTTCGAGCTGGTCGATCAGATCATCGAGGGGCCGCTGGTGATCGAAGCTGGTTTGGCCACCGTCTCGGCCGTGGAGGCCGGGCGGGAACAGATCATCGACCACGGCAAATATATCCTGGTCTGGAAATGGGAGGAGGGACGATGGCAGCGCCATCGCGACATCTTCAACAGCGATGGACCCAAGGCGTGAAGCAGATGCACACAGAAAAGGGAAATACCATGAACCACATGATCGACCGCCGGTCCTTCGCCGCCATGGGGTTGGCCGGCAGCGCCGCGCTGATCGCCGGCAGCGGTGCGCAAGCGTCGGAAACGCCAGCTTCGCGCGCCGGCAAGAAGACCCAGGTCACCATGCTGCTCTATCCCGGTACCACGGTGCTGGACTGGGTTGGCCCGTACGAGGCGCTGCACCGGGTGGAGGGGGTGGAGGTCGTGCTGGCCGCCAAGAGCCTCGACCTGATGAAAAGCGACAGTGGCATCATGGATTACAAAGCCAATGTCACCTTCGACCAGATCGACCGCACCGACATTCTGCTGGTGCCCGGCGGTGCCAAGGGGCTGATGGAGACGTCCAACGATCCCGTCACCATGGACTGGCTGCGGCGCATGGACAGCACATCGATCTGTACGGTGGGCATCTGCACCGGATCGCTGATGCTGTCGCATGCCGGCCTGCTGAAGGGCAGGCGCGCCACCACCTATTGGAAATTCACCGGCATGCTGGATCAGGCCGGGTCGACCTTCGTGCCGGAACGCTGGGTTCGCGACGGCAAATACTGGACCTCGGCCGGGGTGTCGGCCGGCATCGACCTCACCCTTGCCCTGATCGCCGACCTTTACGGGTCCAAGCAGGCGATGATGGCGCAACTGGCCATCGAATACGACCCCCACCCCCCGTTCAATGCCGGATCGGTCCGGACGGCACCGCGGGAGGTGGTGGAGGCGTTGGGTGGCTGAAACTCAGCTATAGCGCTTGTCCAACGCATCCCATTCCGGCTTGCCGACCAGGCGCTGGCGTTCGGCGAAGGGGGTGACGAGGCCGCTATCCTCCTTCAACTCCTGGGCGTCGCGCAGGACTGTCAGCGCCTTCTGCATCCCCATCACCGCCCCCTGCAGCGCGGCATTGGCATAGAGCACGATGCCATAGCCCAGGCCCGCCAGATCGGTGGCATTGAAGATCGGCGTCTTGCCGCCGATGACCATGTTCATCAATTGCGGCTGGTCCAGACGCTGCGGCAGGGTGCGGACTTCATCGGCCTTGGTCACCGCCTCCACAAACAGGATGTCGGCCCCGGCCTCGGCGAACTTTTGCGCCCGTTCCACGGCGGCTTCGAACCCGTGTACGGCGGCGGCATCGGTGCGGGCCATGATCAGCAGGTCGGGATCGCGCCGCGCATCCACGGCGGCCTTGATCTTGGACACCGCCTCCTCGGTGGAGATGACGTCCTTGCCGTTGAAATGGCCACAGCGCTTGGGGGCCACTTGGTCTTCCAACTGGATGCAGTCAGCCCCGGCCCGCTCCAGCGTGCGGACGGTGTGATAGACGTTCAGCGCATTGCCGAAGCCGGTATCGGCATCGACCAGCAGCGGCACATTGACCGTATCGCGGATGCGGGCCGTGTGGTCGGCGATTTCGGCCAAGCCCATGAAGCCCTGGTCCGGCATGCCGAACCACATGTTGGTGACACCGGCACCGGTGACATAGATGGCCTCGAAGCCCAGATCCTCCACCACCTTGGCGGACAAGGCGTTGAACGCGCCAGGAACGATGACGCCACGGCGGGCTTCGACCAGGGCCTTCAGTTGCTTGCGGGTAGACATGTCGGTTCCTTGAAGAATGTCAGAAACTACCGGCGGGTACGCGGACCCAGCCTTCCATCAGGATGCGGGCGCTGCGGCTCATCACGGCCTTGGTCACCTGCCATTTTCCATCGGCCAGCTTGGCCTCTGCGCCCACGCGCAGCGTGCCGGACGGGTGTCCGAAACGCACCGCGTTGCGTTCACCGCCGCCCGCCGCCAGATTGACCAAGGTGCCGGGAATGGCCGCCGCCGTGGCGATGGCGACCGACGCCGTGCCCATCATGGCGTGGTGCAGCTTGCCCATGGACAGGGCACGGACCAGAAGATCGATATCCCCGGCGGCAATGCGCTTGCCGCTGGAAACAATATGGTCCGCAGGCGGGGCCACGAAGGCGATCTTTGGTGTGTGCTGACGCTTAGGCGCGTCGGCAATGTCCTTGATCAGCCCCATGCGAACGGCACCGATGGCCCGCAAGGTCTCGAACCGGGCGAGTGCCGCCTTGTCCTCGTTGATATCGCCCTGAAGCTCCGTGCCGCGATAGCCGATATCGGCGGCATTCACGAAGATGGTCGGGATGCCGGCATTGATCATCGTTGCCCGCAGCTTGCCGCCGGGGACGATGCTGTCCGGCACGTCCAGTTCATCGACCAGGTTGCCGGTCGGGAACAGGGTGCCGCCATCCTCCCCCTCTTCGGCCGGGTCGAGGAACTCCAGCACGATTTCGGCGGCTGGGAAGGTCACGCCATCCAGCTCGAAATCCCCCATCTCCTGCACTTGACCACCCGTGACAGGGACATGGGCAATGATGGTCTTGTTGATGTTGGCCTGCCAGATGCGCACCGTGCAGATGCCATCCGCTGGCACGCGGGCCCGGTCGATCAACCCGCCATGGATGGCAAAGGCACCCGCCGCCGTGGACAGGTTGCCGCAATTGCCCGACCAGTCGACAAAAGCGCTGTCGATGGAGACCTGGCCGTAGAGATAATCCACATCATGGTCAGGCCGCGTACTCTTTGACAGGATCACGCATTTGGATGTGCTGGAGGTGGCGCCCCCCATGCCATCGGTGTGCTTGGCATAGGGATCGGGGCTGCCAATGGTGCGCAGGAACAGAAGGTCGCGTGCCTCGCCCGGCACACGGCAGCGTTCGGGCAAGTCGTCCAGCCGGAAGAACACGCCCTTGCTGGTGCCGCCACGCATATAGGTGGCGGGAATGCGGATTTGGGGAGCGGACGCCATCAGACAGCCTCCCGCTTCGGGCCTTCACTGGCCAGGAAATCCTCGGCAAAGCGCTGCAGCACGCCGCCCGCCTCATAGATCGACACTTCCTCGCCCGTGTCCAGGCGGCAGGTGACGGGCACCTCCACCCGTTCGCCGTTGCGGCGGCGGATGACGAGGGTGAGGTCGGCGCGCGGTTTGCGCTCACCCGTCACGTCATAGGTTTCCGTGCCATCGAGGCCCAGGGTCAGGCGCGTCGTGCCCGGCTTGAATTCCAGCGGCAGCACGCCCATCCCGATCAGGTTGGTGCGGTGGATACGCTCGAACCCCTCCGCGACGATGGCTTCCACCCCGGCCAGCCGCACGCCTTTGGCGGCCCAGTCGCGGCTGGAGCCCTGGCCGTAATCGGCCCCGGCGATGATGATCAGGGGGCGACGGCGGTCCAGATAGGTCTCGATCGCCTCCCACATGCGCATCACCTTGCCGTCGGGTTCCAGGCGGGTCAGCGATCCCTTTTTCACCGCCCCGTCGACCACGGCCATTTCATTGACCAGCTGCGGGTTGGCGAAGGTGGCGCGCATGGCGGTCAGATGGTCGCCGCGATGGGTGGCGTAGGAATTGAAGTCCTCCTCCGGCACGCCCATGCGCGTCAGATATTCCCCCGCCGCCGAATGGGCCAGGATGGCGTTGGAGGGCGACAGATGGTCGGTGGTGATATTGTCGGGCAGAATGGCCAGCGGCCGCATGTCCTTCAGTGTGCGCGGGAAAGCGGCGAGCGCCTCCACGCCCTCGGTATCCCAATAAGGGGGGCGGCGGATATAGGTGGAGGTCGGGCGCCAGTCATAAAGCGGGCTGACCTTCTCGGCCTTGGTCCGGCCGGTGCCAAACATCGGCTCATAGACCTGGCGGAACTGTTCCGGCTTCACCGACGCGGCGACAATGGCGTCGATCTCCTCGTCCGACGGCCACAGATCCTTCAGGGTGATGGGGTTGCCGTCGGCATCCATCCCCAGCACATCACGCTCGATATCAAAGCGCACGGTCCCGGCGATGGCATAGGCCACGACCAGCGGTGGGGAGGCCAGGAAAGCCTGTTTGGCATAGGGATGGATGCGGCCATCGAAATTGCGGTTGCCCGACAGGACGGCCGTCGCATAGAGGTCGCGGTCGATGATCTCCTGCTGGATGGCCGGGTCAAGGGCACCCGACATGCCGTTGCAGGTGGTGCAGGCATAGGCGACGATGCCGAAGCCCAGCTTTTCCAGCTCCGACAACAGGCCTGCTTCTTCCAGATACAGCCGCGCCACCTTCGACCCCGGCGCGAAGGAGCTTTTTACCCAGGGCTTGCGCACCAACCCCAGTTGGTTGGCCTTGCGAGCGACAAGCCCGGCGGCCACCACGTTGCGCGGGTTGGAGGTGTTGGTGCAGCTAGTGATGGCGGCGATGATCACCGCGCCATCGGGCAGCTTCCCGTCACGTTCCTCCGCCTGTGCCTTGTCGAGATTGCCGGCAATGCCCCGCTCGACCAATGCCGAGGTCGGCAGGCGCCTGTGCGGGTTGGACGGCCCGGCCATGTTGCGCACGACGCCGGACAGGTCGAATTCCAGCACCCGCTCATACGTGGCGGTCTTCAGGGCATCGGCCCACAGGCCCAGCACCTTGGCGTAATGCTCGACCAGCGCCACCTGCTCCGGCTCCCGGCCCGTCAGGCGCAGGTAGTCGATGGTCTGGCTGTCGATATGGAACATGGCGGCGGTGGCGCCATATTCGGGGCACATGTTGGAAATGGTGGCGCGGTCGCCGATGGACAGGCTGTCTGCCCCTTCGCCGAAGAATTCCAGCCAGGCACCCACGACCCGTTCCTTGCGCAGGAACTCGGTCAGGGCCAGCACGATATCGGTGGCGGTGATGCCGGGCGGGCGTCGGCCGGTCAGGCGGACGCCGACAATGTCGGGCAGGCGCATCATGGAGGCGCGGCCCAGCATCACCGTTTCCGCCTCCAGCCCGCCGACGCCGATGGCGATGACACCCAGCGCATCGACATGCGGCGTGTGGCTGTCCGTACCCACACAAGTGTCGGGGAAGGCCACGCCATCACGGACCTGGATGACGGGCGACATCTTCTCCAGATTGATCTGGTGCATGATGCCGTTGCCAGCGGGGATCACGTCGACATTCTCGAAGGCCCGCTTGCTCCATTCGATGAAATGGAACCGGTCCGCGTTGCGGCGATCCTCAATGGCGCGGTTCTTCTCGAACGCCTGCGGGTCGAAGCCGCCATATTCCACGGCCAGGGAATGATCGACGATCAACTGCGTCGGCACCACCGGGTTGACCTTGGACGGATCGCCACCCTGGAGGGATATGGCGTCGCGCAGGCCGGCCAGATCGACCAACGCCGTCTGTCCCAGAATGTCGTGACAGACGACGCGGGCGGGATACCAGGGGAAATCCAGGTCGCGGCGGCGTTCCACCAACTGGCGCAGCGCATCGGTCAGCAGCGCCGGATCGCAGCGCCGCACCAGTTGTTCGGCCAGCACGCGGCTGACATAGGGCAGCCCCGCCCAGGCACCGGGGCGGATGGCGTCCACGGCGGCGGGCGCATCGAAATAGTCGTGCGGCGTGCCGGGCAGCATCTTGCGATAGGTGCTGTTCATGATCCTGCCCTCACTGCCGCTGGTCGATGGCGACGAAGGGGCGATCCTCGGGGCCGACATAATGGGCACTGGGCCGGATGATCTTGTTGTCGATGCGCTGTTCGATGACGTGCGCGGCCCAGCCCGAGGTGCGGGCGATGACGAACAGCGGCGTGAACATGGCCGTGGGTACGCCCATCATGTGGTAGGAGACGGCGCTGAACCAGTCCAGGTTCGGGAACATGCGTTTCACCTCCCACATCACCGCCTCCAGCCGGGCCGCGATGTCGAACATCTTGGTCGATCCGGCTTCCAGGGAAAGCTGGTGGGCGACGCGCTTGATCACCTCGTTACGGGGATCGGACACGGTATAGACGGGATGGCCGAAGCCGATCACCACCTCCTTGCGCTCCACGCGGGCGCGGATATCGGCCTCGGCTTCGTCCGGGTTGTCGTAGCGCTTCTGGATCTCGAACGCGACCTCGTTGGCACCGCCATGCTTGGGCCCGCGCAGGGCACCGATGGCACCGGTGATGGCGGAATACATATCCGATCCCGTTCCGGCGATGACCCGGCCCGTGAAGGTCGAGGCGTTGAACTCATGCTCGGCATAGAGGATCAGCGAGGTGTGCATCGCCCGTTCCCACTGCGCCGAGGGCTTCTTTCCATGCAGCAGATGCAGGAAGTGCGCGCCGATGCTGTCATCGTCGGTATCCACCTCGATGCGCTTGCCATTCGTGGACCAGTGATACCAGTAGAGCAGCATCGACCCCAGCGAGGCCATCAGCCGGTCGGCGATGTCACGGGCACCGGGGATATTGTGGTCGTCCTTCTCTGGCAGGGCACAGCCCAGGGCCGATACGCCGGTGCGCATCACATCCATCGGATGGGCGGAGGCTGGCAAGCATTCCAGCGCCTGTTTCACATGGGTCGGCAGGCCGCGCATGGCCTTCAGCCTGGCCTTGTAGGCACGCAGTTCGGCACCGGTGGGCAATTTGCCATGGACCAGCAGATGGGCCACTTCCTCGAATTCGCAACGTTCAGCGATTTCCAGGATGTCGTAGCCCCGGTAATGCAGGTCGTTGCCCGACTTGCCGACGGTGCACAGCGCCGTGTTGCCGGCGGTAACGCCCGACAGCGCGACGGACTTCTTGGGCCGAAAGGGGGCGGGGGCGATGGCATCCATGGGGGCGGGGTCCTGTTCGATCCTTCGATGCCGCGCATCATCGGGCGATGGACCCCATTGGTGAATGGCTGAAATGGTGGAGATTTGCCGAGGTCAGCTTGCGAATTTGGGAAGGTTGTGAAGGTTGGGAGCGGCTTTCCCGCCCCCAACCTTGAAATCAGGACAAGCCCGCGCGCAGGGTCCGGGCGGCATTGACCATGCTGGTCAGGGCTGGGATCACTTCATTCCAGGCCCGCGTCTTCAGGCCGCAATCGGGATTGACCCACAGACGGTCGGCTGGAATGCGCTCCGCCGCCTTCTTCATCAGGTCGACGATATGCGCCTCGGTCGGGATGTTGGGCGAATGGATGTCATAGACGCCGGGGCCGATCTGATTGGGATAGTTGAAATTGTCGAATGCCTCCAGCAACTCCATGTCCGACCGCGAGGTCTCGATGGTGATGACGTCGGCATCCATGTCAGCAATTGACGCGATGATGTCGTTGAATTCCGAATAGCACATATGGGTGTGGATCTGGGTCTCGTCGGCCACGCCATTGGCCGTGATACGGAAGCTCTCCACCGCCCAGTGCAGATAGTCCTGCCATTGCGCCCGGCGTAGCGGCAATCCTTCACGCAGCGCCGCTTCATCGATCTGGATGATGCGTACGCCGGCCTTCTCCAGATCCAGCACCTCCTCGCGGATGGCCAGCGCCAGCTGATAGCAGGAAACCGACCGCGGCTGGTCGTCGCGCACGAAGGACCAGTTCAGGATGGTGACGGGACCGGTCAGCATGCCCTTCATCGGCTTTTCCGTCAGCGACTGGGCATAGGTGATCCAGTCCACGGTCATCGCGCGTGGGCGGCTGATATCGCCGAACAGGATCGGCGGCTTTACACAGCGCGAGCCGTAGGATTGCACCCACCCACCCTGGCTGAAGGCGTAACCGTCCAACTGCTCCCCGAAATATTCGACCATGTCGTTACGCTCGGCCTCGCCATGCACCAGCACGTCCAGGCCCAGGGCCTCCTGCTCGCGCACGGACCGTTCGATTTCCTGGCGCATGGCCCTTTCATAGGCTGTCAGATCCAGGTTGCCGGCCTTGAAGGCGCTGCGCACCAACCGGATCTCCTTGGTCTGCGGGAAGGAGCCGATGGTGGTGGTGGGGTAAAGCGGCAGGTTCAGATGCACCTGCTGCTTGGCCGCACGCTCGGCGAAGGTGGCTTTGCGTTGACCGAGGTTGGCATCAATACGGGCGATTGCCGCCTTTACGGCCGGATTGTTGACGCGGGTAGAATGGCGGCGGGTGGCGATGGCGGCTTCGTTTACGGCCAGATCATCGGCGACGGCATCCCGGCCCTGGGACAGCGCCCTGGCCAGTATCTTGATCTCGGCCAGCTTCTGGATGGCGAAGGCTAGCCAGGACTTGATCTCTGCATCCAGCTTGCGCTCGCCCGCCAGATCAACCGGCACATGCAGTAAAGAGCAGGAGGGCGCTATCCACAGGCGCTCTCGCAGTTGGATCGCCACCGGCTCCAACCAGTTCAGCACCGCCGCCAGGTCGGTCTTCCAGATGTTGCGGCCTTTGACGACACCCAGCGATATCACCCGGTCGGACGGCGTGGCGCGGATCAGGGCGTTGACCTCGTCACGGGCATTGATGGCGTCCAGGTGGATACCCTGGACCGGCAGTTCGGCGGTGAGGGCCAGGTTCTCCCGCAACTGGCCGAAATAGGTGGCCAGCAGCAGCTTGACGCCACTGCCCTTCAGCGCCGCGTAGGCCTGCGTGACGGCACCGCGCCATGTGCTGTCAAGTTCGGTCACCAGGATCGGCTCATCCATCTGCACCCATTCCACCCCGTTGTCGGCCAGCGCCTTCAGCAGCTCGGCATAGACGGGCAGGAGGCGGGGGAGCAGGGACAGCTTGTCAGAACCATCCTTGGCCTTGCCGATCGCCAGATATGTCACGGGCCCGATAATTACCGGCTTCGCCCTCACGCTCAGCGCCCTGGCTTCAGCCAACTGTTCCAGCAGGCGGCTGGAATCCAGAGTGAACTGCGTTTCGGCGTCAAATTCCGGGACGATGTAGTGATAGTTGGTATCGAACCACTTGGTCATCTCGCCGGCTGCGACCCCGCCGCAGCAATCGGCATGATCCTCGGTCCCCTTGGCTGACCGGCCCCGTGCCACACGGAAGTAATTATCCAGTTTGTCACCGTGGAAGCCGCGTACCCGCTCCGGCAGATTGCCCAGCGTGAAGCTCATGTCCAGGATCTGATCGTAGAAGGAGAAATCGCCAACGGGCACGAGGTCGAGGGCGGCCTGGTCGTGCCAATGGCGGGCGCGCAGGTCGGCACCGATACGCGTCAGCTCGCCGCGCGAGGTCAGACCCTTCCAGTAGGCCTCCTGGGCGAACTTCAGTTCGCGTTTGGCGCCGATGCGGGGGAAGCCGAGATTGTGGGTCGTTACCATGGTCTTCACCTTGGGGATGGGAAACGACCGGGACCATATGACCTGGAATTCATGAATAAAAATGGTATGAATTCATTAATCGATGAATCTCAATCATGTGGTGGTCGCCATGTCGATCCTGGAACGTATCCATCTATCCATCATCCGTGAGGTGGATCGGCAGGGGTCGCTGACGGCGGCGGCCAGCCATTTGAACCTGACGCAATCAGCGCTGAGCCATTCCATCCGCAAGCTTGAGGACCAGATCGGCATCGCCATCTGGCATCGGGAGGGGCGCAGCCTGCGGCCGACCCAGGCGGGGGAATGGCTGCTGGCCGTCGCCAACCGCTTGCTGCCGCAACTGACCCATGCCGAGGAAAGGTTGCAGCAATTCGCCAAGGGAGAGCGGGGCAATCTGCGTATCGGGATGGAATGCCATCCTTGCTACCAATGGCTGCTGAAGATCGTGGCCCCCTATCTCGACACCTGGTCCCGGGTGGATGTGGATGTCCGCCAGAAGGTGCAGTTCGGCGGCATCGGTGCCTTGTTCGGCTATGACATCGACATGCTGGTGACCCCCGACCCCCTGTTCAAACCGGGCCTGCGATTCGAACCAGTATTCGATTACGAGCAGGTGTTAGTGGTGGGGCCGGACCACCGGTTGCGAGAAGCGGAATATGTCGAGGCGCGGCAGGTTGCCGACGAGACACTGATCACCTATCCCGTCCCCACCGACCGTCTGGACATCTATACCCGCTTCCTGATGCCGGCCGGCGTCAGCCCGAAGCAGCACAAGGAGATCGAGACGACGGACATTATGCTGCTGATGGTGTCGCACGGGCGCGGCGTGGCGGCGCTGCCGCGCTGGATGGTGGAGGAATTCGGGCCGAAATTCGGGGTATCGCCGGTGCGGCTGGGCCCGGATGGCGTGGACAAACAGATTTTTCTGGGTTTCCGGGAGGCCGACGCCGATATCGACTATCTGCGCGCTTTCGTGGATATGGCCCTCGCCCACCGGGATGCAGCCGTCAAGTGACGGCGATCATCTGGAAATAGCCGCTCAGCGCCAGCGTGCGGCGACCGCTGGTTGGCGATTGCATCATGCCATCGACCAGAATGGTCATGACGGCACCGTTCACATGGATCAGGCGGGCCGTCAGGTCCAGCAGATGGCCGATGGGCAGCGGCTGGTGAAAGCAGACATCGTCCGTTCGCACCATCATCACCTTGCCATTGGTGTAACCTCTGGCGACGGCCAGTGCCGCCTTGCCCATCAAGCGCAGGGCGTCGCCAGCGAACAGCGTGCCATCATCTTGGCCGGATGGGTCCGCGCGCACGACTTCCAGCAGCACGGTGCGGGTTTCAATCAGCGCATAGTCGGTCTTCATCGCGGTCACAGGCATGGCGCTTCTCCAATCCGCTTGCCAATCACAAGATCATTCTCAATATTTGCAAAGCACAATTCAGGGGATGCCTGAATTAGTGAATGTCTGCGCAGATTGATCTGCAAATGTGTGAATGTTGTGAATGGTGGGGCATGCGTAAACAGTTCGTCGGTGTCCGGCTTCGCCGGTTGCGGGAGGAGAGGGGGCTGAGCCAGGCGGCCCTCGCCCGGGCGCTGGGGCTTTCACCCAGCTATCTGAACCAGCTGGAGCAGAACCTGCGACCGCTGACTGTTCCCGTCCTGCTGAAGATCAACGCCGCGTTCGGCGTCGATGTGCAGCTCTTTTCGGAGGATGAGGAGGCACGGCTGGTCGCCGACCTGCGGGAAGCGCTGACTGAGGCCGGGGTGGCGGACGGTGTGGCCCTGGCCGAATTGAAGGAACTGGCCTCCAGCATGCCATCGGTGGGCAAGGCGCTTCTTGGCCTGCACCGCCGCTACCGCGAGGCATCCGGGCGGCTGGAGCAGGTGTCGGCCAGACTGGGTGAGGATTGGCAGGCCACGCC
This sequence comes from Niveispirillum sp. GW835-FHT14G11, assembly GCF_058793615.1. Classification (NCBI taxonomy): domain Bacteria; kingdom Pseudomonadati; phylum Pseudomonadota; class Alphaproteobacteria; order Rhodospirillales; family Azospirillaceae; genus Niveispirillum; species Niveispirillum sp. GW835-FHT14G11. Next base: position 210,789 of record NZ_JBXAFZ010000011.1, read on the forward strand.
TAAGCCGCTAATGCCGTTCGAGGAGGTTCGGGACTTCTTCTATGCCCGCCATAACCATGTGGAATCGTTGGACGCGGCGGCATCGGCGTTGCACCGCGGTGCCGGTCTCACCATCGGTAACATGGCGCCGGGCCTGTTGATCCATCTCGCCCGTCGCCATGACGTGCGGGTGGTGATGGAGAGCGGGTTGGAGCACGACCGGGTGTCGCGCCGCTTCGACGCGGTCAGTCGCACGCTTTACTTGTCCGCTGATCTGACGGCGGGCCAGCGGGCCTTCCATATGGCCACGCAGGTGGCCTTCCTGGAACAGGCGGAGGAGTTGGACCGGTTGACGGCGCAAGCGGACTTCTCCGGGGAGGAGGCGCGGCGGTTGGCCCGGATCGGGCTGGCCAATTATTTCGCGGGCGCGGTCATCCTGCCCTATCAGCTCTTCCTGTCCGCCGCCGAAAGCCTGCGATACGATATCGAGCGGCTGGAGCGACAGTTCGGTGTAGGATTTGAGACCATCTGCCACCGTCTTTCCACCCTGCAACGGCCGGATGCGCGTGGCGTGCCCTTCTTCTTCGTGCGGGTGGACCGGGCAGGCAATATCTCCAAGCGGCAATCGGCCACCGATTTCCATTTCTCCCGTGTCGGCGGCTCCTGCCCCTTGTGGAACGTGTATGAGGCCTTCGCCCAGCCCGGCCGCATCCTGACCCAGCGGGCGCTGATGCCGGACGGGCGGCAATATCTGTGGGTGGCGCGCACGGTCAGCCAGGGGGCCGGTGGCTATGGCAATCCCGCCAAGCAGTTCGCTATAGGACTGGGCTGCGACATGCGCCATGCCGGCCGTCTGGTCTATGCCAAGGGTATGGACCTGTCGGATGTGGAGGCGGCCACCCCCATCGGTGCCGGCTGCAAGGTGTGCGAGCGGCCGGACTGTGCCCAGCGCGCCTTTCCCGCCATCGGCCGGCACCTGGCGGTGGATGAGGCCGTGGCGCGGTTCGCTCCCTATCGGGCGGAGGCCGACACCGACCGGACAGGGGGCATCGGGAGCCGTCAGATCCTCTCCGTTCGTCCAGGTCCGTGAGACGAGTACCGCCATTTGGCCCTAGTCCGCGTTGGTGGCGCCGACATGATCCACGGACCCACCCTATGGCGAATGATTTAGCCGGCGGCAGACATAGAACCATGGCGATAACAATGCCTTAGTCAGGAAGTTTTCTTGTCGTTTCCATAGTTTCCGGTCCAGATGGTGAACGAAAGTGAGGGGCATGAATTGCCCATCATTCACCCAGCAGGGAGACAATCAGATGCAAATCGCGATCGCCGAAGCCGCATTTCATCCCCAGGCCGTCCTCATTGATCTGAGCAGCGTGGAGCCGCATCTGCCGGCCCTGCGCCGCCATGCCGAAGCGATGTCTGGCAGCCAGGCTTCCGCCGATGCCTATACTGGCGCCCTGCTGGAGATTTTGGCCACAGACGGCAGCATCCTGCCGGCCGGGGCCGATGGCAAGGTGGGTTTGTTCAAGCTGTACAACCGTCTCTACGCCAATCTTTTCAATCAGGACCGGCTGGAGGGGGATGCATATCGGTGGCTGTCATGGCAGGCCCGCCAGGTGCTGTTCCTGGTCCTGTCGGAAGATTTCACGATCGATGAGGCGGCCGACATCATGGACATCCCCGCTACCGAGGTGGAAGCCATTGTCCGCACCGGCAGCGGGGCGGCGGCGCTCTACAATTGACTTTGCACGGCCTGAACGGTCCCCGGTCATTGGCATTCCCCACAGCGATATCGGGCGGGATATCGTTATCGACAGGGGCGCATACCGCCATCTTCCCTAATCATCGTCCCCAGCCTATAACGCCTTGAGAAAAGCGGCGTCCCGTCACCTGTTATCGTGACATGCAGGCAGCGCGGGATTGCGGGGGACGGGGGGATATTTTGGGGGACGAGAACGACAATCCCGGTGCGGTTCGCCGCAGGCCGGCCGTCACGGTCCATGATGTGGCCAAACTGGCCGGCGTGTCGCCGATGACCGTGTCGCGTGTCGCCAACGGCACCAAGGTGCGCGAACCGCTGCGCAAGAAGGTGGAAGCAGCGATCCGTGAGTTGAACTATGTGCCCAACGTCGCGGCGCGGGTGGCGCGATCAGGCAGTTTCCGTATCGGCGTGCTGTTCAACAATCCACGATCGGGCAACCTGGGCGATTTCCTGATGGGGGCGTTCCATCAGAGCGGGCGCGACGGCAGCCAACTGGTGATCGAGCCGGTGGCCGCCCATCCCGCACCCGTGGATGCTGTGCGCAAACTTGTGGCCGCAGGGGTGGACGGCATGATCCTGCCCCCGCCGCTGTGCGACAGTCTGGAGGCGCTGGACCTGCTCTGGCAGGCTGACATCGCTGCGCTGAGCTTCGCCACGGCCGACCCGCGCTCACACTCATCCGCTGTGCTGATCGATGATTTCGAGGGTGCGCGGGCCATGGCGCGGCACCTGCTGTCGCTGGGCCATCGCGACATTGCCTTCGTGCGTGGCAATCCCAGCCATTCCCCCGCACTGCGTCGGGAGGAGGGGTTCCGTGCCGCCATGGCCCAGGCAGGCCAGTCGGTGCGCGCGGAATGGGTGATGCAGGGTGATTTCAGCTACCGGTCCGGGTTGGAAGCGGGCCGACGCCTGCTCATCGGGGGCGATACGCGGCCCACCGCCATCTTTTCCAGCAATGACGACATGGCTGCGGCCATCATGGCCGTCGCGCTGGGGGCCGGCCTGCGCGTGCCGACAGACCTTTCCATCGCCGGCTTCGACGATACGCCCATCGCGTCGCTAATGTGGCCGCAACTGACCACCGTGCACCAGCCCATTGCGGAGATGGCATCCAAGGCCGTGGAGATGCTGACCGATTTCATCAAGGAGCGGCGGGGTGGGGCGGCACCGGCCATCCGCCACCATGTGGCGCCCTTCACCCTACGGGAGCGGGAGAGCACCGGGCCGGCCCCGATCCGATGAGGCAATGATTATGCCGCCCTTTTTGCGGAAAATGATGTCGGCCTTGATGCCGATCAGCATGAAATCCGCGCACCATGGGATCTGATTGTCTTGTGAATTTATGGATAACGATATCTCCAACTGATGTGAATGGCCATGGCAGCGGGTGTCAAGACACCCTGCTTCCGGGTGGCTGATCGCGACGAAATCCCATATATCGGCACAATATTCTATATTGTATGATAAATACCCTCCGAATATTATGCGGACCATTGGCAAGGGGCGCAGCAGGGTGGCGATCCGTGCGTCAATCCAATCCGCCGGATCGTCGTTGAGAGAGATCATGTTCCGCCTGTCACGCCTCCTTCTGTCCGTCATCACCGCTTCCCTTCTGTCACCCGCGGCGGCAGCGAATCCCGTTGAGCTCTTCGATGGCAGCCGCGTGGCCGGCATCATCCATGATGGCGGGCAGCCCACTATGCTGGCGGGCGACCTGCTGGCCCGCGATCTGGCGCAGTTGACGGGGCAGGCACCGGCCGTTTCGACCGACATGGCGCAGTGCCGCCAGCTCTGTATCGTTGTGGGTACGATCACGTCCGATCTGGTGCAGGCCCTTGCGCGGGAGGAGGGGATTGATCTGTCCGACATCGCCGGGCAGTGGGAGCGCTATGTGCGCCTTTCCATCCGGTCCAGGCGCGACCCGTCGCGCCGCTTTCTGCTGATTGCCGGATCGGACCCGCGCGGTGCCGTCTGGGGCGTGGTTGACCTGACGCGGGAGATGGGTATTTCCGCCTGGGAATGGTGGGCCGATGTCACGCCGCGCCGGGTCGGGCGCCTGTCGGTCGACGGCGCCCGCATCCGTTCCGACAGCCCGTCCGTCCAGTATCGCGGCATCTTCCTGAATGATGAGGATTGGGGCCTGCAGCCCTGGGCGGCCAAGACCTATGAGCCGGAAACGGGCGATATCGGCCCGAAAACCTATGCCCGCATCTTTGAGTTGATGTGGCGGCTGAAGGCCAACCTGATCTGGCCGGCCATGCATGACAGCACCAGGCCCTTCTACCAGATCCCCGGCAATGCCCAGATGGCGGACGCCTATGGCATCGTCGTCGGCACCTCCCATGCCGAGCCGATGATGCGCAATAATGTGCGGGAATGGGACGAGGGCGCGCGTGGCCCGTTCAACTTCTTCACCAACCGCGCCGCCATGATCGATTACTGGCGCCAGCGGGCCGACGAGGTGAAGGGGTTCGAGACCATCTATTCCATCGGCCTGCGCGGCAAGCATGACAGCGCCATGGAAGGCACCACCTCGCCGGAGGCGGCGCGCGATGCCATGGAACAGGTGATGGGCATCCAGCGCGACCTGCTGGCCACGGCCCAGAACCGCCCGGCAACCCAGGTGCCCCAGGTTCTGACCCTCTATAAGGAGGTGCTGGATATCTACAAGTCCGGGCTGGTGGTGCCCGACTACGTCACCCTGGTCTGGCCGGAGGATAATTACGGCTATATCAACCGGCTCCCCAGCCCCCTTGAACAGGCCCGCAGAGGCGGGTCGGGCGTCTATTATCACATCTCCTACTGGGGGCGTCCGCACGACTATCTCTGGCTGGCCACCACCCACCCGGCCCTGATCCGAGAGCAGATGGACCGGGCCTGGCAGATGCGGGCCCGCAAGATCTGGGTGGTGAATGTCGGCGACATCAAGCCCGGCGAGTATCTGACCCAGTATTTCCTGGATCTGGCCTTCGACCACCGCAGCCTTGCCCCCACGCCGCGCCAGCATCTGGAAGCCTGGGCGGAGCGGCAGTTCGGTAAGGCTGCGGCTGTGGAGGTCGCCGACATCCTCACCGATTATTACGATCTGGCATTCGAGCGACGACCTGAATTCATGGGCTTCAGCCAGACCGAACCGACGCGGCCCATCCGCATCGGCGATCATATCCGCACCGGCGGGGCGGAGGCCCATGCGCGGATCGACCGCTACGCGGATCTGGCGGCGCGGGCTGCCGCTCTGGCATCCCGGCTGCCGGCCGACCGCAGCGACGCCTATTTCCAACTGGTGCTCTACCCCGTCCGCGCCGCTGCCGCCATCAACGAACGCAACCTGACGCTGGACCTGGCGGCCCTGTATGCAAGGCGGGGGCGGGCCAATGTCAATGCCTATGCCGACCGGGCCCGTGCGGCGCATGCCAGCATCGTCGCCGATACCGCTGCCTATAATGACCGGAACGGCAGCAAATGGCGCGGCATGATGGACATGGCGCCCCGCCGCCTGCCGGTCTTCGCGGAACCCGCCTATCCCAGGGTGGATATCGTCCCCCGTCCCGGCTGCGCCATCGATCCGTCAGAACTGGTCTTTGTCATCGGCCGGCCCGCCAGCCACAGCCTGACGCTTTACAGCCATGGCGAGGCGGCGGACTGGACGCTGGCCGGAGCGAAAGGCATCGTCCCCACCGCCACCGGTGGCCGGCTGGAGGCCGCGAACGGGTTCGAGCAGCGGGTGGAACTGCGCTATGATGGCGGCCAGGTACTGGAGGCTGGTACGGTGCAATGCGCCGGCCGCGCGATCAAGGTGGCGGCCACGCTGCTGCCCGCCCCGTCGCCCGATGCGCCGGTGGAACTGAACCGCATTATCTCGTTGAAAGCGGCCGACGCAACGCTGGCGCCTGATGGTGTATGGGAGATGGTGCCCGGCCTGGGGTCGCGCGGCGATGCGCTGCGATCCAGGCTGTCCCTGCCATCGGCGACGCAAGCCGCCGCTGTGCCGCCATTGACCTTCACCTTCCAGACGTGGGCAACTACAGGAGCCGAGTTGCGCATCGTGGCCCTGCCCGTGCATCCTTTGACGGGTAACAACGGGCTGCGTATCGGGCTCCAGGTGGATGATGGTGCGGTGCAGGTGCTGGATTACCAGACGCATGGCCGCAGTGAGGAATGGAAGGGCAATGTCCTGTCCAACAGTGCCGTCCGCACAATGGCGCTGGGACAGCTTCCCGCCGGGGCGCATCGGATCAGGGTCCATGCGCTCGATCCCGGCTTCCTGCTGGACCGGATCGACGTGCGGCTGGACGGGGCGCCGGACTATTACGGGGCGCCGCCGGTCCGATAAGAACCACAGACGGCGGACATGAAAAAGGCGGCGGCATGAAACCATGCCACCGCCTTGATCAGGACCCGACGTCGCTTAGGCGACGCGCAGGTTCTCGGCAGCGGTCTTGCCCTTGCGCGGGTCGCGCACGGGGTCGAAGCTGACCTTCTGGCCTTCATTCAGGGTGGACAGGCCAGCGCGCTCAACGGCGGAGATATGCACGAAAACGTCGGCAGAGCCATCCTCGGGCTGGATGAAGCCGAAGCCCTTGGTGCTATTGAACCACTTGACGGTACCGATGCTCATGAAAGCCTCCTGGGATAGTTCCCGTTCGGAGCTGCCCGGCGCGAGAGTGCGATACGGGCATCAAAGTCACGACAGGGACGAACCAGCGGTAGCCGGCAGATAACCCAGTAGCAAAGTCGATGTAAGGCATATAGCCGCCATGGCCGCGGGTGGCAAGGGTTTCAGCGTAAATATCCCGCCAATGCCCGCGCCAGCGTTCTGACACGCGTGCCGCCATCGGGTCCGGCCGGTCTCTCCCATCATGAACCAAGGTCCGGAACCAAGGTCCGGGGCATGGGCATTCAAATCGGTGATGCGTCGAATTTATCCATTCAATTTCAAACTTGCAGCCCCTTGGGTTGATAGTGGGGTCAGTGAAGCGATCCCCGGATCAACCGGGGACGACCAGGGAGGTGGCAATGAGACCTGTATATCCGGGCCGCGTGGCGCGCCTGCCGGCCTGAGATTTTGCGAACCGCAGAAATATTGATCGACGCGCCGGGCAAGACCCGGCCGCGACCGGAGAAATTCGCCCGTCAACACGGGCCATGAGGGAGGCTGCCCATGCGGCACCTGTTCAGCAATGTCTGGATTTTCGACGGCACCGGCGCCGACCGCTTCCGGGGCGAGGTTATGGTTGAGGACGGGCGTATCGCCGCTGTGGCCCGGCTCGGTAGCGACCCGGAACTGCCACGTGACGGCGCCATTGTCGTGGATGGCACGGGCGGCACCCTGATGCCGGGCCTGGTGGAGGCGCATGGACACCTGACCTGGCCATCATCGGTGGAACGCATCATCCACCGGTTCGAACTGCCGCCAGAGGAAATGACCCTGGCCGCCGCGCGCAATGCCCGCGTCCTGCTGGACCATGGCTTCACCAGCGTCTATTCCGCCGGCGCCCTGGGGGAGCGGGTGGAGGTGGTGCTGCGCGACCATATCCGTGACGGCCATCTGCCCGGCCCGCGCCTGCGCGCATCGACCATCGAACGCAGCCCGCCCGGCGGCGACGGGGTGGAAACCGGCCATATCGACCATGGCCGCGGTCCCGACGCCATGCGCGCCTTCATCGACCATTGCAAGGGACTGGGCATTGATAGCGTGAAATTGCTGCTGTCCGGGGAGGATGCGCTGCTGCCCGGCGCATCGCAGCACATCCTTTATACCGATACGGAGGTCGCGGCGGCGTGTCAGCGGGCGCGGGAGCAGGGGCTGTGGGTGAACGCCCATACCCAGGCATCCGACGCGGTGAAGATGGGCCTGCGCCATGGCGTGCGCGTCCTTTATCACTGCACCTATGCCGATGCGGAGGCGGTGGACATGCTGGAGGCGGCGAAGGCCGACATCTTCATGGCGCCGGCCATCGGCATTATCGTCGCGACCCTGGAGGCCAAGCCGCCACCCCATATCGACATGAGTGCGATGAAGGAGAGCGCCAAGCCGGTGATCGAACGCGCCACGTGCCTGATCCCGGAACTGAAGAAGCGCGGTGTGCGGGTGTTGCCGGGCGGTGACTATGGCTTCCCCTTCAATCCCAACGGTCGCAATGGTCGCGACCTGGAGCATTTCGTGACCCTGTTCGGTTATAGCCCGGCCGAGGCGCTGGCCGCCGCCACGGGGCTGGGCGGGCAGATCATGGATCTGCCCGTGGGGCTGGTGCGGGAAGGGTATCTGGCGGACCTGCTGCTGGTCGCCGGTGACCCCACCGCCGATGTCCGCATCCTTCAGGACAAGCGCAACCTGTCGGCCATCATGCTGGACGGCCGCTTCCACAAGGCGCCGGCGGTGGCGGCATGAGGCCGGAAAGCCTGGTCTTCGGCGACCATCCGGGGGGCGGCCTGGCCGGGGACCTGTGGCGCCCGGACGGGCCGGGACCGCATCCCGTGCTGGTGGCGGTGCCCGGCGGGGCCTGGCTGCGGGGCGACAAGGCGGCATTGGGTGGCTGGGGCCGGTATCTGGCAGGCCGGGGCATCGCGCTGTTCGCCATCGATTACCGCCGCGCCGTTGCGGGGCCGGTCTTTCCCGGCAATGTGCGCGACGTGCGCGCCGCCCTGTGCTTCATCGCGGCGAAGGCGGGGGATCTGGGGCTGGACGCTGACCGTATCGCCATCCTGGGTGCATCGGCCGGGGCGCATCTGGCGGCCCTGGTGGCTTTGGGCGGGGACAGGGCGCCGTTCAAGGCGGAGGGTGATGCCCCCCTGCCGGGCTTGCGGGCGCTGGTCGGCATTTATGGAGTCTATGATCTGTTCAGCCATTGGCAGGCCGATCTGGCCGGCAATGCCGGACCGGGAAAGGATGCCGCGGCACGTATGCTGGGCGCCGATCCCTATGACGATCCCGGCCTTTATACCGATGCTTCGCCTTTGCGGCAGGTGCGGCGCACGGGCAATGCCTTGCCGGTCCTGCTGGCCTGGGGCATGCATGATACGGATGTGCTGCCGGGACAGAGCGAGGGGATGCTGACCGCCCTGCGCCAGGCCGGGTTTCCCGTCCGTGGCCGGCCCGTCCTGGGTGCCACCCATTTCTGGTTCAGCGAGCAGGACCCGGCGGAAGATGGCAGCTTCAGTGCCCAACTGGCCCCGGATCTGCTGCGCTTTCTGAAACTGCATCTTGGCGGGGGGCGGTAATGGAATTCGATGTCGCCATCATCGGCTGCGGCCCCGTGGGCGCGCTGGTGGCCAATCTGCTGGGACGCCGCGGCATCAGCACCCTGGTGGTGGAGCAGGCTGCCAGCCCGCATCCCTTGCCACGCGCCGTCCATATCGATCACGAAATGGTCCGGCTTTTCCAGGATATTGACCTGACCGAAACGATCCTGCCGCTGATGCGGGATACCGACGGGCATTTGCATGTCGGGGCCGATGGTGGGGTCATCCGCTATATGGGCACGGCGGGCCAAGCGCGGCCCTTTGGCTGGTCCAACGACTATTTCTTCTACCAGCCGGAGCTGGAAGACGCCCTGCGCGCCGGCCTGTCGCGGTTCGACCATGTGCAATTGCGCCTGGGCTGCCGGCTGACCGGGCTGGAACAGGCGGGAGGGAAGGTGTTCCTGACCCTGCTGGAGGGTGAGGTGGAAAGCCGCGTCGCCGTCCGCCATGTTATCGCCTGCGACGGGGCCAGTTCGCCGGTGCGCAAGCTGCTGGGCGTAAGGCCCGCCACCATCGTGCCCGGCCCGCGCAACCTGCGCCGCTGGGAATTCATGCTGCTGCCGGGGGAGGATGACAGTGAGATGATGCGGCCGGAACAGGTTGCGGGTCTGTTGGAACCCTGGGTCAGGGATGTACCGCACAAGATCGTGCGCGGGGCGACATACCGGTTCCACGGGCTGGTGGCGGAGTGCTGGCGGGTGGGCAATGTCTTCCTGGCCGGTGACGCCGCGCACCAGACGCCGCCCTTTTTCGGTCAGGGCATGTGCCATGGCTTCCGCGACGTGGCCAACCTGGCCTGGAAGCTTGACATGGTGCTGAAGGGCCTGGCGCCCGACGCGCTGCTGGACACTTATCAGCCGGAGCGCGAGCCGCATGTGCGCAGCGTGATCGGCGCCGCCGTGGCAGCCGGGCGCTATATCTGCGTCCTGGACCGCGACAAGGCGGCGGAGCGTGACCGCACCATCCGGGCACAGATGGCGGGCGGCCCGCCGCGCACCGCCGCCGATCTGATCCCGGCCATCGCCGCCGGCATCGTGCGGCCGGGGTCGGGCCAGCGCTTCATCCAGCCCCAGGACGGTGAGGGGTGCTTGTTGGACGATATCACCGGCGGCGGCTGGCGTCTGATCCTGCGCGCCGATGCAACGCTGCCGGCGTTGCCGGCCATGTGGCAGGCGCTGGGCGGTACGGTCTGGCAGGTGGGGCTGGATGGGCTGACGGACCCGCAGGGACAGTTGTCGCGCTGGTTCGACGCGAATGGGGCGGCGGCCGTGCTGCTGCGCCCGGATTTCTACATCTACGGCATCGCGGCGGATGCGGCCGGGATCACCGGGCTGGCCTGGGATCTGGTCCGTGACCTGGTTGGCGGCGTTGCCGCTGCCCATGCCGCCTGACGGATGCTAGCCAAGGAGCCTTGCCATGGAATTGCGCAGTATCGAGCTGGACCTGCCCGACCCCGACGGGGCGGCGCGGTTCCTGACAGGTGTTTGGGGCCTGGGCGATGCCGGCGGGGACGGGGACAGCCGCTACCTGCGCGGATCGGGGGATCAGCCCTATCTGGTCGGCCTGTACCCTGCCGACCATCCGCTGGTCCGCTCCGTCACCTTCCTGGCGGTGGCGGATGAGATCGAGGCCGCGCGCCGGCGTGCCGCCCAGCACGGCGTGGCGGTGATGGAAGTGGCATCCACCGATCCCGGTGCTGGTGCTGGCATCGCGCTGGTCCTGCCGGACGGCGCCGTCATCCGCCTGCTGTCCGGGGCCGGGCGGGTGGAGCCGGTGACGGGGGTTCCCGACCGGGCCGTGCGCCTGACCCATGTCGTGCTGAATGCCGTGGATGCGGAGGCGACGGCGCGTTTCGCAGAAGATGTGCTGGGCTTCCGCGTGTCGGACCGGACCAAGGGCATGGTCTTCGTGCGCTGCAACGCCTCGCACCATTCCATCGCCTTTGCCCGTGCAGGCTTTGCATCCCTGAACCATATCGCGTTCGAGATGACCGATATGGATGCCGTCATGCGCGGTATCGGGCGGTTGCGTGATGTCGGCATGGTGCCAGCCTGGGGGCCGGGCCGGCACGGGCCGGGGGCCAATGTCTTCGCCTATTTCATCGCGCCATTCGGTGCCGTCGTCGAATTCTCCACCGCCGTGGAAGTGGTTGGCGAGGATTACCGCACGGGCGCACCAGACGACTGGACCTGGCCGCCCAACCGCATCGACCAATGGGGCATCTCCGGCAAGGACATGGCGGCATTGGGGGAGGCGGAACGCGTCTTCCGCTTCCGGCGCGGCTGACAGGAGCAAGCAACCATGCGTTTGATCAGTTTCCTTCATGATGGCAAACCCGGCTTCGGCGCCGTTTCCGGCGACCGGATCGCGGATTTCACCACCCTGGCGCCCGACCTGAAATCGGCCATCGCCGATGGTATCCTGGCCGGTCTGGCGGGCGCAGAGCCGACGGTCCCCCTGTCGGCCGTCACCCTGCTGCCACCCATCCCCAATCCGGGCAAGATCCTGTGCGTCGGGCATAATTACGAGACGCACCGGCAGGAGACGGGCCGGGCCAAGGTTGCCCACCCGTCGATCTTCACCCGCTTCGCCGACACGCTGACCCCATCCGGCCAGCCCATCCTGCGCCCCCGCCATTCCACGCACCTGGATTTCGAGGGCGAACTGGCGGTGGTGATCGGCCGGGGCGGGCGCGACATTGCCGTGGAGGATGCCCACGCGCACGTGGCCGGCTATGCCTGCTTCAACGATGCCTCGGTGCGCGACTGGCAGTGGCACACGCAGCAATTCACCCCGGGCAAGAACTTTCCCGGCACGGGCGGCTTCGGTCCTGTTCTGGTGACGACCGATGCCGTGCCGGATTATCGCGCCCTGACCGTGACCACGCGTCTGAACGGACAGGTGGTGCAGAGCCAGCCGACGGCCGACATGATTTTCTCCATCCCCACCATCATCGCCTATATCTCCGCCTTCACACCCCTGACGCCCGGCGACGTCATCGCCACGGGCACACCGGGTGGGGTGGGGGCGAAGCGCGAGCCCCCGCTCTGGATGCAGCCAGGCGACGTGGTGGAGGTGGATATTCCCGGCATCGGCCTGCTGCGCAACCCCATCGCCGACGCCGCCTGAACAATCAATGATAAAGCAGGGAGGATCAGTCATGTTGACCAATGATCATATCGGGCGCCGCGCGCTGCTGGCCGGACTATCGGCGGGGGCCGCCCTGGCGGCACTGCCCGGCCGGGCAGCGGGTACGGCGTTTCCCAAGGATTTCCTCTGGGGTGCCGCCATTTCCGGCCATCAGACGGAGGGCGATAACAGCAACAGCGATATCTGGCACCTGGAACAGCTGTCCCCCGGCCCGTTTTTGGAAAAGTCGGGCAAGGCCTGCGACTTTCTGAACCTCTATGCCCAGGACCTGGACCTGGCCGCCCGGCTGGGCTTCAACGCCTTCCGTTTCTCGCTGGAATGGTCGCGGATCGAACCGGAGGAGGGTAGGTTTGACGCCCAGGCGCTGGACCAATATCGCCGCGTCGCCGCCACGGCCCGTGAAAAGGGCCTGGCGCCCGCCATCACCTTCAACCATTTCACCACGCCCCTGTGGTTCGCCAAGCAGGGCGGGTGGGAAGTGGCCGGGTCGGGCGACAAATTCGCCCGCTTCTGCGCGGCGGCGGTGAAGGCGGTGGGCGAATTTGCCAGCATTGCCACCACCTTGAACGAGCCCAATCTGGGCCGGTTGCTGCGGGTCATCCTGCCGCCGCCCATCGTTGCCGACATGGGCAAGGCCATGCAGGGGGCGGCAGCCCTGGCCGGCTCCGCCCGCTTCTCCGCCGCACAGTTCGGCGACCAGGACGCCATGCTGCCCAATCTGCTCGACGGGCATCGCAAGGGCGTGGCCGCCATCAAGGCCGGGCCGGGCAGTTTCCCCGTCGGCGTGTCGCTGGCCATCGTTGATGACCAGGCGGTTGGCGCGGGGAGCAAGCGTGACGAGGTGCGGTCCTATCTGAACGATGCCTGGCTGGATGCGGTGAAGGTCGACGATTTCGTGGGCGTGCAGACCTATGGCCGCAACCGCTTCGATGCCAAGGGCCTGATGCACCCGCCGGAAGGGGCCGAACTGACCCAGATGGGGGAGGAATTCTATCCCCAGGGCCTGGGTGCCACCGTCCGCTATGTCCATGGGGCGACAGGCCGTCCCGTCTATGTCACGGAAAACGGCATCGCGACGGAAGATGATACAAGGCGCATCGCCTATATCGACGGGGCTGTCGCGGCGCTGCGCGACTGCATCCGCGACGGCTTGCCGGTGAAGGGCTATCTGCATTGGTCGTTCCTGGATAATTACGAATGGATCTTCGGCTATCGCCCGAAATTCGGGCTGGTCGCCGTGGATCGCGCCACACAGAAGCGTAGCCCCAAGCCCAGCGCCGCCCATCTGGGCGCCATCGCCCGGCGCAATGGCGGTGCGGCGTGAGCGGGCTTCTGGTCCGGGAGGTGGCGGTCAGCATCGCCATCAACAGCTTGCTGAACCTGGGTTTCACTTGGGTGGCCTTCCATGGGATGGAGCGGGTGGAAGTCGATGCACTGCTAATTGATCTGATCCCGACCGCCTTCATGATCGCGCTGATGGGCAGCGTGGTGCCCAGCCTGATCAACCGCCGCCGTCTGTTGCCACCGCCGTCCGTGCGTTTCATCCTGTTGCGTGGGGTGGGGCTGGCGCTGTTGGCTGCTACCATGGTGGTGCCGTCGGTGGCCCTGCTGCTGCGTGGGTTGGAAGGCTTGGATTGGGGACAGGTTCTGCAATTGAAAATGCCGCTGGGCGCGGTCATCGCTCTGGCTGTCACGACATGGTCGCTGCGCGGCCTGGGGAAGGAACTCCATGCGTAAGGCAATGATCCTGCTGGCCGCCTGTCTGTTGTCCGGCACCTCAGCATTCGCCACCGACACATTGCGCGACGGGTTCCAGACCCCGCCCGACAGTGCCAGGCCGCGCGTCTGGTGGCACTGGCTGGGCAACAACGTCACCGCCGACGGCATCGACAAGGATTTGGCCTGGATGCGCCGGGTGGGTATCGGCGGTTTCCAGCTGTTCTCCGGCAATCTGGAAACGCCGCTGCTGGTGGACAAGCCGGTCGTGGTGTTTTCACCCGAATGGCGTTCCATGGTCCGACACACGGCCGAACGCGCTGATGCTCTGGGCCTGGAAATGACCATGGCTGCCTCGGCGGGGTGGAGCGAGACGGGCGGCCCCTGGGTCAAGCCTGAACAGGCCATGAAGAAGCTGGTGTGGTCGCAAACCGTGATCCACGGAGGGAAACGTTTCCAGGGCAGGCTGCCGGCACCGCCCGCCGGCAACGGCCCGTTCCAGGACATGGCGCCGGCACCGGAACTGCGCCTGCCGCCCCCGCCGGCGGTTCCGGGCGCCCGCGCGCGGCCGCCAGCAGCCCCACACGGGCCGGACCCGACCCATTATGCCGATGTGGCCATCATCGCCTATCGCCTGCCCGACGGGGTGGTGCCGCTGTCCGACCTGAAACCGCGCATCAGCAGCAGCGCCGGCGACGCCGCCATCCTGGGCGACGGCCTTTATGCCACGCCCCTGCGGCTGGAACAGAAGGCGCCGGACGGGCAACTGGCCTGGGTGGACTATGCCTTCGACAAGCCGGTCAGCCTGCCGGCCCTGACGCTGGCCGCCGCTATCGAGGACCCTTTGAATGCCCTGTCGCCCAGCGGCGTGGTGGAGGTGGCGGACGATACCGGTACCTTGCGCGAACTGGTGCGGATCGAACCGCAGCAGGTGGTGGCATTCCCGGCATCGGCGCCCGTGCGTACCGTATCGCTGCCCAAGGCCACGTCCAAGCGCTGGCGTTTCCGCCTGGACCCGATCCCGCCGCAGGCCCTGGCCCTTCCCGGTATGCCGCAGCAGACTGTCCACGCCGTCACCGAAATCCGGTTCGAGACGGAGGCGATGGTCGATCGCTGGCAGGCCAAGGCGGCCTATGACACGGCGCGATCCTATGACGCCGGTGCGGCAGGCCCCTTGGCACCCGCCCGCGATCAGGTAATCGACCTGACCGATCGGATGAAGCCCGATGGCACGCTGGACTGGACCCCGCCCGCCGGCCGCTGGCAGGTGCTGCGTCTGGGCCATTCCCTGACCGGCGTCAAGAACCACCCGGCCGATCCGGAGGGAACCGGGTTCGAGGTGGACAAGCTGGATGGCGCTGCCGTCAGGGCCTATCTGGAGGGCTATCTGGGGCCTGTCGATGAGGCGCTGGGCGATTTGCGCGGCGCCAAAGGCCTGAAGAACCTGCTGACCGACAGCTGGGAGGCGGGGCAGGCCAACTGGACCCCGGCCCTTCCGGCGGAATTCAAACGACGGCGCGGGTACGACATGCTGCCCTGGCTGCCCGTCCTGACCGGCCGGGTAGTGGGCAATGTTACCGACAGCGAGCGCTTCCTCTGGGATTTCCGCCGCACCATCGCCGATCTGCTGGCCGAAGCGCATTTCAAGACCATCCGCGATTTCGCGCATGAGAAGGGCCTGGGCTATTACGGGGAGGCGATGGGCACGCGGCTGCCGACCACCGGCGACGGGTTCCTGAACAAGCGGTATACCGACATTCCGATGGGCGAGTTCTGGCAGATGCCGCCGGGTGCGCCCTCCGACCCGGCGCATACAAGCGATATCGCGGAAGCCGCGTCCGCCGCGCATTTCTATGGCCAGAATCTGGTGGCGGCGGAGGCGTTCACCGCCTTGCCCTTCATGCCGCCCTTCACGGCGACGCCGGCGGCATTGAAGCCCTTCGCCGACCGGTTCCTGGCGCGGGGCGTCAACCGGTTCGTGGTGCATACGTCGGTGCATCAGCCGTCCGACGACCTGCGCCCCGGTATCACGCTGGGCCCGTTCGGGCAGTATCTCACCCGGCATGAGACCTGGGCTGAGCAGGCGGGGCCGTGGATGACCTATCTCTCCCGATCCTCATTCCTGATGCAGCAGGGCCGCGATGTGGCCGATATCGTCTGGCTGGCGGGGGAGGGGGCGGCCTTGTCGGCGCCCGACCCGGATCGGCTGCCGCTGGATGTGCCCGCCGGCTATCGGCTGGACTTCGTAGGGCGGGATGCGCTGACCGAGCTGCTTTCGGTGAAGGACGGGCAACTGGTGGCTCCGTCGGGCGCGCGCTATCTGCTGCTGGTCATTCCGCCATCGGTGAAGGGGCTGACGCTCGCCGCCCTGACCCGGCTGCGCGAATTGCTGGGACAGGGGGCGTGCGTGCTGGCCTCACGCCCGGATGGCAGCCCCAGCCTGGGGGATGATCCGTCACGGGTGGCGGCCCTGATCGCCGAACTGTGGGGCGCCGACGCCACGAAAACGGCGCCGCGCACCATCGGCAAGGGCAGGCTTTATCCCGCCACCGATATCACGGCCGCCATGGCTGACCTGGGGCAGGCGCCAGACCTGCTGGTGCAGGGGGCACCGGATGCCGACATCGCCTGGGCCCATCGGCGCACGGATGATGCCGATATCTGGTTCATTGCCAATCAGAAGGATCGCGCCGAAAACATTACCCTGTCGCTGCGCGGCGATGGGCGGGATGCCGCCCTGTGGCATGCCGACAGCGGTACCGTGGAGCCGGCAGGGTACCGTCTGCAAGAGGGGCGCACGTTCGTACCGCTGTCGCTGGCCCCCCATCAGGCGTTGTTCATTGTGCAGCGGGGCGAGGCACCCGCTTCGTCGCGTGCGGTGGCCGCCCCGGTGGCGGCGGAGAGCTTGGCGCTGTCCGGTGCCTGGACCTTGTTCTTCCCCATGGGTCAGGCCACGCCGGATAGCGTCCTTCTTCCCCAATTGGGATTGTGGAACGACCTGTCCGACGCGTCCGTCCGGCATTTCTCCGGCACCGCCACCTATAAGACGCAGGTCAAACTCCCCGTCGCCTGGGTGGGGCAGCCGGTCTGGATTGATCTGGGCCGGGTGTATGAGGTGGCAACGGTGCGGGTGAACGGCAAGGAGGCGGGCATCGCCTGGAAGCCGCCTTATCGCGTGGATGTCGGGCCACTGCTGAAGGCCGGTACCAACATGCTGGAGGTGGCGGTCAGCAATCTCTGGCCCAACCGCATCGTGGGCGATGTGGGTGGCGCGGGGGTGCCCAGTGTCACCACCAACACCCATCCTTTGCTGCATCCTGATCCCAAGGCCCCCTTGCTGCCGTCCGGCCTGGCTGGTCCTGTCCGGTTGGTCCGCATGGCATTGCCGGGCGGGAACGGCTAGGCTGGCGGGAATGACAAGAATGCCCCAGGGTGGAAGATGCGTTTCAACCGGCTTGACCTGAACCTGCTGGTCATCCTCGACAAGCTGCTGGCGGAGGAGAGCGTCAGCAAGGTCGCGCAGCAACTGAACATGACGCAATCTGCCGTCAGCAACGCGCTGCGCCGTCTTCGCGAATATTTTGAAGATGAACTGTTCGTGCAGGTGGGCCGCCGCATGGTGCCCACGCCCTTCGCGGAGATGCTGGGCGCCCAGGTGCGCGATACGTTGGTGGAGCTGGAGCGGATTTCCACCAGCCGTGCCGGCTTCAACCCTGCGACGGAGGAGCGCAACTTTACCGTTATCACCTCGGATTATGCCTTCCTGGTCTTCGTGGCGGAGGTGGTGCGCCGCCTGCGGGAACGCGCACCCGGCATCCGGCTGCGCACCGTGCTGACCACGGAGAACGCGGCGGAGCATCTGCGCCAGGGTGTTGCCGATTTCCTGATCGTGCCGGAGAAGCGCACGGTTGAGGAATATCCGCGCGAGCCACTGTTCCGCGATGATTTCGTCTGTGTCTGCTGGCAGGACAATCCCAAGATCGGCGATACCATCGCGCTGGAGCAATATCTCAATCTGGAACATGTCGGCACCAGCATGGGGCCGACCAAGGTGCCGCATATCGATGATGAGTTGCTGGCCGGCCGCGGCTTCCGGCGCAACATCACCGTCTATGCGCCCAATTTCACCCTGGTGGCCGATGCGGTGGTCGGCACCGACCGCATCGCCACCATGCACCGCCGCTCCGCCAATATCTGGGCCAAACGCTTGGCCCTGCGCCTGCTGGAACTGCCCATCCAGTTGGGCGGCTTCACCCAGATGCTGCAATGGCACAAGCACCGCTCGTCCGATCCCGGCATGGCCTGGATGCGCACCTTCATGCGCGACGTGGCGGCGGGAATGGATCAATCCGGGAAATAGATCCCCCCACCCCATCCATCATTTTGCGAAATACACATGATGTTGAATGAAAATGAACGGTTGGGATGGCCCTCTGCTATTGATGGGATGTGAAAGATTTGGTGGCGGCGACATTTATCGGCTGACCGTCACCGGCAGAAACCCGAAGCAATCGGGCCGTGCAGGGAGAAGAACATGATCCGGTCGTTGGCACCGATCAGGCACGCCTGACGGCTCTCGTCCATCATCTGAAAATCCGGCAAGCCACTCCCCGATCCGCCCGCCCCGCCGGCCGGAAACGGCACAGGCTTGGCCGGCAATCAAAATCAAAAGGGAGGTCTTTGACCATGCGCACGCTTGTCCATTCGCCGCTGCATGCCGGCGCCACCTTCATCGCCCTGCTGGCCGGCCCGGCCCCCCTGGCCGCCGCCCAGGAGGCTATCACACTGGATGAGATCGTCGTCACCGCGTCCCGCCGGCAGGAACGGCTGCAGGAGGTGCCCCTGGCCGTCACCGCCATCGGCGCCGAACAGCTGCTGGAGACCGGCATCAAGGACTTGACCGACATCCAGTACACCACGCCCGGCGTGCAGTTCGGCTCTACCCCCAATGACGCGGGTTTTCGCCTGCGTGGCGTCGGCAATGCCGGCGGCTTCGCCAGCGCGTCGGAAAGTCCCGTCGGCACTGTGGTGGACGGCGTCGTCGTCGGCTTTGGCAATCCGGTGGAAAGTCTGGGCGATATCGAGCGGATTGAGGTGCTGAAGGGCCCGCAGGGCACGCAGTTCGGCAAGAACGCGTCCTCGGGCGTCATCTCCATCACCACCCGCCGGCCCGATGCGACGGCTGTGTCGGGCGACCTGTTCGCCTCCTACGCCTCGTTGGATGAGACGGATATCCATGGCAATCTGAACCTGCCGCTGGCCGACAATCTGGCCATGGCCGTCTATGCTTTCGACCGCAGCCATGACGGCTTCGTCGAGAATGTCGTCCGCAACGAGATGTGGGGGGCCAATAAGCGCACCGGCGGCCGCGCCAAGTTGCTATGGGATGTGAATGACAATTTCAGCGCCTACCTGATCGGCGATTATTCCCGCCGCAGTCAGAAGGGGCCGGGCCAGCTCTGGACCTTGAACAAGGTGCCGGCGGGCGATCCCAAGTTCAATCCGCCGGGCGTCAATCTGGCCAATCTGGGCGTCACCCCGTCCTTCGATAATGAATCGTCGGTGGAAAATGGCGGCGGGTTCGAGAAGGTGGAGAATTTCGGCTCCTCGCTGGAACTGGTCTGGGCGCTGGGCGATTACAGCCTGACCGCCCTGTCCGCCTGGCGCCGCCAGGATGAGAAGCCGGGCATCTATTCCATCGATGCCGGTCCGCTGCCGGTGTTCGAGGCGCGGCGCGTGGGCAATAACCGCTCCCTGATCTCACAGGAGGTGCGGCTGACCTCACCCTCGGGCGAAAGCCTGGAATATGTGACCGGTCTGTACATCTTCCGCCAGAAGGTGACGAATACCGGTGAGAGCGCCCTGCTGCGCCCGGCCCAGCCCTTCGCCCCCGTCACCATCTCCATCACCGCCGGCCTGTCCCAGGGGGAGACGACCACTGAAGGCGCGGCCGCGTTTGCCGACGGCAAGCTGCGTCTTTCGGATGAATTCCGCCTGCTGGGTGGCCTGCGTGTGTCCAAGGATTGGGTGGAGGCCAGCAGTTTCTCTCAGGTCGATACGACCCTGCCGGCCGGTGTCGTACCATACGCCCCGCGTGCCCTGTCGGAGGGCAAGGTGACGGATGCCAGCATGTCCGGCCGGTTTGGCGGCGAATATACGCCGATGCAGGATGTGCTGCTGTTTGCAACCTACGCCCGTGGCTATCTGGGCCCCACCGTCACCTTCTCCGGCCTCAGTGGTACACGGACGGAGGTGAACCCGCAGACGGTGGATGACTTCACCCTGGGTGCCAAGGCCACGCTGTTGGATGGCCGTCTGACCCTGAACGGCAACCTGTTCCACGACAAATACAAGAATTTGCAGACTGCCGTCCTGCGCAACAACGAGTTCGTGACGGAGAATGCCGGCGGTCTGCGCACCAAGGGCTTCGAGATCGAAAGCAATTTGCAGGTAACGCGCGAACTGCGCCTGAATGCGGCGCTGGCCTATGCCGACGCGGTCTTCACGGACTATCTCACCACCTGCCCCAATTATATCCAGCAACAGGGGGCGGTGGCGATTGCCGCACAGTGCAACGCGCCCGGCTCCACCGCCGCTAACCCGCTGTATCAGGCCAAGGGCGACCCGTTGGCCAACGCACCCAAGGTGACCTACAATCTGGGCTTCGCCTATGAACAGGATGTCCTTGCCGATCTGGTGATGGACCTGTCGGCCAACTATGCCTGGCGGTCGAAGACCTTCAATGCCGTGGGCAATCCCGATACCAAACACCCCGCCTATGGCGTCTTCAATGCGACGCTGGGCGTGTCCGACCGTGATGGCGCGTGGCGCGTCAGCCTGTTTGCCCGCAACCTGTTCGATGAGAACTTCAAGGCCGCGATCCTGGCCACGCCGTTCGCCAATGTCGGCAACTACGTAAACTGGAACGTGCGGGAGGGGCGGCGGACGCTGGGCGTTTCCCTGGAAACCCGGTTCTGATGCGGGCAATCATGGCGGCGGCATGAATGTCCAGTGTTCCAGCGATGACCACGGCCCGCCTGGGTCCATGTCGCAATGACCGCACGCCACAGGCTGTCAAACTGAAGATGTTGAAGCGCCGTGTCCTGATGGGCACGCGTTTCTTCATTGCACGTATGATAATTTGATCGCATATATGAGATTAAGCATGTGATGGTTAGGGCATGCGTCGTCTAGGAGCGGCATGTGAAGGCATTCGTCTGTGAGCGGGCCTTGGAACTGACGCTGGTCTCTCGTCCCGACCCGGTGCGACGGCCCGATTGCTGCACCCATATTTAGGCGCAGCAGACCATTGTGCGGTTTTGAACCGGAGGAAACGGTACCAACATTCTTGCCAATCCAGAAAAGAGCCAGGAGACGGCCGATATGTCAGGAGAGGAAACGTCAGGGACGCGCGCACAGAACCCGCCGCCCTTCATCGCTACCGGGTTCCGCTGGGGTTTCGCGCTGATCGCCAGTCTGTTCTTCCTGTGGGCGATTGCCAATAATTTCAACGACATCCTGATCCGCCACTTTCAGAAAGCCCTGGGCCTGGACCGGATGCAGGCGGGTTTCATCCAGTTCGTGTTCTATATCGGCTATTTTGTGATGGCATTGCCGGCGGGGCTGGTCATGCGCCGGCATGGCTACAAGGCGGCGATCATCACCGGGCTGGTGCTCTATGCCACGGGCGCCCTGCTGTTCCTGCCGGCTTCATATGAGCGCACCTATGGGCTGTTCCTGTCGGCGCTGTTCGTCATCGCGGCCGGTGCGGCGTTTCTGGAGACGGCGGCCAATCCCTATATCGCCGCCTTCGGTGATCCGCAGCGCGCGCCGCAGCGCCTGAACCTGGCGCAATCCTTCAACGGTTTCGGGGCCTTCATCGCGCCCATCGTCGGTGGGGTGCTGATCTTCTCCGGCGTCGAACATTCGCCGGACGCGCTGGCCGCCATGTCGGTGACCGACCTGGAAGCCTATCGCACGATGGAGGCGTCGACCGTACGCCTGCCCTATCTGCTGCTGGCCGGGGTCGCCGGGCTGATCGCGCTGGCCGTGATCTGCACCAGACTGCCCAAGGGTGATATCGGGCGGCAGGAAGGGGGCTTGAGCAGCCAGTTCCGGCAGTTGCTGGGCCACCGCACCCTGGTGGCGGCCGTGGTGGCGCAGTTCTTCTATATCGGCGCCCAGGTGGGGATCTGGAGCTTCTTTGTCGATTTCGTGAAGGATGCCACGCCGGAAATGTCGGAACGCCAGGCGGCGTTCCTGCTGTCGGCCAGCCTGGTGCTGTTCATGACCGGCCGCTTCGTGGGCACGGCCCTGATGACCAGGGTGGCGCCCGCCCGATTGTTGGGTATCTATGCCATGATCAACGCCGCCCTGTGCGCGGTGGCCATGGGGGCATCGGGACAGGTGGCGGTGGGGGCGCTGGTCCTGACCAGCTTCTTCATGTCGGTGATGTTCCCCACCATCTTCGCCATGGGCATCGACCGGCTGGGCCCGCTGGCGCCGCTGGGGTCCAGTTGCATCATCATGGCCATCATCGGCGGCGCGCTGTGCCCGCCGCTGATGGGGATGATCGCGGTAGCGACGGGGACCATGCAGTTGGGTTTCGCCTTGCCGCTGGTATGCTTCCTGGTGGTGGGGTTGTACGCGTACCGGAATCGGTAAGGCGGGGTTCAGTTCGTCCAGCCGCCATCGATGACGTGGGCCTGGCCCGTGGTGAAGCTGCTCTCATCTGACGCCAGATACAGTGCCAGGGCGGCGATCTCTTGGGGGGCGCCTACACGGCCCATCGGCTGGCGGGCGGTGAAGGCGGCCCAGGCGCCGTCGTAATCGCCGGTGGCGCGCAGCCTTTCATGCAGGGACGGGGTGTCCACCGTGCCGGGGCAGATGGCGTTGCAGCGGATGCCCTTGGTGACGAAATCGGCGGCTACCGCCTTGGTCAGGCCCAGCACCGCCGCCTTGGACGCGCCATAGACGAAGCGGTTGGGCACACCCTTGATCGAACTGGCCACCGACGACATGTTGATGATCGACCCGCCGCCCGCGTCGATCATGCCGGGCAGGAAGGCGCGGATCATCCGGTACATGGCCGTGACATTGATGTCGAAGGCCAGGGCCCATTCATCCTCCCCGCATTCCAGAATATTGCCGCCAGACACGATGCCGGCGCAATTGAACAGCACGTTGATATGTCCGATCTCCGCCCGTGCCGCTGCGATGTCGGCCGGGTCACGCACATCCAGCCGGCGCGTGCGGCAGCCCGCCATACTTTCCAGAGCCGCTGCGTTGATATCGGTGGCCCAGACGGTCGCCCCTTCGGCGGCGAACAGTTCGGCGGTGGCGCGGCCGATGCCCTGGCCGGCGGCGGTGATCAGGGCGGTCTTTCCCGCCAGTCTTCCCTTATGGCTCATGTGCGCGATGTCCGTTTCAGCGGGGAAAGCAGCCGGGGCCCGACGGCTCGAAGCTTTTATAGGTCAGGATGAATTCGCGGTGGCCCATGGCTTCGGACTTGGTCTCCGCCCCGGCCGCCACTGCCCCCACTAGTGCCAATATCTCTGCCCCCACGCTGTCCAGCGTGGCGGAACCGTCGAAGATGGCACCGGCATTGATGTCCATATCCTCCCCCATGCGGCGCCAGGTCTCCGGATTGCCGGTGACCTTGATGACCGGCGCGATGGCCGACCCGACGACGGACCCGCGCCCTGTGGTGAACAGGGTCAGGTGGGCACCACAGGCCATCATCTCCACAATCTCCGCATTGTCGGAAATGTTGGGAAAGCCGAAGCGCGGTTCCCCGTCGGGCACCACGTCCAGCAGGTAGAGGCCGGGGGCGGTCGGCAGTTCGGCCGGTTTGATAACACCGACGATGGGGCGGCTGCCCGACTTCACATAGGCGCCGGCCGATTTCTCTTCCTGTGAGGACAGGCCGCCTTCGGCATTGCCAGGTGCGAAGCTGCCATAGCCCATGGTGCGGTAATAGGTTTCGGCCTTGGCGATGGCGTCCACGATGGCATCGGCCACCGGCGGGCTGGCCGCCCGCACCGCCATCGGTCCTTCACAGCCGATCATCTCCCCCGTCTCCTCGAAGATGCAGGTCGTACCCGCATCGACCAGCAGGTCGAAGGCGCGGCCCACGGCGGGGTTGGCGGTGATACCACTGGTTCCGTCCGACCCACCGCATATGGTGCCTACCACCAGGTCGCTCAGAGCCATCGGCACCCGCACCGCCTTTGCCGCCATTTCCGCCCGGATGCGCCGTACCGCGGCCAGCCCCTGGCCGATGGCGGCGCGCGTGCCGCCCGCCTGCTGGATCACCACCGTCTCCACCGGTCGGCCATTGGCCAGCGCATGCGCCGCCAGCCCTTCCCGGTCGAAACTTTCACAGCCCAGCGACAACAGCACGACCCCGCCGACATTGGGATGGACGACCAGCGCCTTCATCATCCGCTTGGCGTAATCGTTGGGATAGCAGCCGGGAAAGCCCACCAGATGCACCTGTGCGTCATCGGCCAGATCGACGATGCGCCGCGCCGCATGGTGGGCGCATTCCACCAGATAGACGACGATCAGCACGTCACGGATGCCCTTGCGCCCGTCGGGCCGCAGATAGCCTTGCGCCTTCATGATGCCCTATCCTTTGGCCGCATCGCGCAGATGCGCACTGATATAGTCGCTTTTCATATTGTGCATATGGACCCAGCCGCCTGCCGCCACCGCTGCCGTCATCGACCCGATCGGGGCGCCGTACTTGACCACTTTGGTCCCCGCCGGCAGGTCATGGCGTGCCAGCTTGTGACCCAGCGCCACGGGTTCAGCCGCCACGATATCCACCCCGTCCTGGCTGATATGCTCCCCCGCCGCCACCGTCCGGCAGCAGACAACGACATTGTCATCCCCATGCAGCAGGATCACCGCCGGTGCCATCATGTCCCCTCCAGCCTGTAGATGCGCCGGGCGTTGTCGCCAAGGATGGCTGCCGCATCATCATGCAGTCGCGCCAGGAACCGGCTGGTCAGCCCGTGCCAGCCCCCATAACTGCTGGCCAGTTCCAGCACGGGCCAGTCGCTGCCCCAGATCAGCCGGTGCGGCCCGAACAGGTCCAGCAACTCGCCCATCCGTTCCAGTATCGCCGCGTCATCGCTGCCGGGTGCCGTTTCGGTTACCAGTCCAGACAGTTTGCAGCAGATATTGGGGAACCGCGCCACCGCACGCATATCCGCGCGCCAATCCTCGACAGGGCCGGCACCGATGGGCCCTTTTGCCCCATGATCGATGATGATCCGCAGGTCCGGGTACCTCCGCGCTAACTCGGCCACGCAATGAAGCTGCGGGGGCTTCACCAGCGCATCAAAGGCCAGCCCGGACGCCGCCAACGCTGCCAGCCCGGCGGCGCATGACGGTGACAATATCCAGTTCGGATCGTTCAAATCCTGCAACATGGGTCGGAGTCCGACAAATTTTGCCTGTGCCTGCCGTCTTTTGATCCGGTTGGCGACGTCCGGTGCGTCCAGGTCGATCCAGCCGACGACACCCCTGATCCACGGGTTGGCGTCGGCCAGCGTCAGCAGAAAATCCGTCTCCGCCTCCGTCGCTGCCGCCTGTACCAGAATGGTGCCGGCAATCCCGGCCATGTCCAGCAGCGGGCGCAGATCCCGGGGCAGGAAGGGACGGTGGAGCGTCGGCAGGGCCGGGGTCAGCCAGCCATAGTCGCCCCGCGCGGGGTCCCAGAAATGCTGGTGCGCGTCGATGGCGGTGCTCATCACCATCTCCCCGCCGGCGTGGGGGCATCGACACGCACCAGATCCAGATACCGTAATTCATCCCAGAAATCGGACAGAATCGGCGCTTGGTGGAGCTGTCCTGTCGCCTCGACGCGTTCAGGACTGTCCAGGCCGGGAATAACACTTGCCACCAGTGGATGAGCCAGCGCGAATTGAAGGGCGGCAGCGGGCAGGGACACCCCATGCCGGTCGCATACGTCCTCGATCCGGCGTACATGATCGATCACCGCTGCCGGGGCCGGGCGGTAATCGTAGGGACCGATGCCGGGTCCGCGCGTGCCGGTGGCCAGGATGCCGGAATTGAAGATGCCGCCCAGGGTCAGGCTGATGCCCCGCCGCGCACATGCCGGCATCAGCCCATCCAAGGCTCCCTGTTCCAGCAGCGTATAACGCCCGGCCAGCAGAATGACGTCCAGGTCGGCCCTATCCAGGCAATCCAGGCAGGCCTGCACCTCGTTCACGCCGATGCCGAAGGCGGTGATCGATCCTTCCCTGCGCAGGTTTTCCAGGGCCCGGAAGCCGCCGCCGCGTGTCAACTGCTCGAACATGGTTGCATGGGCATCGCCATGGGTCAGGCGGCCGATATCATGGACATACAGGATATCGATGCGCGCCAGCCCCAGGCGCTGCAACGACGCCTCCCAGGACCGCATCACCCCATCATGGCTATAGTCATAAACCGGCCGGAACGGCTGGGATGACCGGAAGCCATGGCGTTCCCGGTCATCCTGCACCCCGGCATCGGGCACCAGCAGCCGGCCGACCTTGCTGGACAGCACCACATCCCGCCGCCCGCGCACGCCATCGCCCACCCGTCGTTCGGACAGGCCAAACCCGTAATAAGGCGCGGTGTCGATATGGGTCAGCCCGGCATCCAGGGCTGCCGCCAGGGTCCGGGTGGCCCGTTCATCGGACAGGGGGCGATAGAGGTTGCCCAGCGGTGCTGCGCCGAAACCGATTTCCGGCACGCGCAACGCCGTGCGTCCGATCGGGCGGGTCGCCGGCGCGATCACGACGCGTCGTCCGTATGCTGTGACAGGTCGAAGATCGGGTGCATGGGCCGCCATTTCTCCCCCGCCGCTGCCTGCGGCAAGGGCTTCTGGAACCGCCACATCCGTTCTTCCCAGCGGGAGACGGCGGCGTTCAGGGCCGGTGGGGCAGGGCGGGGATAGTCATCCGCCACCTCCGCCACCATCACCATGCGGTCATCCACCCGCCAGATCTGCATCTCCAGAACACCCGTGGCCCTTATATGGGCCAGCACCTCAGGCCAGACGCCACCGGGGGCATGCAGCGCTTCATATTCGGCCATCAGGGCGGCATCGGCCGCCAGGTCAAGGGCCAGGACCCGCCGGTGGCTCATTGCGCGCCCCCGTCCCGCCACCCATCCACAGGCATCGGCTTCTCCCTGGTTGCCCGGTCTATGCCACGGCTTCATGTGGATCAATTATCGCAAATGAAATTAGATTTTCAAATAAGAAAATATAGATGAAGGTGCAGTCACCCCGGCCAGGCGTCCTTCCTGGTGCAGACCGGTTTTGCCTATGGTCAGGGGGCGTGGCCCAGGGCGTTGGAAATCGCCAGGGCCGTCTCACGCAGCTGTTGGCGTGCCTCGTCCGCATCTACCTTCTGCGATCCGTCGACCATTTCCATGAAGGGGATGGTCAGGGCCGCCATGACGTCGCCGTTGAAGCCGAAGATCGGCTGGCTGATGTCGGTGACGCCAAAGGTGACCGGGCTTTTGCGGCTGTCGAAACCCTGAGCCCGCACCTTGTCCAGGGCCTGCATCAGCGCGAGGCGATCAAGCGTCGCGCCATGCACGGCTTCGGCCAGTTCGATCAGGCGCGACGTGCGGGCAGGGGGGGAGAAGGCCAGCAGCACATGGCCCGAACAGCTGTGCAGCAAATCCACGGCGGCCCCCACCTTCAGGGCGAAGCCGCGTGTTCCTGGATTTTCCTGTCGGGCGATCACCAGCCCTTGGCCGCCATTGACCACGACCAGGTGACAGGACTGGCCCACGCGTTCGGCCAGCCGTTCCATGGGGGCCACGGCCATGGTGATGAGGTTCTGCGATGGGGTGGCCCGCAGCGCCACGTCCAGCAGCTTGTAGGCTACCGTATAGCGGTCATTGGCCTGGGATTTCTGCAAATAGCCACGCTGTTCCATCACGATGACGATGCGGAACAGCTCCCCCACCGATCGGCCCAGAATGGCCGACATCTCACTGATCTGCATGCCGGCGGGCTTCTCTGCCAGCAACTCAAGGATCTCGAAGGCCTTTTCCAGCGCCGGGGCGGCATAGGTGCCCTTCAATCCAGGACGGCTCATCAACTCCCCCATTCAGCATGGCGTGGCCAGGGCAGCGATAGCATTGGTAGACAGGGAAAAGAAGCCCCATCCCCTGAGAGATCACGTACCTGGCGGTGGTGTGGGAGCACTGCTAGGGACGTGATCTGGCCGCTTGCGAGGGGGGGCTTGAATGCGGCCCCTCCACCCTGTTCACAGCGCCTTGAACGTGAAGTTGGTGAACCGGGCGGTGCCGGCGCCGGCCGAATAAAGCCCTGGCCGCAGCATCAGGAACCCGCCCCGGACATTATGGTGATAGCCCGATACCTCCATACCGCGGTCGAACCGCGCCCAGGTCTTGCCGCCATCGTTGCTGGTGTCATAGGTGACGATGTGGCGGTTGTTGGTGACGCGCATGCGCAATTTTCGCTCATGCGGATTGGCCGGCCGCCCGCGCTCGATCCCGTACTGGTGGGTCACGAACCGTTTCTCATCGAAGCCTAGCCCGCAATAGAGCTGCTGATCGTAGAACAGGACGAGGCCGGCCACGCCGCCGGCCTCGATCTCGATATCGCATTCGAACTGGTACGCTGTGTCACCCGCCACCAGCAGCAGGGGCGAACTGTCCTTAGGCGCAACTCCACTGGCGGTCAGATGCAAGACCCCGCCGGACACGCTGGCGCGCTTGCCCTCATCCGGGCCGGGCTTAAAGAAATTCCACTTGGTGCCGATGGCCAGGCTCTTGAAATCGTCCGACAGGGCAAGGCCGTGGGGGCCGGGCTTGCCGCCCTTGGGCGCCGGCAGCGGCTGTGACAGGTCCCCGCCCAGCATGCGGAACCAGCCATCTTCGGTCCATTCCACCGGGTCCAGCAGCGTCTGCCGGCCAAGCGTCCAGAACCCGTTCTCATACCCGTGATAAACGGTCCACCAGTCGCCGGCCGGCCCCTCCACCAGGGTGGCATGGCCCCGGCACCACCAATATTCGTCATTGTCAACGGTGCGGACGATGGGATTGTGGGGGCAATCCTCCCACGGGCCATGGATGGATTTGGACCGGGCAGCGATCACCATATGGCCGGTCGGCGGGCCGGCCGTGCCGCCCACGGCGGTGATCATGTAATAATATTCTCCATGCTGCATGACCTTCGGCCCTTCGGGGGAGAAGCCCTCCACCACCCAGTCGGACGGGTAGCGCCACGGATTATAGACCTTCTCCGGTTCCCCAATGGTGGAGAGGCCATCATCGCTCAACCGGATGCGGCTGCCGCCTGACAGGAACAGCCAGCGCGACCCATCCTCTCCCACCGCATGGCCGGGATCGATGAAGCCGGACAGACCGAGATATTTCGGCTCGCTCCACGGCCCTTCGATCTTGTCGGCCCAGATGACATAGGTGCCGGTGGGATTGCCCTTCACGGGGATGTACAGGAAATAGCGGCCATTATGCTTAGTCAGCTCTGGTGCCCAGACGGAACCCAGGTTCCTGGTCAGCGCCGCCGTAACGGGCGTCCAGTTCAACAGGTCGCTTGAATGCCAGATGACAAGGCCGGGATAGCTGTCGAAGGTGGAGAAGGTGATGTAATAATCCCTCCCGTCCTTCAGGATGGTCGGATCGGGATGGTCGCCCGAAAACAGCGGGTTCAAGAACCGCCCGTCGCCCAGATCGGGCTTGCGCTGATTGTCCAGCCCGCGCGCCCATTGTGGACCGCCCCGCTTGCCGGGGGGAAGGCAGGCGGGGGAGGGGGTGGTTGCCGGCGCAGCGGCGACGGGGCCGGCGGCCAAGCCGGCACTGCCCATCAGGGCCAGGCTCAGGGCGTTGCGGCGGGAGATGTCAGTCATTTGGGTATCTCTCTCGTCGATTTTCGTGGCTGGGCTTCACGGGATCAGATTGCATGGTGGCCGGATGGGCCGCATCACAGCGGGGCCACCGACAGCCTGCCCCCGACCCGCGTGACACGCACGGGCTTGCGGGCCTCCAGGTCGATCTCGATCACCTGTCTACCCAGGCGCAGGCGGTGGCGGCCGGGCACGCGCGCCTCCAGCACCGCCTGATCCAGCGTGCCGCCGGACCAGGACAGGTCGACACGCACCGTGCCGCGGGCGCGCAGGCCGGTGACGCTGCCCCGGGGCCAGGCGCCGGGCAGGGCCGGTAACAGGTGTATCTCGTTCTGGCGCGAGCGCAGCACCATCTCCGTGATGCCGGCGGTGCCGCCGAAATTGCCGTCGATCTGGAAGGGCGGGTGGCTGTCGAACAGGTTGGGGTAGGTGCGTGCGGGGCGCAGCAGCATGCGCAGCACCAGATGCGCCCGTTCCGCATCACCCAGCCGCGCCCACAGGTTCAGGCGCCAGCCAATACCCCAACCCGTTGCCTCATCCCCCCGGATTTCCATGGATTTGCGGGCGGCGGCGGCCAGTTCCGGCGTGTCGAACACGTCGATCTGCCCGCTGGGATAGACGGCATAGAGGTGGGAGACATGGCGATGGTGGATTTCCGGGACCTGCATGTCCCAATCCTCCACCCATTCCTGCAACTGCCCGACGCGGCCGATCCTGTCGGGCGCCAGCCGGGCGCGCGTCTTGGCGGCCTGGGCACGGAACTCGGGGTCCAGCCCCAGAATTTCCGCCGCCTTCGCGCAATTATCGAACAGGTCGCGCAGGATCTGCTGATCCATGGCGGGTCCTGCCACTAAGGAGGCGCCATGGGGATGCGGGTTCTCCGGCGATAGCGACGGGCTTGTCATCAGATAGCCGCTCCTGGCGTCTTCCACCAATGTATCCAGGAAGAATTCCACCGCCCCCTTCATCAAAGGATATACAGAGGCCAGGAAATCCCGGTCGCGGCCATAGTCATAATGGTCCCAGAGATGCAGGCACAGCCACGCCCCGCCCACCGGCCACATGCCGTACTTGGCCCCATCGATGGGGGCGGTGGCGCGCCACAGGTCAGTATTGTGATGGGCCATCCAGCCGCGTGCGCCATACATGGTTCTGGCGGTGCGCGCCCCGGTTTCGGCGATGTCGCGGATCAGAGACACCAGCGGTTCGACCAGCTCCGGCAGCGCGGTGGGTTCCGCCGGCCAGTAATTCATCTGCGTATTGATATTGATGGTGTATTTGCTGCCCCAACTGGGCTTCAGACTGTCGTTCCAGATGCCCTGCAGATTGGCGGGCTGCATGCCGGGGCGCGACGAACAGATCAGCAGGTAGCGGCCAAACTGATGATAAAGGGCGGCCAGCGCCGGGTCGTTCAGCGGCTCGCTGTCGCGCATCCGTTCATCGGTGGGCAGGCTGGCGGCGGACGTTGTACCCAGATCGATGGCGACGCGGCGGAACAGAGCGCGGTGAGACGCCAGATGCGCATCCAGCAGGCGGGGGAAAGGCTTGTCCGCCGCCGCCAGCACTTGGCCCCCCGCGATGGCGTCAGGATCGCCCGACACATCGTCATAGCGGCGGAAGGAGGTGGCGGCCGCCAGCAGCAGAACCACACTTTCCGCCCCGCGCACCTTCAGATGGTCGCCCGCCGCCTCCACCGTGCCGCCGACCGGCAGGGCGCGGACCAGACAGGTGAAGCGCAGCGCGCCTTCCACCCCGTGCTGGGCACCGTTGCGTCCGCGCATGGAAAGCAGGTCACCGGCATCGGCCTTCACCTCCGCCTTCTGCGGGGTGGAAAGCCTGACATCCACATCCACGCGGCCCGGTCCTTCGGCCGACAGGCGGACCACCAGCACCTGATCGACCGGTGAGGCGAAGACCTCCCGCGTGTGCACGGTGTCGCCGACGCGGAAACGCGTGGTGGCGACGGCACGGTCCAGGTCCAACTCGCGGTGGTAGTCAGCAACCTCTCCCAGACCGGGAAAATCCAATCCCAGGTTGCCCAGTGTCTGGTACGACATCTGGTGTACGGGCTTGCCCATCACCCGGGCATTCACCAGCGCCTCCGCCTCGGCATATTTGCCCTGGGCGATCAGGGTGCGCACGTCGGATAATGCCGCCAGCGCCTCGGGATTGGCGGGATCATAAGGGCCGCCGGACCAGAGCGTATCCTCGTTCAGCTGCAGCTGTTCCTTCACCACACCGCCGAACACCATGGCGCCCAGCCGGCCATTGCCGATGGCCAGTGCCTCTGTCCAGACCTTGGCCGGCTGGCGGTACCAAAGCGTCAGCGGGCCGGGGACATCCCCCGACGGGGCCATCGCCTGCGCGCGGGCCAGGGCGGGGGCGGCCAGTGTGGCGACGCCAATCCCTTTCAGGGCCTGCCTACGCGAGCACAATGTCATTTGACACTCTCTCTCCTGTTGCACGGACCCAACAAGCGGACCGGACGTGAAGCGGGCTGATCATGCAGGTATTATCGGTGGAGGTTCCCGATGGCGCATCCCAAAATGCTACCGGTGTCATGTCGCTGCTACATTCGCGGCCTTTCAAGGGGCCGCAAGAGCACTCTCCCGGCCCGGCCCGATCGGGGGCCGCCGGACACGATCGACTGAATATGGATCAGAGTGCCGTTGGCACTCGCCGCGGCTTCTTCATCGTCATCTCCCCGATTTGTCATACATTTATTATTGATAACGGTACCATATGTGCGGTTCTGAAGATCGTCAACCCGTCGCGTGGCGACGATGGGCAGAAATTTATGAAAGCGGATAGGCGGGTTTGGAATGACCATCGCGGCATGCGCCCACCGTCACGCGCCGACCTATCACCGCTGCCGATACAAGGCTTCGGCAATACCGACTTAAAGACGGCTCCCATCCTGCGTATGCCAGTGATCTATTTTCCAATTTTCAGGGAACCCCGATGAAACTGGCAAGCCTTGACGATGGCACGCGCGACGGGCGTCTGGTCGTCGTCTCCAGCGACCTGTCGCGCGCCGTTCCCGCCACAGGCATCGCGCAGACGATGCAACAGGCGTTGGATGATTGGAAAGCCGTTGCCCCCCGCCTGCAGGCACTGTCGGACAGGCTGAACCAGGGTACTGCTGCCGGGGCCATTCTGTTCGATCCCGCCCAAGCACTGGCGCCGCTGCCGCGCGCCTGGCAATGGCTGGACGGATCGGCCTTCCATTCCCATGGGGAACTGATGGCCAAGGTGTTCGGCATCGCCAACCCGCAATCCGACCGGCCTTTGATGTATCAGGGCATGTCCCATCACTTCATTGCGGCCATGGCCCCCGTGCCCCTGCCGTCGGAGGAGGATGGCATCGATTTCGAGGGCGAGTTCGCCATTATCACCGATGATGTGCCTATGGGCACGCCCCCTGCCACGGCGCGGGACCATGTGAAACTGGTGCTGCTGGTCAATGATTGGTCCCTGCGCGCCACGGGCCGGGTGGAGATGGCGACGGGCTTCGGCTGGGTCCAGGCCAAGCCCGCCTGTTCGGCAGCCCCGGTTGCCGTGACGCCGGACGAGTTGGGGACCAGCTGGAAGGACGGGCGGGCGCATCTGGATCTGCTGGTCGATTGGAACGGAAGGCGATTCGGGGCCGCCAATGGCGGGGCCATGGGCTTCTGCTTTGGCGAACTGATCGCCCATGCCGCCCGCACCCGCGATCTGTGCGCCGGCACCATCATCGGGTCGGGCACCGTGTCGAACGTTCATTACCGGGAGATCGGCTCCAGCTGCATTGCCGAGCGCCGCGGCATCGAATTGCTGGACGATGGCATTGCCCGCACCGGCTTCATGCATTTCGGCGATCGCGTCCGCATGGAGGTGGTGAAGGACGGGCAGAGCCTGTTCGGGGCCATCGATCAGCAAGTGGTGAAGGCGGGTAGCTGAAGGAATATATCAGTTTGGCCGATGCATGGTATCGCTACAAACGCCTTTGGTGATTTGTTCGCACGCCGTATCGTTGCTGTCATGGCGTTCCGCGACGGCGGCACCCACCACCCATCCCCAGAATAACGATCCGCCGCCCTGTCGGCGGGCGAGGCGGGCTGCCGTTTGATTGCGGCGGTCCGGGAGGAAATCATTGTGCCCCTGATCCGCAATGCGCTTGTCGTCGGCGGCGGTATCGCCGGCATGTCGGCGGCTATTACCCTGTCCCGTCTGGATATCGAGGTCGATCTGGTGGACCAGGACCCGGATTGGCGGGTCTATGGTGCTGGCATCTCCATCACCGGTCCCACCCTGCGCGCCTTTCAGCGGCTGGGCATCCTGGAGGATTTCCGCCACCACGGCTATTGCGCGTCAGACACCCGCCTGTTCACGCCCCACGGCCACCCGATCGGGGAGATCGCGACCCCACCCTTGGCGGCCGACCTGCCGGCCGGTGGCGGCATCATGCGGCCCATCTTGCATGAGATGCTGGCCAGCCGTACCCGCGCCGCCGCATCCGATATCCGCCTGGGCGTCACGGTGGAAAGTCTGGCGGAGGATGCCGATGGCGCCGACGTGCAGTTCAGCGACGGGCGGCATGGCCGGTACGATCTCGTGATCGGGGCCGACGGCATCCATTCCCGCATGCGCACCCTGTTGTTCCCCCACGCCCCCCGACCGCGTTTCACGGGCCAGGCCTGCTGGCGCATCACCGTGCCCCGTCCGCCGAACGTGACGGGGGTGGAGATGTATCTGGGTGCGCCAATCAAGGCCGGTGTGAACCCGTGCGCCGCCGACAAGATGTATCTGTTCGCGCTGGAGAGCATTGCGCCCAACACCCGGCACGCGGAAGCCGAGTTGCCCGACCTGCTGCGCCAGCGGCTGGCCGGGTTCGGTGGCGCCATCGCCTTCGTGCGTGACCAGATCACGGAACAGAGCATCATCAATTTCCGGCCGCTGGAGGCGCTGCTGCTGCCCGGCCCCTGGCATACGGGCCGCACCGTTCTGATCGGCGACGCCGCACACGCCACCACCCCGCATCTGGCCAGCGGCGCCGGCATGGCCATGGAGGATGCAGTGGTGTTGGGCGAGGAGCTGGCCACGGCCACTGACCTGTCGGCCGCCCTTGAGGGCTTCATGGCGCGCCGGTTCGACCGGGCAGCCTTGGTCGTCAACAATTCCGTCCGCCTGGGCGAGATCGAACAGAGCGGCGTCCATAGCGAGGAACATCCCCACCTGATGAACGCCACCATGGCCGCCCTGGCTCAACCGCTTTAAGGAGAAGACCATGACCCGCGTTACCGATATCCGCTATGTCGGCTATGCCGTGCCCGACCTGGAGGCCGAACGCGCCTTCTACCGCAACAAATGGGGCCTGCGCGAGGTCGCTTCCAAGGATGGCCTGATCTATCTGGCGGCGGAGGGCTCGCCGGAACTGTACGTCGTCCGCCTGCGTGCGTCCGATACCAAGCGCATTGACGTGATCGCCCTGGCGGCAGAGACGAACGCCGATGTGGATGAGCTGCATGACAAGGTAGTGGCCGCCGGCTGCCGCGTGATCTTTGCACCAAGGGACCTGACCGGGTTCGGCGGCGGCTATGGCTTCCGCTTCTTCGGCAAGGACGGCTTGAGCTTCGAAATCTCCGCCGGCGTCGAACGCGGCCCCTCGCGCGCGGTGGCCGCGAAGGAGGCGCTGCCGGAAAAGATCAGCCATGTCGTCCTGCATTCGCCCGATCACAAGGGCACTGTGGACTTCTTCGTGAATGTCCTGGGCTTCCGGGTGTCGGACTGGCTGGGCGATTTCATGTGTTTCCTGCGCTGCAACGAATGGCACCACCGGATCGCCATCCTGCCGGGCCCGCCCTGCCTGAACCATGTCGCCTATGACATGGCCGACATGGACGCGATGATGCGCGGTGTGGGCAAGCTGAAGCGTGCGGAGGTGGAACTGCGCTGGGGCCCTGGCCGCCACACGGCCGGCAACAATACCTTCAGCTATTTCACCACGCCGGCCGGCTTCGCCGTGGAATATACCGCTGAACTGGAGCGGGTGGACGAGGCGACCTGGGTGGCCGGCGTGCATGTGCCCAGCCCCGAAATCATGGATCAGTGGGGGGCCGGCAGCGGCGGCCCGCAGACCATGCCGCATCCCGCCCCCGATGCCGGCCTGTTCCAGGCGGCGGAGGTTTGACCCATGGCGTTGTTCCAATATTTCCCCAACAATTACATCTGGAACCTGTCGGTCAACATCGCCATCGAAAGCGGTGCGCGGGTCGGCGAGATCGAGGATATGTGCCGCCCGCTGCTGGATGCGGCGGCGCGGGGGGAGGATGCCGGTACCGGCGCCTTCCTGGCGCAATGGGTTGCCATGGGCGACAAGCTGGTGGGGCTGGCGGCGGAGGATGAGGCGCGTGGCCGCGCCCTGTCCGCCGGGGCCAAGCTGCAGCGCGCCTCGCTCTATTACATCACGGCCGAGCGCATGCAGGGCCATGGCCATCCGGGGCGGGAGGAGACATTCACCAAGGGTCAGGTCGCCTTCCGCAAGGGCGTCGCGCTGGCGCGCGAGAACTGCACACGCGTGGAAATCCCCTTCGGCGACAGTTTTATCCCCGGCCTGTTCACCAAGGCCGAGGGGGGGGAGGGGCCGGCGCCCTGCGTCCTGTATGTGAACGGGTTGGACAGTTGCAAGGAACTGCTGTTCTGGTCCTGGCTGCCGCACGCCCTGGCCAGGCGCGGTATTTCCACGCTCTGCATCGACCAGCCGGGCACGGGCGAGGCACTGCGCGCCAACCATCTCTATGCCACGCATGAGACGGAGCGCTGGGCCACGCCGGTGTTCGATGATCTGGCGACCCGTCCGGACGTGATCGCCGACCGTATCGGCATGGTCGGCATTTCGCTGGGTGGTTACTTCACGCCGCGCGCGGTGGCGTTCGAACCGCGCTTTGCGTCGGGAGCCGTCTGGGGCGCCAACCATGATTGGCGTGAAGTGCAGCAAAAGCGTCTGAAGCGGGAAGGGGAGAACCCGGTGCCCCATTACTGGGGCCATGTCCGCTGGGTGTTCGGCGCCAAGGATATGGATGACTTCTTCGCCAAGGCCGACGGCATGCATCTGAACGGTGTGCTGGATAGGATCAAGGTGCCCTTCCTGGTCACCCATGGTGCCAAGGACCGGCAGATCTCCGTCGATTATGCCCACCAGACCTATGAGCAACTGGTCAATTCGCCCAAGCGTGAGCTGAAGATCTTCACCGACCGTGAGGGTGGGGTGGAACATGTCGGGGCCGACAACATGTCGTTCGGCCGCGACTATATCGCCGACTGGTTCGCCGACACGCTGGGCGGGCGGGCGGCGTGAGTGTCATGCTGCAGCTGGTCGGGGAGGCGCGGGACATCCCCGTCGCTCCCGGCCAGTCCCTGATGCAGGCCATCGCCGCACAGGGCCGTGACGCGATCACGGCCCTGTGCGGCGGTTGCTGTATCTGCGGCACTTGCCGCGTGGCTGTGCTGGATGGTGATCCCGGCCCGATGGGGCCAGCGGAGGCTGCCTTGCGCCGCCAGCTCGACATTGCCGATCCCGCCATCCGCCTGTCCTGCCAGATGCGCCCCGGTTCCTGCCTGCGCGTCGCCATTATCCAACCGAGGTGATCCAATGCCCCGCATCATCGACCTGTCCGTCCATCTGGAAAATGACGTCCCGGCCGATCCGCCCTTCATGCGTCCCAAGATCCGCTATGCCAGCCATCAGGAAGGGGCGGAGGAATATTGCCGGATGTTCCCCGGCCTGAAGGCCGAACAGCTTCCCGATGG
The DNA here is from genome assembly GCF_058793615.1 of Niveispirillum sp. GW835-FHT14G11. NCBI lineage: Bacteria > Pseudomonadati > Pseudomonadota > Alphaproteobacteria > Rhodospirillales > Azospirillaceae > Niveispirillum > Niveispirillum sp. GW835-FHT14G11. The sequence goes on from NZ_JBXAFZ010000011.1 coordinate 248,331, forward strand.
CGAAGGACCGGCGGCGGAGTGGGTGGAAATTTCCACCCATAACGGCACCCACATGGACGCGCCCTGGCATTACCATTCCACGATGGATGGCGGCAAACGCGCCATTACCATTGATGAGGTGCCGCTGGACTGGTGCTTCCGCCCCGGCGTGAAGCTGGATTTCCGCCACTTGCCCGATGGGCATGTGGTGACGGCGGCCGAGGTTGAGGCCGAACTGGCCCGCATCGGCCATGTGCTTCAGCCCCTGGATATCGTGCTGGTCAACACCGCCGCCGGTGCCGCCTATGGCACGCCCCAGTTTCTCTCCAAGGGCTGTGGCATGGGGCGTGAAGCGACCTTGTATCTGGTCGAACGGGGGGTGCGCGTCACCGGCATCGATGGCTGGAGCTGGGATGCGCCATTCCCCTTCACCGCCGCCAAGTTCAAGGAGACGGGCGACGCCTCCCTGATCTGGGAAGGACATTATGTCGGCAGGCAAGTGGGCTATTGCCACATGGAAAAGCTGGCCAATCTGGAGACGCTGCCGCCCGCGGGCTTCACCGTCGCCTGTTTCCCGGTGAAGGTCCGTGCCGCATCGGCGGGGTGGACGCGGGCCGTGGCGATCTTGGCGGATTAAAGCCCCAGAGACGCCGTGATCAGCCGGCCGATATCGCCATCATGGCGGAAGCCGGCCGCCAGCGCGCGGTCAGCCCGCACGGGCGGCTGCCGGCCAAACCGTGCCTCCACCATGGCATCGGGTTCATAGGCGATGTCCACGGCGCCGAAGCGGCGTTCCAGCGCTGCCACCAGTTCGCCCATGGTCAGGCGCAACACGGGTGGCAGCCAGACCCGCCTGTCGGCCTTCAAACCGGCCGCGTGCAGCAGATTGTCCACACAGCACGCTGCCGACATCCACCAGCAGACGGCATTGACGGACACCGGCACCCGCACCGGCTGCCCTTCTGCCGCTGCCCACATCACATCGCTCATGAAGGCGGATATCAGTCCCGACGGTGCCGGCGGGCGGGCGACGATGCCGGGCAGGCGCAGGCTGTGCCCATCGATGAAGCCGCGCCGGCTGTAATCCGTCACCAGCACTTCCGCCGCCAGTTTCTGTGCGCCATAGGACAGGGTGGGGGCGGTGGACGTGTCGTCATCCACAAGATCGGGCAACGGATCGCCATAGACGGCGACGCTGCTGGCGAAGACCAGCCGGGCGGGAGTGGCCTGAAGCCGCAGTGCCTCAAGCAGGCCGATCGTGCCCAGCAGGTTGACCGACAGGCCCAGATGGAACTCCCGCTCCGCCAGCCCGCCGGGAATGCTGGCCAGATGGAAGACAAAATCCGCACCGCCATCCAATAACCCGGCCCAGAGGCCGGCATCGGCGATACTGCCCGCCACCTGCCGCACGCGCGGATCGCTGGTGGGTTCGGTGAAGCGTTGATCGACCAGGGTCAGCCGGTCAAAGGCCAGGACACCGCCGGCCAGCAGACGGCGAACAAGGTGACGGCCGACAAACCCGTCGGCACCGGTGATCAGGATATGCATGTGGCCCTCAGACCGGTCCATTTCGATGCCGGCACGTTAAGGGCTCGACACCAATCGTCGAAGTCGTATTTATGGAGACTAACTATCGGCCTGACCGATAGATGGGGAGGAAGATGATGCGGTTCCAGAAACTGGACCTGAACCTGCTGGTGGTGCTGGATGTGCTGCTGGAGGAACGCAGCGTGTCGCGCGCCGCCCACCGGCTGAACCTCAGCCAGTCGGCCGTCAGCGGCAATCTGGCGCGGCTGCGCGAGTTTTTCGATGACGACATCCTTGCCCAGATCGGCCGGTCGATGGTGCCCACGCCGCTGGCGGAAAGCCTGGCCGCCCCCGTGCGCGACATCCTGATGCAGATTCAGTCGACGATCGAGACCAAGCCCAGCTTCGACCCCGCCACCGCCACCCGTACCATCCGCATGCACGCGTCCGATTATGTGACGGAGGTGCTGCTGGCCCGCGTCATCCGCGAGGCGAGGCGGCTGGCGCCCGGCATCAAGGTGGAGATCGACGGCATGGACGATCTGGTGCTGGAGCGGCTGTCGCGCGGGCAGGTGGATTTCCTGGTCACGCCCGACAATTTCACCCATCCCGACCATCCCAAGGAGATGCTGTTCACCGACACCCATGTCGTCGTTACCTGGAAGGACAATAGCAGGCTGGGCGATACGATCAGCTTCGACCAGTATATGCAGATGGGCCATGTGCTGGTGCGGTTCGGCATGAAGCGCGCACCCAGCTTCGATCAATGGTTCCTGGACCGGTTTGGTTACAGCCGCAATGCCGAGCTGTTCGTGGCCGATTTCACCACTGTGCCCGCCATGCTGGTCGGCACCGACCTGCTGGCCACCATGCATGAGCGTCTGGCCAGGCTGTATGTGGACAGGCTGCCCTTGCGCATTCTGCCGCTGCCGATCGAATTCCCCATCCTGACCGAAATGGTGCAATGGCATCGGCATTTCCAGCGTGACCCGGCCTTGGTCTGGTTCCGCGGCCTGATGCGCCGCATGGCCGTCGAACAGGATGCCGCCTGAACTATTGGCCAGGGCGATAGGTCAGATCGTGAAATACGATTTCGCCGATGCATTCGCGACTGTTATGGTTTTATCAGCAAAGAAAATTTGACCGGTCCAGAGGCCGGCGATCGGGGAGGGTGTCGGCCATGGCCGGCAGGGAGCCGCTTGCGCTTCCATATCCATCAAAATGACAGGCTGCCTTGGCAAGGGCGGCGCTGAACCCGTCCGCCTGCCTTCCGGGACTCTTAAAAAACCCCAGGGAGGAAAATGAAAATGCGCGCCACCTTGCTGTTGACCACGGCCCTGCTGTCGGCCGTCGCGGCCAGTGCCCAGAGTGCCGATCCGGGCGTGCTGGAGGAGATCGTCGTCACTGCCCAGCGCCGGTCGGAGAATTTGCAGAAGGTGGCGGTCGCGGTGTCGGCGATATCCGCCGACGATCTGGTCACCGCCGGTGTCACCGACACGGCAGGCCTGACCAAGCTGGTGCCGGCGCTGGTGGTACAGCCGGGCGGCGGGTCCAATACCGGTTTCTACCTGCGCGGTGTGGGTACGCTGGGCCCCAACTCCTTCTCCGAAAATGCCATCGCCTTCAATTATGGCGGCGTCTATATCGGCCGGCCGACGGCACCGGTCGGCACCTTCTTCGATCTGGCGCGGGTGGAGGTGGTGAAGGGACCGCAGGGCACGCTGTATGGCCGCAACGCCACCGGCGGTGCGGTGAATGTCATCCCTAATCGCCCCGACAATGCCAGCACGGGCGGCGAGGCCGGGCTGGAGATCAGCAATTACAATCTGCGCAAGGCTACGGGCATGATCAACGCCCCGATCAGCGACACGCTCAGCCTGCGTGTGGCCGGCCAGGTGGTGGACCGTGATGGTTACCTGTCCGACGGCTATGACGATGAAGAGGGGCAGGCGGCCCGCGCCTCGCTGCTGTGGGAGCCGGATGACCGGCTCAGCCTGCTTCTGTCGGGCGATTATTTCCACCAGGGCGGCAAGGGTGTGGGCGGCGTGCTGGTGCCCGGCAGCCTGACCCCGACGGCGCCGGCCGTGGGCGACCGGATCGGCGGGTCGGAGGCCACAAGCATCAGCGAACTGCGTCTGCGGTTCCCCGGCCTGATCAATTCCGGGCTGGTGGTGCCGCCCAAGGATGACGGCTTCAATGACAGCACTTTCTGGGGGGTGACGGCGACGCTGGATTACCAGTTCGATGCCGGCACGCTGACCGTGCTGCCCGCCTATCGTGACAGCCGGCCGGACTTCGTTTTCTACAGCGTCGGCTTCCAGGGAACGGTGCAGGAAGTGTCGAAGCAAAGCTCGGTCGAGGTACGCTTCGCCTCGGCGGAGGACAATGCCTTCCGATATGTCGTGGGCGGCTTCTGGTTCCGGGACAAGGTGGATGCGCTGAACAGCTTCTTCCAGGGCGGGCTGTCCACCACCACCTTCATGCCGCACCAGGAAACGGTCAGCAAGGCGGTGTTCGGCCAGGGAACCTATGATGTGGCCGACGGACTGCGTCTTGTGGCCGGTGTCCGTTACACGCATGAAAACAAGCAGCAGACCACGCCCGTTCGCCAAAGCAGCGTCAGCAACCCCAATCCGCCCTTCGTCACCGCCACGGGCGACGAGAATTTCAACAGCGTCACCTGGAAGGGCGGGATCGAGTTCGATGCCGGGCCGCAATCGCTGCTCTATGCCAATGTCGCCACCGGGTTCAAGGCGGGCGGTTTCTATCCGGCCGTCGGCAAGAACAGCTTCGATCCGGAAAAACTGACCGCCTATACGGTTGGATCCAAGAACCGTTTCCTGGATAACCGCCTGCAACTGAATGCCGAAGCCTTCTGGTGGGACTATCAGGACCAGCAGATCGGCTATATCGGCCCCATCGAGGTGGGACCCGGTGTCTATGGCCAGGCGGCGGTGACCGCCAATGTCGGCCAGGCCCGGATGTATGGCATGGAGGTGGAGGCGCAGTTCCTGGCCACGCGGAACGACGAGATCGGTATCAACCTGCAATATATGGACAGCAAATATAACAGCTTCGTCTATACCGCCATTTCGGCCGGCGGCACGCCCCTGCCCAGCGGCTGTGCCGTCACGCCCAACAGTTCCCTGCCGGTGGCCGCACCGGCCCGGCTGTTCACCATCGATTGTTCGGGCAAGGCGGCGGTGAACGCCCCGAAATGGTCGTTGAACCTCAGCTACAGCCACACGTTCGAACTGTCGGCCGATCTCGACCTGATCCTGGGTGCGCGCAGCCGCATCGAAAGCGGCCGGTTCCTGTCCATCGATTATCGCCCCGAACAGCATCAGGACGGCTACATGACCTCGGACGCCTGGCTGACGCTGGAAGCACCGGGACAGGGCTGGTCCTTGACGGGCTATGTCAACAACATCACGGACAAGGACATCTACTCCACCTCCTTCACCCGTCCCATCCTGAACGTCGTCTATAACGGCCTGCGCCCGCCCCGCACCTATGGGCTGCGCGGTTCGGTGAGCTTCTGATGGGGATGACGGTGAACGGGCAAGCCAAGGCGGGAATTGCGCAGGGGTTGGCACTGCTGTTGCCCTGCACCTCGGCCGTGATGGGCATATTGCTGCTGGTGCCGGTGGCACCGCAGTTGATGACGGCCTTTGCCCATGTGCCGGGTGTGGAATTCCTGGTGCCGGTGCTGTTGACCCTGCCGGGCCTCTGCATCGCCCTGTTTTCTCCCGTGGCCGGCATGCTGGGTGACCGGTTTGGGCGGCGCCGGCTGCTGATCATTGCCATGCTGGCCTATGGGCTGGCCGGCATGGCGCCCATGGTGCTGGAGGACCTGCACCAGATCCTGGTCAGCCGCGTGCTGGTCGGGATCTGCGAGGCACTGATCATGACGCTCAGCACCACGCTGATCGGCGATCTGTTCGAGGGCAGGACACGCGAACGCTGGCTGTCGTCGCAAACGGCGGTGGCCTCGGTCTCCGCCCTACTGTTCCTGGCGCTGGGCGGGTTGCTGGGGCGGCAGGGTTGGCAGACACCGTTCCTGATCTATGGGCTGTCCTGGCCCATGGCTTTGGCGGTGCTGCTGCTGGTGCGCGAACCGGTGCTGACGCAACGCCAGATGCCGGCCTGGTCGCTGCTGCCGGGGCGGCACATGGCGCTGACCTGCGGGGCGACGGTTCTGGCGGCCATCCTGTTCTATACGATCCAGATCAATGTCGGCACGGTGCTGCCCGGTTTCGGCGTCACCGATCCCGGCCGCATCGGCCTGCTGTCGGCATTGGCCAGCATCGGCACGCCGCTGGGCAGCCTGATCTTCTGGGGCCTGGCCAAACGGGATGTGCGCCTGCTGCTGGCTGGTGAGTTCGCCCTGATGGCCGCATCCTTCATCGCCATGGGTCAGGCGCCCGATGAAGGCTGGTTCATTGCGGCGGCCTTCATGGGCCAGATTGCCGCCGGCCTGCTGCTGCCCACGCTTTTGACCTGGACCATGTCGGCCCTGGCGTTCGAAGTACGGGGCAGGGGGACGGGCCTTTGGCAGTCCAGCTTCGCCATCGGCCAATTCCTGTCGGCCCTGGTGGTGCCCGCCCTGGCCCTGCGCATGGGCGCGGTAATCGACACGCTGCCTCTGATCGGTGCCGCCGCCCTGCTGGTGGCCGGCATTGCCCTTATCCTGTTCCTGCGTCCCCGGAGCACTGCATGACCCAGCCCTTCCGCCGCATTGTCACCGGTCACAATGATGATGGAATGTCGGTCATCCGTGCCGTCGATACGCTGATCCCCACCCTGATCGATAGCGGCGATGCGGCCTTCCAACTGGTCTGGGCCACGCCGACCGTGCCGGTCGATCTGAACGATGGCAGCGACGGCATGCTGCCGGCCGGCAAGACGCTGCCGGGCGGGTCGGTGATCCGTATTGTGGACATGCTGCCGGGCAAGGCATCACCCCTTCACCGTTCCTATTCCATAGATTACGGCATCGTGCTGTCGGGTGAGCTGGAGCTGGAACTGGATGACGGATCGGTGACGCCACTGGCGACCGGCGACATTGTGGTGCAGCGGGCCACCAACCATCTGTGGCGCAACCCGTCGCCAACCCAGGTCTGCCGCATCGCCTTTATCCTGATCGAGGCGAAGCCGGTGATGGCCGGCGGCCGGGCGCTGCCGGAAATCCATCCGTGAAGACGCAGTGCACTATTCCACCCGTCCACGGTAATGGATCAGCCGGCCCAGCCAGGGCAGGTCGATGGGGATGTCGAACATGAAGGCGCCATCCACCTGCCGTTCCACCGCCGGGCAGCGCGGGGCCAGCCAGCCGGGCATAGGCACACCCAGGGAACGGCAGCGCACCAGGGTCAGGTACAGCGCGTCCTGGGCGGCAGTCACCTGGAAGATGTTGGCGATCATGCCCATGCGTTCCACCAGCAGGCCGGCGTCGCGGCCCTTGCCCGCGGTCAGCGTGCTGGCATAGCGCCGGCCGGCGAAGCGGCGTTCCCAGCGCTCCCCCTCTGCCGTGGCTTCAAAGATGATGGTGACGGGCACATCGCGGCCCGGTGCCGGCAGGCCTAGCACGGCACACAGCAGCCAGGCCAGTGGTCCCGGCCGCGTGTCGATCTGGGCCAGACCCGACAGTTCCATTCGGTCGGTACGGTCATGGGCCGCGGCGGACGCTGGTCTGGCTGCTGCTGATGGGGCTGCTGGCGGCGAGCGGGACGTTGGTGGGCATTCTACCGGCCATGGCAGGTGGTATGCGGGGCATCCTGGCGGTGGGTTTTGTGGAGATTTGGCTGCTGATGCTGCTGATGACGGTGGCCGGGGTGGCCGCCATGACGCCGTTGCGCCGGCTGGCCGACCGGCTGGTCTTTCCCGGTGGGGAGGTGCGGGCCGGCGATCTGGACCAATGGCGGCAAGCGCTGACCAAGCCCCCGGATTGGCCGGGACTGCTGGACCGTGCCGCCGCCCTGATCGGCGGGCGGCTGGGGCTGCCGGTCGATGTTCGGCAGGACGCGGCGGGGCCGGTCCCGGCTCTGGTGCTGTCGCGCGATGAAGCCGGCTGGCGCTGTGATCTGGCCGGATGGGACGACGCCCCGCCCGGCCCCCGCCATGCCGCCGGCCTGTTCGCGGGCTGCCTGGCGGAGGCGGCCGGCCGGCTGGATCATGCCGAAGCCCTGGCCAGGGCGGAACGGCAGCGCCAGCAGGAGGCGCGGCTGGTGGAACTGGGCCAACTGGCGGCCACCGTGGCCCATGACCTGCGCAACCCGCTGAACATCATCACCATGGCCGCGGCCGGCACCGCACCCGATGTGCGGGCGGAGATCGCGGAGCAGGTGGGGCGCATGGAGATGCTGGTGCGCGACATGCTGGATTATGCCGGCACGGCACGGCTGGATCTGTGCGACACGCCGCTGGCCGACGCCGTGGAGCTGGCCCTGTCGGGGCTGCCCGGTTTGAACGTGGAGCGGGCGATCGACCCGGCCCTGACCATCCGCGCCGATCCGCGCCGGCTGCGCCAGGCGCTGGTCAATCTGATCGAGAATGCCGCCGCCCATGGTACACGCCTGGCGGTGATCGCGGAACGGGCGGCGGGGGGAGTGCAGGTCATGGTCTGCGATGATGGTCCGGGCGTGCCGGCGGAGATCAGTGACCGGCTGTTCCAGCCCTTCGTGTCGCGCCGGCCGGGCGGGACGGGTCTGGGCCTGGCCATCGTGGCCCGCATCATGGAAGCGCATGATGGGACGGCAGCGCTGGTACCGCGGCCGGGCTGGTCCACCTGCCTGTGCCTGACATTTCCAGACGTGGTGGAGGACCGGACATGACACAGGCGCGCATCCTGCTGGTGGATGATGAACCGGCCTTCCAGCGCCTGGGTGCGGCCTGGCTGTGCGGTTTCGGGCACGCGGTGGCGGTGGCCGGCGACGGGGCGACGGCGCAAGCGGCGTTCCGCACGCAGCCGGCCGACCTTGTCCTGCTGGACCTGTCCATGCCGCCCCATCACGATCCGGTGGCGGGACTGGAACTGATCTCCAGTTTTGCGCCGGCCCCGGTGGTGGTGATCACCGGCCATGCCGACCACGCGCTGGCCCTGAAGGCCGTGGAGCGGGGTGCCTGGGACTTTCTGGGCAAGCCACTGGACCCCGACCTGCTGCGCGTGGTGGTGGAACGCGGGCTGGAGCGCGGACGGCTGGCGGCGGAGCTGCGGCGCCTGCGCGATGCGGCGGGCAGTGCGGATGATCTGGGCATCGTGGGCAGCAGCGCGTCGCTGGCCAGGTTGCGCGACCTGGTGCGCCGCATCGCGCCGACGCAGGTGCCGGTGCTGGTGCTGGGGCCCAGCGGTACCGGCAAGGAACTGGTGGCCCGCGCCCTGCACCAGGGCGGGCCGCGCCGCGACCATCCCTTCGTCCCCGTCCATTGCGGCGCCATCCCCGCCGAACTGCTGGAAACCGAGCTGTTCGGCCATCTGAAAGGCAGCTTCACCGGTGCCCATGCCGACCGGCCCGGCCTGGTGGAGACGGCCCATCGCGGCACCCTGTTCCTGGACGAGGTGGGGGAGATGCCGGCCCCCATGCAGGTGAAGCTGCTGCGTTTCCTTCAGGAAGGCACCTATCAGCCCGTGGGCGGGCGGGAGGTGCGCAAGGCCGATACCCGCGTCGTCGCCGCCACCCACCGCGACCTGGAGGCGATGGTGAGGGAGGGGTGGTTCCATGAGGATCTGTATTACCGGTTGCGCGGCATGGTGCTGCGGACCCCGCCACTGGCGGAACGGCCGGAGGATGTACCGGTGCTGGCTACCCTGTTCCTGCGCCGCGCATCGGGCGGTCCGGCCCGCTTTACCCCCGACGCGCTGGATTGGCTGTCGGGCCGGGAATGGCGCGGCAATGTGCGCGAACTCCGCGCCCTGGTGGAATGTGCCGCGACCCTGGCCGGGCCGGGGGATGGCGGCGATAGGCTGCTTGATGCGGTCGATCTGGCCTTTGCGGCGGGGGAGGAGGGGACGCTTCCGGCCACCGACGCACCGCCCGCCGGCCGGCGCACACTGGACCAGGAGGTGGCTGCCCTGGAACGCCGTATGATCATTCAGGCGCTGGCGGAGACGGGCCATAACCATACCCATGCCGCCCGCCTGCTGGGCCTGTCGCGCGTGGGGTTGCTGAAGAAGCTGGACAGGATGGGGTTGCGATGAGCACGGGGAATATCGGGACCGATCCAGTCGTCCTGGAACGGCTATTGCGGGGGCCGACCTGCCTGTTCGACGGGGTGTGCAACCTGTGCAACGGGTCGGTACGCTTCATCCTGGCGACGGAAGCCGACCATGAAATCCAGTTCGCCGCCGTGCAGTCGGTGGCAGGCAGGGCCGTGCTGGCCGCCATCGGCATGCCGCACCTGACCAACAGCTTCGTCTATATCGAGGCAGGGGAGGCATTGTTGCGGTCGCGTGCGGCCTTCCGGCTGGCGCGGCGGCTGCGGGCCCCCTGGTCCTGGACACGGGCCTTCGAGCTGCTGCCCGTGGTGTTGACCGACTGGCTGTATGATCGTCTGGCCGACAACCGTTACCGCCTGTTCGGCAAGCGGGAGCTGTGCCTGGTGCCCTCGCCCCAACAGGCGAAGCGCTTCTTCGCCTGAACCTGGATGCGTCCCCGATCAGGCGTCACGGCCTGCCCCTATCGCTTTCCCTGTTGCTTCCCAGGATCAGGCCGGGCACGATCCGGCCCGCGACGGTGCCCCGGTCGCCAAAGCCGGGGAGAATAGGGAATGCGGTTCAAGGTGTTACAGCCTGATGCCGCAGCTGACCCCGCAACTGTAGGCGGCGATGCGCTTCGTCCACCCATGCCACTGGCCCCGTCATTGGGACCGGGAAGGCCGGGCGGGGCGCCATGACCCGCGAGCCAGGAGACCTGCCGACGCCTGTGATGCAATCCAACCCGCCGGGGTGGCGGGCCTGAGGAGATATTCGCATGTCGCATACCCAACCGGCCGGCAAGGTGCCGGCCACCATCGTCACCGGCTTCCTGGGCGCCGGCAAGACCACGCTGATCCGCCATCTGCTGGAGAATGCCGAGGGGCGCCGACTGGCCCTGATCATCAATGAATTCGGCGATGTCGGCGTGGATGGCGCCGTCCTGCGTGGTTGCGGGGTGGCGGCCTGCGCGGAGGATGACATCATCGAGCTGGCCAATGGCTGCCTGTGCTGCACCGTGGCCGATGATTTCGTGCCGGCCATCGAGAAGCTGCTGGCCCGCCCGCTTCCGCCCGATCATATCATCATCGAAACTAGCGGCTTGGCCCTGCCCAAGCCGCTGGTCCGGGCCTTCAACTGGCCCGATTTGCGCACCCGCGTGACGGTGGATGGCGTCGTCGCCGTGGTGGATGCCGATGCTGTGGCCGCCGGCCGCTTCGCGCCCGATCCCGCCACCCTGGACGCGCAGCGCGATGCCGCCGGCATCGTCGATCACGACACGCCGGTGATGGAGGTATTCGAGGGCCAGTTGCTGTGCGCCGACCTGATCGTGGTGTCGAAGACCGATCTGGTGGCCCCGGAAACCCTGCCGGCAATCGACGCCCTGGTCCGGGCGGAGGCGCCGCGCGGCCGCATCCTACACGCAACAGAAGGCCGCATCGACCCGCGCGTGCTGCTGGGCGTGGGTGCGGCGGCGGAGGACGATCTGGCCAACCGTCCCAGCCATCATGATGGCGAGGATGACCATGATCATGAGGATTTCACCAGCTTCAGCGTCGATCTGGGGCCGCAGTCCGATCCGGTGGTGCTGGCGGAGCGGCTGAGCGCTGTGGCCGATCGCTTTGGTATCCTGCGCCTAAAGGGTTTTGTCGAGGTGCCCGGCAAGCCCATGCGCCTGCTGGTCCAGGGCGTGGGCGGCCGGGTGCAGGCCGGCTTCGACCGGCTGTGGCGTCCGGGGGAGGAGAAGCGGTCGCGGCTGGTGGTGATCGCCGAGCATGGCATCGACCAGGGGGCGGTGGCAGCGGCCCTGGCCGGCTGAGCCATGCACCTGCTGCCGACCCGTGAGGTCGATCTGGCGGCACCGCCGGCGGCCGAGGATCTGGAACAGAGCCCGGCCACCCTGGTGCTGCTGTCCTTTTCCAGCAGCGATCTGGCCCTGGCCGCCGCCGCGTGGCGGCGGGAGCGCCACCGGCTGCCCGACCTGCGGCTGGCCAGCCTGTCGCGGCTGGGCCATCCACTGTCGGTCGATCTCTATCTGGAAAAGGTAGTGACCGGGTCGAAGCTTGTGATCCTGCGGCTGAATGGCGGGGCGGGATACTGGCGCTATGGCCTGGAACGGCTGGCCCAGACCTGCCGCCGGCAAGGGGTCATGCTGGCGGCCCTGCCGGGGGAGGATGCGGCCGATGCAGCGCTGGACGCGGCCGGTACCGTGGCGCTGTCGGCCGCGCGTCAGCTCTGGTCTTATTTCCGCGAGGGCGGCATCGACAATGCCGCCCATATGCTGGCCTTTGCCGCCAGCCTGACGGGGCATGACGCCGAGTGGCGGCCGGCGGCGCCACTGCCCCGCTTCGGCCGCTACATGGGATGGTCGGGGGCGGTGGCAGCGGAGGCGCCGCCCGTGGCGCTGGTCTTCTACCGCTCCCACCTGCAGGCCGGCGATGTGGAGCCCATGCATGCCATGGCCGATGCGCTGGCCGCGCGCGGTTTGGCGCCGCACCTGTTCCATGCGACCAGCCTGAAGGATGCGGCGGCGGGCTCTTGGCTGGCCGGCGAACTGGCGCGGTTGCGGCCGGTCGTCGTGTTGAACGCCACCGGATTTTCCGCCATCGCAACCGGCGCCGATGCCTCCCCCCTGGATGCAGCCGATGTGCCCGTTCTGCAGATGGTCCTGTCCATCGGGACCCAGGCCGCATGGCGGGCGGGGGTGGCCGGGTTGGGGCCGGCGGACATGGCGATGAATATCGTGCTGCCGGAGATGGACGGGCGTTGCCCTGGCCCGGCCGTCGCCTTCAAGGCCGAGGCATTGTACGATCCCGATCTTCAATATGCACCGGTGGTCAGCCGGCCGCTGCCCGACCGGATCGATGCTCTGGCCGACCGGGCAGCGGCGTGGGCCCGGTTGGCCCGCACGCCGCGGGCGGCACGGCGGCTGGCGCTTGTCTTGTCCAACTATCCGGGACGGGGTGGTGTGGGCTATGCGGTGGGGCTGGATACGCCAGCCAGCGTGCACGCCATCCTGGCGGCGCTGGGGGAAGCGGGATACGACGCAACACAAGCGCCGGACGGGATGATGGCGATGCTGGCCGGCCCGCTGCCAGACGGGGCCGCGCTGTCGCTGGATGATTATCGCGCCTTGGCGGGCAATGGTGCGCGCGACCGGATCAGCGGTGAACGGGGCGGGGAGGATCGGGACCCGTTATTCGTTGGGGACGAATTCCGGTTCCCTGTCATCCGCTGCGGCAAGGTGCTGGTGGCGGTACAGCCCTCGCGTGGGCATGGGCCCCTGTCCAGCAGCCAGCATCACGCACCCGATACCCCGCCCAGCCATGGCTATCTGGCGTTTCATCTGTGGCTGCGTCACCGCATCGGCATCCATGCCATGGTGCAGGTGGGGGCGCATGGCACGCTGGAATGGCTGCCGGGCAAGGCGGTGGCGCTGTCGGCCGATTGCTGGCCGGAGGTGGCACTGGGGCCGGTGCCCTGTCTCTACCCGTTCGTGCTGAATAATCCGGGTGAGGGCGTGCAGGCCCGCCGCCGCCTGGGTGCGGTGCTGGTCGGTCATCTGCCGCCACCGCCGATGCCGGCCGGGCTGCATGGCGATCTGGCGGCCCTGGAACAGGCGCTGGACGAGTTCGCCCAGGCCGCCAGCCTGGCCCCGCGCCGCCTGCCGCCCTTGCGCGACCGCATCCTGGAACTGGCCTGGGCAACAGGTCTGGCGGCCGATCTGGGCTTCACACCCGATGCCGATCCCGATGCCATGCTGACCCGCCTGGATGCACATCTCTGCGATATCAAGGATATGCAGATCGGTGACGGGCTGCATGTGTTCGGCCGGCGGCAGGAGGCCAAGGGCGAGGCGCGGTTGCTGGCGGCAATTGCCCGATTTACGCGCGGGCGGGGGGAGGGGGCCGATGCCGCCCTGCCACCGGCTCTGGCGTTGGACATCCACTTGACCGACGATGTCGGGGCATTGATGTCGGTCCCGCCGGAGACAGTTTGGACTGGGTCGATCCCAGCAGCGTTGGGCGCCTGGGTGGAGGGTGTGCCCCCGACCTGCGGCCGGGTACGGGCGGCATTGGACAGGCTGGCGGCAGCATTGCTGGACGGCACTGTCCCACCATATCCCGGCTGGAGCCGTGTGCCTGGCATCCTGGCCGGGCTGCGCGAACGGATCGCACCGCGCATCGCCGCCAGTGCCGGGGCGGAGATCGCGGCGCTGCTGGCGGGATTGGATGGGCGCTTCGTGCGGCCGGGGCCGGGCGGGTCGCCGTCGCGCGGCCGGGCCGACACACTGCCCAGCGGGCGCAACCTGTTCGCGTTGGACCCGCGCGCCGTGCCCACGCCGACGGCCTGGGCCCTGGGCTGGAAGGCGGCGGATGCGGTCCTGACCCGGCATCTGCAGGATCAGGGCGACTGGCCGACGCGGCTGGTTGTGGATTGCTGGGGCAGTCCGACGCTGCGCACGGGCGGGGAGGAACTGGCGCTGGCCCTGGCATTGCTCGGCGTGCGGCCCTGCTGGGAGGGGGCGTCGGGCCGGGTGACGGGGATGGAGGTGCTGCCGGCGGGCGTGCTGGGCCGCCCGCGGGTGGATGTCACCCTGCGCATTTCCGGCCTGTTTCGGGACATGTTCCCTCAGCAATTGGCCCTGTTCGACCGCGCGGTGGCGGCCGTGGCGGCGCTGGCGGAGGGTCCGGACGTCAATCCGCTGGCCCTGCATGTGCGGCGGGAGGCGTTCGACCTAATGGCGTCCGGCCTGCCCGGCCCGATCGCGGAGCGTCATGCGGCGGCCCGCATCTTCGGGGCTGCCCCTGGCGCCTATGACGGGGCCGTCGGCGCGCTGATCGCCAGCGGCGACTGGCTTGACCGGTCGCAACTGGGCGCGGCCTATCTCGACGGTTCCTGTCATGCGTATGCACAGGGGCTGGACGGCGTGCCGCTGCCCCTGCAATGGCGACGGCGGGTCCAGGACAGCGACGCCCTGGTCCATGCCCAGGATCATCGCGATACCGATATCCTGAACAATGACGGCATGGTCGGGTTCGAGGGCGGGTTCGCGGCGGCGGCGGCCAGCCTGGGCGTCGAGCCTGCGCTCTATCACCTTGATAGTTCGGACTCCGAAATTATAACGGTGCGCACCCTGGCGGAGGAGACGGCGCGAACTTTGCGCGGGCGGGTGGTCAATCCGCGCTGGATCGCCGCCATGATGCGCCATGGCTATGCCGGGGCGGCGGAGATGGCAGTGGCCGTGGACAGTGCCTTCGCGCTGGCGGCTTTGGCTGGGGCCGCGCGGTCCCACCAGTTCGATCTGTTGTTCGACGCCTATGTGGCCGATGGGGCCGTGGCGGATTTCCTGCGGGCAGAGAACCCGGCGGCGGCCGGACACATTGCCATGCGGCTGGAGGAGGCGATGCGTCGTGGCTTCTGGCACTCGCGCCGCAACAGCACCGGTGCGGAGTTGGCGAGGCTGATGGTGGGTTACGACGGCTGAAGCGGTGGCAGGCGGGCAATCAGCCCCTTCTTCAGCGCCGGTGGTCTTGTG
The DNA here is from genome assembly GCF_058793615.1 of Niveispirillum sp. GW835-FHT14G11. Lineage (NCBI taxonomy): Bacteria > Pseudomonadati > Pseudomonadota > Alphaproteobacteria > Rhodospirillales > Azospirillaceae > Niveispirillum > Niveispirillum sp. GW835-FHT14G11. The sequence goes on from NZ_JBXAFZ010000011.1 coordinate 263,567, forward strand.
GCCCAGGGCAGCAGCCCGTCCCCCGATGCGGCCAGCAGGCGGGCAGCGGCCAACAGGTCGGCCGGCCCGGTGACGGGATCGACCTCCCCGAACAGGTACTGCCACCGACCAGGACATTGCAGGGCAGCCGAGGGGCCGTGATTGCAGTTGCCCAGGCAATCCACCACCTGCACCGCCACATCGGCGGGCTCTATCGCGCCCATGCCAACGGCAAGAACGGCGCCCGGGCGCGGGTCGGTTGCCAGATCGGGGTTGGTCCCCCGGCAGGACCGGCAGACGGAAACCGTGGGACGGGGGATGTTCGGGTCTGTCATAGGGCGGCAATAGACCGATGGCAGTCCTGCTTGTCAACCATGCGGGGGCGGGTCCATAGTGCCGCCGCTTCCAACGGTTGCCGGTTTCAACACCGGCATGAAAAGGGAACGCGGAACGGGACGGACCCCATCCAACCCTCTAGCCGCGGCTGCCCCCGCAACTGTGAGCGGCGAGCGTTCGATCCATCATGCCACTGGTCCCGTTCGGGATCGGGAAGGCGGATTGGGCGCGTGGTCAGCCGCAAGCCAGGAGACCTGCCGGTGGAACCATAGCCATGACCGTCCTCGGAGGGAGGACGCAAAGGAGGAAGTATGTCGCTTCTGTTCCGCCGCGCCACGGCCTGCGGCGCCGCATTGCTCACCACCAGTCCGGCCTTCGGGCACCATATGATGGATGGCGAACTGCCCGCCACCTTCACCCAAGGGCTGCTGTCCGGCCTTGGCCACCCGGTCATCGGGCCGGACCATCTGGCCTTCATCCTGGCGGCCGGGTTGGCGGTTGCCGTTGCCCGTCTGCCACTGATGCTGCCGGTGCTATTCGTGGCGCTGTCCTGCCTGGGCGTGGGCGTGCATGTTGCCGGCATGAACCTGCCGGCGGCAGAGATCGTCGTGGCTTTGTCTGTGCTGGTTGCCGGTGGCGCGATCGCCAGCGGCCGGACTCTGCCGGTGGCGGCCTGGGCCGGGCTGTTCGCCCTTGCCGGCCTGTTCCACGGTTATGCCTATGGTGAATCGATCTTCGGGGCCGAAGCGACGCCGGTCGCCGCCTATTTGCTGGGGCTGGCGGTGATCCAGTCGGTTATCGCCGTTGGGACAGCGTTGCTGCTGCGCCACCGCGCCTGGATCGCCGGCGCGCTGCCACGCTTGCTGGGCGGGGTTGTGGCGTTGGTTGGGTTGGCGGCACTGGCCGGTCAGGTCTGACCGGCGGGTCTGTGCCGCGCGGCTGCCGGACCCGAGCGGCACAGACCCTTCACAACCGCGACCACCGCGCCGGCCCTCACCACCTGCGGTTCGCCAATCATTTTTGTTGCCAAAAATTATCATACTAATCATACCCAGGTAACGATCTCAGATAATAAATTGGGGGGAGACGATGTCGCGTTCCGCTGTCCTGTCTGGTCTGGCCCTGGCCGTCGGTTTCGCCAGCAGCACCTTTGCGGCGCCGGAGCCCAAAGTGGCGACCGTGCAGGTCGATCCCTCCCGCCCCGATTGGGAGAACCCGGCCGTCAATGAACGCGGCCGCCTGCCGGCCAGCGCCACGATGTTCCCGTTCGAAACGCGCGAAGCCGCTTTGGCGGGCGACCGGGCGGCATCGACGCGGCATTTGTCGCTGGACGGGCTGTGGAAGTTCCATTTCTCCCCTTCCGCCCTGGCGCTGCCCACCGGGTTCGAGAAGCCGGATTATGATGTTTCCACCTGGAAGGACATCAAGGTGCCGGCCATGTGGCAGGCAGAGGGATACGACCATGCCCGCTATAACAACGTCATCTACCCGTTTCCACCCAACCGGCCGCTGATCCCGCATGAGATGAATACGGTCGGCTCCTACCGCCGAGATTTCGATCTGCCGGCCGGCTGGGACGGGCAGGATGTCATCCTGCATATCGGTGCCGCCGGTGCTGCCTATGATGTCTGGGTCAACGGGCAGAAGGTGGGCTATGCGGAGGACAGTAAGCTTCCCAGCGAATTCGACATCACCCGCTTCCTGAAGCCCGGCCGCAACATGGTGGCGATGCAGGTCTTTCGCTGGTCCGACGGCTCCTATCTGGAGGATCAGGATTTCTGGCGCGTGTCGGGGATCGAGCGCTCGGTCCGGCTGGTCGCGGTACCCAAGACCCGCATCCGTGACCTGTTCGTGCGCGCCGGTCTGGACAAGGACTATCGCGACGGAACCCTGTCCGTCGATGTCGCCGTCACCCCGTCGCAGCAGGCGGCCACCGCTCGCCTGACCCTGCTGGGCGACGGCCGGGAAGTGCTGGTGAAACAGGTGAAGATCGGGGCCGGCAACAAGGAAAGATTGGTCACCCTGACCGCTACCGTGCCGGGGGTGAAACCATGGACGGCGGAAACGCCGAACCTCTACACCGCCCTGGTCGAGTTGCTGGATGCGCAGGGCCGCGTGCTGCAGGCCACACCGCAGCGCATCGGCTTCCGCACGGTGGAGATCCGCAATAGCCAGGTGATGGTCAATGGCAAGCCCATCACCATTCGCGGGGTGAACCGGCATGAGCATGACCCGGAGACGTTCCACGTCATTTCCGAGGAAAGCATGCGGCGCGACATCGAACTGATGAAGCAGAACAATTTCAACGCCGTCCGCACCTCCCACTATCCCAACGATCCGCGCTGGTACGAACTGGCCGACGAATATGGTCTGTATGTCATGGGCGAGGCGAATATCGAGAGCCACGCCTATATGGACTATGCCAACAAGAACCCCGAATTGCGGGAGAAGCTGCAAATCGGCTTCGATCCCGCCTGGGACCAGGCCCATATCGACCGTGTCGTGAACATGGTGGAGCGGGACAAGAATCACCCCTCCATCATCTTCTGGTCGCTGGGCAACGAGGCCGGGATCGGCCCGGCCTTCGAGAAAGCCGCCGCCGCTGTGCGCAAGCGCGATCCGGGCCGCCTCATCTCCTATCTCGGCTGGGGCACGCTGGACTGGGACCACCGGCCCAACGCCTATGTCGATATCTACGCGCCCATGTATGACGATATCGAGAAGATGGTGGACTGGGCCACCAACCCGGCCAATACCCAGCCGATGATCCAGTGCGAATATACCCATATGCAGGGCAATTCCGGCGGCAATTTCAAGGATTACTGGGATGTGATCTACCGCTATCCGGACAAGCTGCAGGGCGGCTTCATATGGGATTGGGTGGATCAGTCCATGTATCGCTATACCAAGGATGGAAAGCGCTATTGGGGTGACGGTGGCGAATATGGCCCCAATCCAGGCGGCGATATCGAATTCGGCGATGGCCTGATCCAGCCCGACCGCACGCTCAATCCCCACCTGTATGAGGTGACCAAGGTCCAGTCACCCATCGGGTTCGAAGGTTTTGAGCCCGCCACCGGCCGCGTCACGGTGCTGAATCGCCATGATTTCCGCGACCTGTCGGGCTTCAGCTTCGACTGGGTGGTGGAGGCCGATGGTTCGCCGCTGGCCAAGGGGGAGATGGAAATGCCCGCCGTTCCCGCCCGCGGCCAAGCGGTGATCACGTTGCCGCTGCCCAAGGTGAAGCCGGCGCCGGGGGTGGAATATCTGGTCACCGTCCGGGTTCGCACGCGGGATGGTGCCGTTCCCCTGGTGCCCGCCGGTCATGTGGTCGGGTGGGAGCAGTTCACCCTCACCACCTCTCCGGCGAATGTCACCGCACGGTCGGGCAAGGTCGCCCTGGACCAGCGTGATGGGGAGGTACGCCTGTCCGCCGCCGGTGCGGAACTGGTGATCGACCGGGCCACCGGTCTGGTGAAACGCTATGGCAAGGATGGGCGCACGCTGCTGACCGGCGGGTCGCCCAACTTCTTTCGTGCCGAAACCGACAATGACACCGCCACCGGCACCGTGGCGCAGCAGCGCGGCTGGAAACGGATGACGGAAGCCCGCGACGTGCGCACCATCGCCGCCACCCGGCAGGGCGACGCTGCCATGGTCCGCGTCGATCATGGGTTGGGGGCGGGGGCGGTACGCTTTGCCACCACCTATATGATGGAAGGCGATGGGTCGGTGCTGGTGACGGGCGAACTGACGCCGCTGAAGGACGATCTGCCGCCGCCGGTGCGCGTCGGCCTCTGGTACAGCACCGCTGACAGTCTGAAGGATGTGCGCTGGTACGGGCGCGGGCCGCATGAAAGTTATGTCGACCGCAAGACATCCGCCGCCATTGGCCTGTGGCAGGGGGCTTTGGCCGACCAGAACCATGATTACATGCGGCCCCAGGATACGGGCAACAAGGTGGATGTGCGCTGGCTGGAACTGTCGGGCGGCGGGGCTGGCCTGCGCGTCACCGGTGACAAGCCTTTGATGATGAATGCGCTGGCCTTTCCCTATACCGACCTCTACCGCCGGCCGCCCGGCACCTGGAAATCCAGTGACATCGTTCCCCATGGCGACGGCACGCTGCTGGTCGATGCGGTGCAGTGGGGCGTGGGCGGGGATACGACCTGGAACCATGTCGGCCAGCCGCATGGCCCGTACCGCACGAAGCTGGAGCCGACGCGCGTGTCCTTCCGCATCGAACCGGTCGTGAAGACGCCCTGACCCGTCAATTCCCCAGCGCGTCCACGATCGCCTTACCGCATCCGCGCGTATCGGCGGGACCGCCCAGGTCGCGGGTGCGGTATTGCGGCTGGGCCAGCACATCCTCGATGGCCTTCAGCACCATGGTGGCCGCCTTCGTCTCCCCCAGATGGTCCAGCATCAGGGACGCCGACCAGATCTGCCCCACCGGATTGGCGATCCATTGGCCGGCAATGTCGGGGGCCGAGCCGTGGACCGGCTCGAACAGTGACGGAAAGCGCCGTTCGGGGTTGATGTTGGCGGCGGGTGCGATGCCGATGGTGCCGGTGCAGGCCGGGCCCAGGTCCGACAGGATATCGCCGAACAGATTGGAGGCGACGACCACGTCGAACCAGTCCGGATGCTGCACGAAATGCGCGGTCAGGATGTCGATATGGTACTTGTCCCAGCGGATGTCGGGATAATGCCTGGCTATGGCCTCCACCCGTTCATCCCAATAGGGCATGGTGATGGAGATGCCGTTGGATTTGGTGGCGGACGTCAGGTGCTTCTTGGGACGGCGCTGGGACAGGTCGAAGGCGTATTTCAGGATGCGATCCACGCCCACGCGGGTCATCACCGTTTCCTGCACTACCACTTCCCGCTCTGAATCCGGGAAGATGCGGCCGCCGATGGAGGAATATTCACCCTCGGTGTTCTCCCGCACAACATAGAAATCGATGTCGCCGGGTTGGCGCCCGGCCAGCGGGCTGGGCACGCCGGGCATCAGCTTCACCGGCCGAAGGTTCACATACTGGTCGAATTCGCGGCGGAACTGGATCAGCGACCCCCACAGCGAGACATGGTCGGGCACCGTTTCCGGCCAGCCGACGGCGCCGAAGAAGATAGCGTCATGCAAGCCGATCCGCTGCTTCCAGTCGTCGGGCATCATCTTGCCGTGCCGCAGGTAATAATCGCAGCTGGCGAAATCGAAATGGTCGAATTCAAAGCCGATGCCGCATTTGGCGGCCACCGCCTCCAGCACGCGCAGGCCTTCGGGCACGACTTCCTTGCCGATGCCGTCGCCGGGGATCACGGCGATGCGGTGAGTATTGGATTTGCTCATCGGGGTTCTGGCTCCTCTATCAGGATGGCGCGGAAATCATTGACGTTGGTCAGGGTGGGGCCGGTCACCAGCAGGTCGCCGGTGGCCTGGAAGAAGCCGTAGGCGTCGTTGGCGTGCAGATAGGCGTCGGGCCGCTGCGACCCGGCGCGGGCCAGGGTGTCGGCATCGATGATGGCACCGGCATTATCCTCGGTCCCGTCGATGCCGTCGGTATCGGCGGCGATGGCCGTGATGCCGGTCATGTCCGCCAGCCCGTTCAGCAGGCCCAGCAGGAACTCCCCGTTGCGGCCGCCGCGCCCGTTGCCCTTCACGGTGACGGTGGTCTCCCCACCCGACAGCAGGACGCAGGGCGGCCTGACCGGCTGGCCATGGGCCAGGACCTGCCGGACGATGCCGGCATGCACCAGCCCGACGGTGCCTGCCTCCCCCTCGATGGCGTTGCCCAGGATCAGGGGCGTATAGCCGGCCTTGGCCGCAACCTTGGCCGCCGCCGCCAGCGCCGTCTGCGCCGAAGCGACAATGGTGAAGCGGCTGTTCGGCAGGGCCATGAGGGCCCTGCGTCCGGGACCTTCCAGCCAGGATCGGATGCTGGCCGGAATATCCAGCCCGTATTTGGCGATGATCGCCAGCGCATCCTGCGGTGTGGACCCATCCGTCACCGTCGGGCCCGACGCGACAATGGCTGCATCGTCGCCGGGCACGTCGGAGATGATCAGGGTCTCCACCCGCGCCGGGCTTGCCGCGGCGGCCAGTCTTCCGCCCTTGATCAGGGACACGTGGCGGCGCACGCGGTTCATCTCCGCGATGCTGGCGCCGGAGCGCAGCAGGGCGCGGGCCAGGGCCTGTTCATCGGCCAGCGACACGCCGTCCGGCAGGGCCGGCAGCAGGGCCGACCCGCCGCCGGAGATCAGGCAGAGGACGAGGTCATCCGCCGTCAGGCCGGACACCGCCGACAGGAGGGCGCGTGCCGCCGCCACCCCTGCCTGGTCGGGAACGGGGTGGGCCGCCTCCAGCGCCTTGATGCGGTCGCAGGGTACGGCATGGCCGTAGCGGGTCACGACGACGCCTTCGATCTTCCCCGGCCAGTGCCGCTCCACCGCCTGGGCCATGGCAGCCGCCGCCTTGCCAGCGCCGACAACGATCGTCCGCCCCCTGGGCGGGGGTGGCAGGTGGAGCGGGACGCAGCGATGGGGCAAAGCGCTTCCCACCGCGGCATCGAACATGGCGCGCAGCACATCCCGTTGTTGCATGATCGGTTATTTCCGGCGCCCGTCCGCGACGATACATTCGGCGGCGGGATCTCCGCCATCCAGCACCGCGACCACCGACCGCGCCGCCACCATGTTGGTACGGTCCAGCCCCTCGCGCGAGGACGCGGCGGAATGGGGCGTGGCGATGACGTTGGGCAGGTCGATCAGCGCCTGGGTCACCGGCTTGCATGCCGGATCGGCCTCGCTCAGATACACATCCAGGCCGGCCCCGGCGATCCCGCCCGATTGCAGCGCCTTCAACAAAGCCTCATCATCCACCAGCCCGCCACGGGCGGCGTTGATCAGGAAGGCAGTGGGCTTCATCTTTGCCAGGGCGTCGGCACCGATGATGAAACGTGTGTCCGGGGTCAGCGGCGCATGCAGGCTGACATAGTCGCTGCGGGTCAGCAATTCGGCCAGATCGACGCGCTTGATGCCGGCCTCAGCCTCATAGGCACTGTCGGGGGTGCCGCCACAGGTCAGGATTTCCGCCTCGAACCCGGTGAGGCGCTTCACCAGGCTTTTGCCGATGCGGCCCAGGCCGATGATACCCACCGTCTTGCGATAGAGGTCGCTGCCCAGCAGGATCGACCAATTGCCCTTGATCATCTGTTCCTGGGTCTGGCGGAACCGGTGGCCCACAGCCAGCATCAGGGCGATCGTATGGTCGGCGACCGATTCATGGTTGCCGCCCACGGCGATGCAGACCACCTTGCCCAGATCGCGCGCCGCCGCCAGATCGACCCGGTCATAGCCGACGCCACGACGGGAGATCACCTTCAAGTCCGGCAGGTCCGCCATCAGTTCGCGCGTCACCCGTGCATGGCCGACGATCCAGCCCGCCGCCCCCGCCAGAATGTCCCGCAACTCCACATGGGTCAGGTTGCCATCGGCCTGACCGGGGGGCAGGTCCGCCTGGATCACCGCGCACCCGGCGCCTTCCAGATAATCGATGGTGGCCTGATCGAAAAAACGTTGGGTGACGACGACGCGCCGGTTTCCTGTTGCCATTTCCGCTTCCCCATCGCCGAACTTCTCAACCTTACCTACCGGCCATCGCCGCTTACAGCCAATTCGCAGTTCGCATGAATCCATGCGTCCGATATAGTCGCCCGCACGGAAGGTTCCCGTTATCGAGTGGGTCATGGATAGCGACTGGCTTGTGGATTTCCTCGCCCTTGTCGATTGCGGCGGCTTCTCGCGTGCCGCCGAACAGCGGGCGGTCAGCCAGCCCAGCTTCAGCCGGCGCATCCGGTCGCTGGAGGATTGGGTGGGTGCCACCCTGGTCGACCGCAGCACCCACACCATGCGCCTGACGCCGGCCGGGGAGCGGTTCAAGGCGGTGGCGGAGGAAACGCTGCGCCGCCTGCATCTGGGGCGGGAGGAGGTGCGGGCCCTGTCGCGGGCGTCGGTGGAAACCCTGCGCTTCGCCGCCACCCATGTCCTGTCGCTGACCTTCTTTCCGGCCTGGCTGGGCCGGCTGGAGGCCGAGGCACCCACCCATGCCAGCGTCGAACTGACCGCCGATAACATGGTGGCGTGCGAGCGCATCATGGTCGAAGGCCGGGCGCAGTTCCTGCTGTGCCACCATCATGAGGCGGCGGCCACCAGGCTGGGGTCGGATTTCCGGTCGGTGCGGCTGGGCGGGGACATGCTGCTGCCCGTCATGTCGCCCAAACTGGCCGAGATCGCGGATATCGCCAGCGCCCCGCATCTCTGCTTCACGGCGGAATCCGGTATGGGACGCATCCTGGCCGCCGACCGGGCGGCCAAGGGGCGGCCGCCGTCCCCACAGCCGGTCTTCACCTCCCATCTGGCCAGCGTCCTGACGGCGATGGCCAGGGATGGCAGGGGTGTGGCCTGGACGGCGCTCAGCCTGGTGGCCGACGATCTGGCCGCCGGTACCCTGGTCCGTGCTGCCCCGCCGGGCGACGACGTCCCCATGGAGATCCGGCTCTGGCGCCCCAAGGCGCGGCAGGCGCCGGTGGCAGAGGCGCTGTGGCGCCGCATCGTGATGTCCGGATAGGTTCCACTGTCGGGCAGGTCACCTGTTGCCGGCCAACGCCGCCACTGCGGCCAGCAGTTCGGCTTGCGCGACGGGTTTGGCCAGCCAGATCCGATCCCGGTGCCGGTCAGGCAGGGCGTCGCGACCATGGCCAGTGGTGAACAGGAAAGCGATGCCACGGGCGGCGAGGGCGTCGGCGGCCGCGTCGCTACGGTTTCCGCGCAGGTTGACATCCAGGATGGCCAGATCAATGCCGCCTTCATCGGCCAGCGCCACAGCGGCCTCAACGGTAGCGGCCGGACCCAGCACCTCGGCCCCTTGCTCCCGCAGCATATCCTCTGTGTCCATGGCCAGCATTGGCTCGTCCTCCACCAGCAAAACACGCAGGCCCTTCAGGTTCTTCGTCATGCGTGAACCGCTCCCGTTTTCCGTGCTGTCGCCTTACGGTTCCGTATAGCCGCCGATCTGGATATTGACGGAACCGGGCTGAACCGCCTGTGGGAAATGGAACATGCCTCGCCGCACGGCATGGGCGGCGACATAGTCCAGCACGAACTGCTTGTCGACCTTATCACTTGCGGGTGACATCAGGTTGGCGTTCACGGTCACCCCGGCTGCCGCCTCGTCACCACGATTGACGACGGTAACCGTCACCAGGGTGCCATTGTCCAGTTGTTCTATCCGCTCGATGGAAACCGCCAGGTCAACCTGGCCAGCTTCAGCGAAAAGGGCCTGATAGCCCAGGAAACACACGAGGCATAGTACAGCCAGGGCTGAAGCCAGCCCGAAGCACCATTCGATTGCCGGTCTGTCAAGATGATCGGCCGGTTTGTCCATTCCACACCTCACAGGATCAGTCGGGCCGCCGCGGCACCGATGGCAGACGGGAAGCCCAGAACGACCATGGCCATGACCATCGCTTCCGCCCCCATTCCATCGGTGCTGCCGAAGACCCAGAGCAGGAAAAGGCTGATGGCCAGCGCGATGACGTAGCCGGGCAAGGTGAAACGGACAAAGGCGCTCCAGCGCGGTTCGCCCGGCGTGATTTTCGATCCGCCGGCAAAACCGACCGCGAACACGAAGCCATGCATCAGCATCAGGGACAGGACCACCAGGGCCAGCGCATGCAATTCCGACATCTGGTAGGAGATCAGCAGCATCTCCTCCGTCGGGGCAAGATTGAACCCCAGGAACAATGCGCCGATCCCCATCAGGAATAGTTCACCCCCATAGGTTTCCTTGCGGTCCGCTATATCGTCTGCATCATCTGCGGCGGCGCCGAATTCGCTTTTCGCCAGCAGCGCGCCGATGGCGGCCGGTACCATCTGCACCATGATCTTTCCGGCGATCTCCTCCGACGGCGTTTCGGCCTCGATGGTGCCGAACAGCAGCAGCAGGATGGCGCAGATGATGGCGGCCACACCCAGGGCGATCAGGCTGTCGATGATGTCGTCACGCAGGCAGGTGGTCTGCGCAAAGCCGATATGGCGCGCCAGCAGCACCAGCACCGGGAATATGGCGACGAACAGCAGCAGCAACCGCGTCCGGTCCATGGCCACCCCCAGCCACCACATCTCCATGGTCATCAGCATGGGCAGCGAGAACACCAGCGCACCACCCGCAGCCCGCCCGACATCCCGCATCGCCTGGCTGATTGCGTCTTTCTGATGCTTGTGGAGGCGGTCTGGCACGATGGCGTTTTCTCTCTTGCATCACGGAAACTGGGGTTCGCCGGTATAGAATGTCTGGACCTCCCCCTTGGGCGAGGTACTCCATGACGGCGCTTACCCCCTAAAATGCCGTCGGAGGACCGATGTTCCATTGGTCGCCAGAAAAACGCTTCCGGTTCAGCCGTTTGAAAGCTCCTGCGCCACCTCGGCGACCAGTGCCCGCAGCCAGCGGTGGGCCGGGTCATGGCGATAGCGGACATGCCAAGCCATCTCCACCGGAAACGTGCCCAGATCGACGGGCGCCGGCACCACCTTCAGCCGCTGATCACGCGCCAGATGGCGACAGATCAGCCGGGGCAGCGTGGTGCAATAATCCGTGACCGCGATCAATTCCGGGATGGCCAGGAAATGCGTGACGGAAACCACCACCTCCCGGTGCAGCGCCTGGCGTTCCAATGCCTTGAACAGGCCATAGCGCAGCCGGCCCGGCGGCAGCATGTTCACATGCTTCATCCGCTCATATTGTTCGCGCGTCAGCACGTCGCCAACCTCCGGATGGTCGGCCCGCACGACGCAGGCCAAACCGTCATCCATGATGTGCTGCACGACCAGATTGTCGGGCGGATCGACGATGCGGCCCAGCACCATGGAAGTGCTGCCGGAAATGACGCCGGTATCGGCCAGATCGGTACCAAACGGGGTCAATCGCAGCTTGATGCCGGGCGCCCGTTCGCGCAGCCGCGCCACAACCACCGGCATCAGTACGAATTCCACATAGGAATTGGGGGCGATGGTGACCAGCAGGTCGGCCTTTGCCGGATCGAAATCCTGCTGGCCCAGGATGACATCATCGATGGTGGCCAGGGCCGCCGCGATCACCGGCGCCAGTTCCAGTGCCTTTTGCGTCGGCTGCATGCCATAGCGTTCACGGATGAACAGCGGATCGCGCAGCATGGTGCGCAGGCGGGTCAATGAATTCGACAGGGCCGGCTGCGTGATGCCCAGCCTTTCCGCCGCACGGGTCACGTTGCGTTCCTCCATCAAGGCGATGAAGGTCGGCAGAAGGTTCAGGTCATAGCGCATGCACCCATGATTTCATGCGAATACCTGAAATCAAGAGAAATAAATCTGCCAAATATATGGAACGGTCAGCGCGGTGCGGGGCCGCTGGATTCCCCCACGACAAGCGTCAGCGGCTGGTGCAGTTCCCGCGTTACCGGCGGGTCAAGATCCTCGATCATGTTGATCAGCCAGGTGGTGGCTAGTTGAGCCATGTCGCCCAGGGGGCGGTGCACGGTGGTCAGCGCCGGTGTCAGCATCTCCGCCAGCACGCTGCCGTCAAATCCCACGACGGACAGGTCTTGGGGAACGGAAATGCCACGGGCTGCGGCAGCCTTCAGCACACCGGCCGCCATCACATCGTTGGCGGCGAAAATGGCGGTGGGGGCGGGGTCCATCGTCAGCAACCTGTGGGCAGCCACGACACCGGAATTGAAACCGTAATCCCCCTCAACCTCTCCGGTCAGCCCCTGGCCGGCTTCCAGCAGGGCTGAAACGAAGCCGGAGCGGCGTTCGCGGGCCGAATGGGCGGCGGCCGGGCCTGAAACCAGGGCAATGCGCGTATGTCCCAGTCCGATCAGGTGGCGCGCCACATCCGCCGCCGCCGCCCGCTCGTCAGGGACCAGGATGCCGGCGAAACCCTTCAACTTGGTGGGAGACAGCGCCATTGTCGGAACCTTTGCCGCGGATAGCGCCTCAGGCAGCCCGGCCACTGTTGAAACCGGCGACAACACAACCAATCCATCCACCCGCGACCGGTTCACGAAATCAAGTACGTCGTGGATGGAGCTTTCATTGGCTGTGGGGGTGGGATGGATGACAATTTCATACCCGCGACGGGTGGCCTCCCGCACCATGCCCCGTTGCACGCTGTCCAGGACCAGGGCGTTATGGTCGTTATGCACCATGCCGATCAGGAAGGACCGGCCCGTTGCCAGCCCCCGTGCCCGCGCACTGGGCCGGAAACCCAGCGCCTCGATCGCGGCTTCAACCCGTTCCTGGGTCAGGGCATTGACCTTTGTAGAACGGTTCAGCACCCGCGAAACGGTGCGGATCGAAACACCTGCCCGTTCGGCAACATCGTTAATGGTTATATCCACAGTATTTTCTCAGTCCCGCAGACTTATATAACATTGCGAATACTGCCTACCCGAAGACGAGCAAGTCAGCATTTGATAGGCCGATCCCGATGCCATGGCAAGCAGCCCGTGATGGGGCCTTCGCCATCTCCATAACGAGGCTGAATGTATTTCCCGCGTCGCAATTGCCATGTCCCAATATATGGATAAAGGACAACCTTCCGCAGTCCAACTGGCGGGACATTGTCGTCATGTCCGCCTTCGTCGGGGAGGGAGGTGGGCAAACAGTGGTAAAAAGGTGGAAGGTCCCCCTGCGCACCGGCCAGTTGCCGGTGGTTGGCGCACCGATGCCAAGAGTACTGGATACCGGCCCCCTGATGGGGCCTGGCTTGTCACCGGGATGACGAAGCGCGTGCTTCCATTCACACCGGCTGCGCTTCAACCCTCAGCGTCGCCGTCGCCGCCCGCCAGCTTGAACCCGTCCAGCAGGGCCAGCATGGCACCGCGCCCGGCGGGGCCCAGCGGGGCGGTCAGTTCCTGTTCATAGGCGTCGTGGCGGGCCTGGATTTCCCGCATGCGGTCCTGGCCATGGTCGGTCAGGTGCAGGCAATAGGACCGGCGGTCGGCGGAGGAGGGGGAGCGGACCAGCAATCCACGCCCCTCCAGCCCGTCCAGCAAGGGGACAAGGTTGGCGCGCTTAAGCCCCAGCGCGTCGCTGATCTGCGACTGGCTGAGGCCGGGATTGTCGCGGATCACCGTCAGGATGGCGAACTGGGTGGGACGGATGTCGAATTCGGCCATGAACTGCGTGAACAGGGTGAAGGCGGCGATCTGCGCCCGGCGCAGCCGGTAGCCCACCGATCCCTGCAGCGCCGAAAGATCGATGCCGTTGCGTTCCCGTTCATCCATGCCGCCTACTCCACCCCAGTGATCCGTCTGCCGGTGCAACCTATCGCCATGTCATCCGGATTTCGAGGGATTCGTGTCGTCCAGGGCCTGTTGGCGCAGCAGATGCTTCTGCACCTTGCCCGACCCGGTGCGCGGCAGGCTGGCGGTGATGATCACACGTTGCGGCCGCTTGTAGCGGGCGCAACGCCGGTCCAGATGCGCCAGCACCTGCTCCGGCGTCACGACATGGCCGGCGCGCGGCACGATATAGGCCCAGCCGACCTCGCCCCAGCGCTCGTCCGGCATGCCGATCACCGCCACTTCCGCCACGCTGTCCAGTTCCAGCACGGCTGCTTCCACTTCCGCCGGATAGACGTTCTCCCCGCCGGAGATGAACATGTCCTTCTTGCGGTCCACCAGATAGTAGAAGCCGTCGCCATCGCGCCGGGCGGCATCGCCCGTGCGCAGCCAGCCATCCTGCTGCGCCAGCGTGGGCAGTTCGGGCCGGTTCCAGTATCCGGGCGACAGGTTGGGGCCGTTGATCCAGATTTCACCCACGGCGCCGTCCGGCACGTCGCGGCCGTCATCATCCACCAGTCGCAGGCGCAGGGTGGGACCGGGAATGCCGGCGGACCCGGCCTTGGACAGGATGCGGGCGCGGTCGGTGATGGGCATGCCCAGGACGGTTCCCGCCTCGCTCATCCCATAACCGTCGGCGATGGTGATGCCGTCATCGCTGTAGCGCTGGATCAAGGCGGCGGGCATGGGCGCGCCACCGGTACACAAGGCCACCAGCCGGCGCAGGCGGGCGGGATCATAGTCCGGATGCTGGCGCAGGGTCTGCGCCATCTGCGGCACGCACATATAATGGGTGACACCCAGGTCCGGGTCCGACAGGCGGGCCAGCGTCACCGCCGGATCGAACCCGCGCGACAGCAGCAGCGTCGCCCCCTGGGTCAGCGGCGTGCGCACCATGGTGACCAGCCCCACCACATGGAACAGCGGCATGTCGCAGAGCACGACGCTGTCGGCCGTCACCCGGTTCATCAGGCTGAAATTGACAGTGGTGGCGAACAGATTGCCTTCCGTCAGCAGGGCCCCCTTGGGCCGGCCCGATGTGCCGGAGGTGTAGAGCAGGGTGGAGGGCCCGTAGGCGGGTTGCGGCGCGGCCGGTGCCGCCGGTTCGCGTGCGGTCCACGCCGCCTCCGCACCTGTCAGGTCCAGCACCTGCGTATCCGTCCCGTCCGCTGCCTGCCGTGCGGTTTCCAGGAATTCCGCGTCGGCCAGCAGCAGGGTGGGGGTGGCGTCCGTCACCTGGAAAGCCAGTTCCGCCACCGTCAGGCGCCAGTTCAGCGGCACATAGACGGCACCCGTCCGCGCGGCGGCCAGATGCAGCACCGGCATGGCGGCATCGTTGCGACCCAGGACGGCGATGCGTTGGCCGGCCGGATCGCCCAGCCGCTCCACCAGCCAGGCACCACACCGGTTCACCGCCGCATCCAGGGCGGCGTAGGTGAAGCACCGGCCGCTGGCCAGGTCCACCATGGCTGGCTTGTCCGGCTGTGCCGCGGCCTGGAAGGCCAGCGGATCGGGTGCGGGCAGGAAAGGGAAGGGCGCGTTCATAGCGGATGGCTTTCCTGCTGCTTCTACCGCTTATAAGCGCCCAGGCCGGGCTTGTAGCTCTTCTCGTCGATGAACTGGCGGATGCCTTCCTTGCGGCCGTCATTGTCGTAGGAATTGGCCGCCTCCTGCGCGCGGACCAGGAAGTCCTCGGCATTGTCATAGGTCATTTCCTTGACCCGGCGCACGGCATCCTTGGTAGCCTTCAGCGCCACCGGGTTCTTTTCCAGCAGCACCTTGGCGATTTCCGTCACCCGGTCCTTTAGCTGAGCCAGCGGCACCGCCTCGTTCACCAGACGCCATTCGGCGGCCTTCTTGCCGTCGATGGCCTCGCCTGTCATCGCATGGTACATGGCGTCGCGTAGGGGCATCAGATCGACCACCACCTTGGTGGCGCCGCCGCCCGGCAGGATGCCCCAGTTGATCTCCGACAGGCCGAACTTGGCCTCTTCCGCCGCGATGGCCAGATCGCAGGAATAGAGCGGGCCGTAACCGCCGCCAAAGCACCAGCCATTGACCATGGCGATGGTCGGCTTCTGGTACCAGCGCAGGCGCCGCCACCAGCCATAACTCTCCCGCTGGGCCTGACGCGTGGCGCCCAGGCCCTTTTCCTCCGTCTCGCGGAAATATTCCTTCAGGTCCATGCCGGCCGACCAGGCCGTGCCCTCACCCGACAGGACCAGGACGCCGACATCGTCCCGGAATTCCAGTTCGTCCAGAACCTCCATCATGCGGCGGTTCAGGGTCGGGCTCATGCAATTGCGCTTTTCCGGGCGGTTGAAGCGGACCCAGGCGATGCCATCAACGACATCGAACGCGACAGTGTCTTCGGTGCTCATGCTGTTCTTCCTGAAAGGGGAATATCATCAGATGGGGAAATGGCCCGGCAGCGTTTCCAGCGTGATCCAGCGCAGTTCGGTGAATGCATCGATACCGGCCTTGCCGCCGAACCGGCCATAGCCGCTGTCCTTGACGCCGCCGAACGGCATCTGCGCCTCGTCATGGACGGTGGCACCGTTGACATGGCAAATGCCGGATTGGATGCGCCGGGCCAGACGCAGGCCGCGTGCCGCGTCCCGGGTGAAGATGGCGGCCGACAGGCCGTACTCGGTATCGTTGGCGGTGCGGATCGCCGCATCCTCCCCGTCCACCCGCACGATGGTGGTGACGGGGCCGAAGCTTTCCTCGGCATAGATGCGCATGGCGGGCGTGACATGGTCCAGGATGGCGGCCGACATCAGCGTGCCGCTGGTCGGCGTCGGCTGATACAGCTTGGCCCCCTTGGCAACGGCATCGTCGATCAGGGCCTGGATGGTCGTCACCGCATGCGGATCGACGACGGAACCCAGCGGCGTCTTGCCCTCGCGCGGGTCACCGGCCACCAGGGTGGCGGCCTTGGCGGCGAATTTTTCGACAAATGCGTCGGCGACCTTGCTGTCCACCACGATGCGTTCGGTGGACATGCAGATCTGGCCGGAATTGAAGAAGGCGCCGAAGGCGGCGGCCTTCACCGCCTCGTCCAGGTCGGCATCGTCCAGCACCACGAACGGCGCCTTGCCGCCCAGTTCCAGCAGGACCGGCTTCAGGTTACGGCCGGCCCGCTCGGCGATGATGCGGCCAACGCGGGTGGAACCGGTGAAGTTGATGCGGCGGACGGCGGGATGGTCGATCAGGGCGCCGACGATCGCGCCGGCATCTTCCGGGGCGTTGGTGATGACATTGACCACACCTGCCGGAAAGCCGGCATCGGCCAGCGCCGCGCCAATCAAGGCATGGGTGCGGGGGCACAGTTCCGACGCTTTCAAGATCACGGCGTTGCCGCAGGCCAGCGCCGTGGCGACGGCGCGCACGCCCAGGATGACCGGGGCGTTCCAGGGTGCGATGCCCAGGATCACGCCCACCGGTTGGCGCATAGCCATGGCGATGCAGCCGGGCTTGTCGGACGGTATGACCTCCCCGTTGATCTGGGTGGTCAGCGACGCCGCCTCGCGCAGCATGGAGGCGGCAAGGGTGACGTTGAACCCGGCCCAGCCGGCGGTGGCCCCGGTTTCCTGCGCCATGGCGGCGATGAAGTCGGGCATGCGGGCGACCAGCGCATCGGCCGCCTTCACCAGCAGGGCGCGGCGCGCGTTGGGGCCGGTTTCCGACCAGGCGGGGAAGGCGGCAGCCGCCGCGTCGGCCGCGGCCTGCGCATCGGCGACGCTGGCGGATGCGGCCGTGCTGGCCACCCCGCCGGTCAGCGGGTTGCGGCGGGTGAAGCTGCGCCCGTCGGCGGCCGGACGCGTTGTGCCGCCGATCAGCAGGGCGGCATCAAGATGGGTGCTCATGCGCAATTCCTCCCGGATGGGGCCGTTCCGGCCGCTATTAGTTATGTTATATAACATATCTGTTGCCGCTGCAAGGGTAGATCGACGGCGGCCGGATCATCTCTCTCAGCCTTCAGCGGAAGCAGCAAGCTGCCGGTTCCGCCTTCCGCCTGGGACGGTAAGCCCGTGGTGGACGGGTGAGACAGATTTTAACCGTCAATTCCAACCCTTGTCCAATTTAATGATTATGATCGATAACAAGAATCTGTATGATGCCATCCGACATCATGCAAGCCCCCGCGACGAGGGGCGTGAAACGGGAGGTTACCCATGGGCGCATCGGCCCAGACTGTGCCACGCGGCCGCGTCACGCTGTTGCTTTGCTTCTTCATCGCGCTGTTGGAAGGGTTCGACATCCAGGCCATCGGCGTCGCCGCCCCCTATCTGATTCCGCAGTTGGGCCTGTCGCCCGGCCAGGCGGGATTGGTGTTCGGGGCCGGCATGGCGGGCCTGGTTTGTGGCGCCGTCACCGGCGGCTGGCTGGCCGACCGGATGGGGCGCAAGGGCCTGCTGATGGTCTGCGTGGCCATTTTCGGCCTGTTCACCCTGGCCACGCTGGTCGCGACGGGTCCCGTATCCCTGGGCGTTTACCGGTTCCTGGCCGGGGCCGGCATGGGAGCCGCCATGCCCAGCCTGGTGGCCGTGGCGCTGGAGATCGCACCACCGGAACGGCGCACCCGCACCATCACCCTGATGTTCGCCGGCATGCCGGCGGGCGGGGCGCTGGCCGCCCTGTTCGCGGCCGGGTTCCTGGAGCGGTTCGGCTGGCATTCCATCTTCCTGGCGGGGGGCGTGCTGCCCATCCTGCTGCTGCCGGCCATGCTGCGGCTGATGCCTGACATCCGTTCGGCCAACGCCGCGGGTGCCGAGCGGCCAGGTGCGGTACAGGCGCTGTTCGGGGAAGGTCGGCTGCTGATCACGCTGCTGGCTTGGTTCACCTTCGGCATGACCCTGCTGGTGCTGTATCTGATGCTGAACTGGTTGCCGTCGCTGGTGGCGGCCAAGGGGCTGGGCGGGGTTGGCGGAGCTGGTGCCGCCTTCGCTTTCAATGCCGGCAGCGTCGTGGGCGCCTGGGGCATCGGCATCCTGGTCGATCGGCTGGGGCCCCGCATCCCCATCATGGCGGCATATCCATGCCTGGCGCTGGCCATGTTCGGTCTGGCGGGGGCGGAAAGCCTGGTGCCCGTGCTGATAATGGCAGGGCTGGCCGGGTTCTTCCTGCTGGGGGCGCAATATTCGCTTTATGGGGTGATCCCGCTCTATTATCCGGGTGCGGTGCGCGGGTTGGCCACCGGTGCCGCCATCGCTGTGGGGCGTGTGGGGTCCATCGCCGGGCCGCTGGTGGCGGGCCATCTGCTGGGCCAAGGCTGGGGGCCGGCCGGGGTTGCCATGGCCATGGTGCCCGTCGTCCTGGCCGCCGGCCTGTCGGCGGGGATCATGACCGTCCGGGGACGCTATCTGGATAGCTGAGGGAAGATCAAAGACGAAAATGAATGAAGGCGGGAATCGCCTTGGCATAGAAGAACCCGGTGGTTTGGTGATGCCTGGCTCCCCGTTCAAAACGGGGAGCCAGGCGCTCCGACGCTCCCTGGATGGTGTCCGGCGTCAGGAACCCTGGATGCGGATGGTGCCGCTCCCCGTTTGCTTTTGCGACACCGTGCCGGATACCTGACGCACATCGATGGTGCCGCTGCCGCTGGTCGACAGTTCGGCCCTGTCCGCAGTAGCGTCGATGCGGGCATCGGCGCTGCCGTGGGAGGTGACCTGCAGGCTGCCGATGCGGCCATTGCCGATGGAGACGCCGCCATCGCCCGACGTGCGGATCTTGACGCTGGGCGCCTGGATCGACCCGACCTTCAGCCCGCCCGATCCTGATGCGTCGAAAGACAGTGCGCCGTCCAGGTTCTCGACACGGATGGCGCCCGACCCTCTGGTCTCCAGGTTTGCGGCACCGGCCGCGGCCACCGCGACCCCGCCGGACCCGGACAGGTCGATCTCCAGGGACCCGATCGTGCCGCCGATCAAAACGTCGGCACTGCCCGACGCGCGGATCGTGGCCGGCTTTCCGGCCATCTCTCCTATTGCTGCCCCGCCGGAGCCGGACAGGGAGACGTCAAGCGGCCCGGCCACACGCTCGGCCTTCAGACCGCCGGAACCGGACAGGCTCAGGTCCAGCCGGTCCACCGGCACCGTGACCCGATAATCGCCGCTGCCACCATCGCGCACCGACAGGTCGCTGCCGGCCGGCATTGTGATGGTCAGGCGCAGGGTTTCCTGCTTGCGGCTGCGGGAGAAGGGGCAGCGCTCCCCCTGCTTCGTCACCTTGACCCTGTTGCCGCTGCTGGCGACGGACAGGGCGTCGATCTCCTCCTGATGGTCGGCGGTGGCGCTGACGCTGATCTCGCGGACGGAGGAAGCGGGGACGATATCAACCTGCCGGGCGCAAGGGGTTGACACTTCCAGCGAGCCGCCGGCCAGGGTCCAGGATTTCTCCGCCGCCGCCACGGGCAGGGCGACCAGCGCCGACAGCAGCACCAGGGAACCCCGGGTGACAGCGCGTGATTTCTTCTCCATGGGACGGACTCCTGAATATGCCGATGATATAGGCTTGGATAGTGCTCCATGGGTCAGTGCAATGGACAGGTCCATTTCCGGCCGGGAAGCCGGCGCCTGACGGGAAACGACCATGAAAATATCCCCTTGACCTTGCCATGATGGGAAGGTTCAGAAAGGGGGGACGTTATCCGGAGACCGGCCTTTGGGGCCGGAAGGGGTTTGGGATGTCGTCCGCGATCCTGTCATTGCCTGTGAAGGGCATGCATTGCGCCTCTTGTGTGGGGCGGGTTGAGAAGGCTTTGGGGAAATTGCCCGGCGTGGCGGCGGTGACCGTCAATCTGCCGGGTGAGCGCGTGCTGGTGACGCCGGCCGCCGATGCCGATGCGAAGATGCCGGCCGCCGTGGTGGCGGCCATTGCCGAGGCAGGGTTCACGCCGGTGGTGGAGCCCAAGCGGCTGCGGCTGACCGGCCTGCGCTGTGCGGGTTGCGTCGGCAAGGTGGAGAAGGCCCTGCGCGCCGTGCCCGGCGTGATCGAGGTGAAGATTTCCCAGGCGACATCGACGGCCCTGATCGACGCCGCCGATGTCAGTGATGCCGACCTGGCCGCCGCCGTCACGGCCGCCGGCTATGGCGTGGTGCCGGAAGGGCAAGTGCCGGACAAACCGCATCATCATGACCATGCCGCCGTGACGGCCCCCACCGATGCCGGATTGGGGCAGGGGGCGCGGGCGGCGCTGGCCATCGGCCTGTCACTACCGCTACTGCTGCCCATGCTGGGTGGGCCGGCGCTGCCGGCCTGGGCGCAGTTCGGGCTGGGCAGCCTGGTGCAGTTCGGTTTGGGCTGGCCCTTCTATGCCGGGGCCTGGAACGCCTTGAAGCACGGGGCGGCCAGCATGGATGTGCTGGTGGTGCTGGGTACGCTGGCGGCCTGGGGCCTGTCGGGCTGGATGTGGGCAGATGCCCATCCCGGCCATAACCCGCATCTCTATTACGAGGCGGCGTCGGTGATCATCGCCATGCTGCTGCTGGGCCGCTGGCTGGAGGCACGGGCCAAGCGCCGGACGGGGGCGGCCATCGAGGCGTTGATGGCGCTGCGCCCCCAGGTGGCGCGGGTGCGCCGCGACGGGGTGGAGGTCACCCTGCCCATCGCACAATTGCAGCGCGGCGACGTGGCGCTGGTCCGGCCGGGGGAGCAGGTGCCGGTGGATGGCACCATCCTGGAGGGGGCCACCCATCTGGATGAAAGCATGCTGACGGGGGAGAGCCTGCCCGTGTCCAAGGGGGTGGGAGCGCGCGTCACCGGTGGGGCGATGAACCTGGACGGGTTCGTCGCCGTGACGGCCGGCGCCCTGGGGGCCAACAGCACGCTATCGCGCATCATCCGTATGGTGGAAGAGGCCGGCGCCGCCAAGGCGCCCGTGCAGCGGCTGGTGGACAAGGTGTCGGCGGTATTCGTGCCCGTCATCCTGGTCTTGGCGCTGCTGACCCTGGCCGTCTGGCTGCTGGCGGGCGCAGGTTTGGAGGTGGCGCTGATCAATGCCGTGTCCGTCCTGGTCATCGCCTGCCCCTGCGCCTTGGGTCTGGCCACGCCCACGGCGCTGATGGTGGGGACGGGGGTGGCCGCGCGGGCCGGCATATTGATCCGCGATGCCGAGGCGCTGGAGCGGGCCCGCGATATCGCCGTAGTGGCCTTCGACAAGACCGGTACCCTGACCGATGGCAAGCCCGCCATCGCCGCGGTACAGGCGGCACCCGGCAGCGACCGGGATAAGGTCCTGCGCCTGGCCGCCGCCCTGCAGGTTGGCAGCAGCCATCCCTTGGCCGCCGCCGTGCTGGACGCCATGCCGGGCGTGCCGGCGGCATCCGACATCCGTGCCCTGCCCGGGTTGGGGGTGGGGGGCGACTTGGAGGGCCGCACGCTGCTGCTGGGCAATGCGCGGCTGATGACCGGTCGCGGCATCGACATCACCGTACTGGACACCATGGCCCGTGACCTGACGGCGCAGGGGCGGACCCTGTCCTATCTGGCGGCGGACGGGGCCGTGCTGGGGCTGATCGCGTTTGGTGACCGGGTGAAGGCAACCGCGCCCGCCGCCATCGCCCGGCTGCGCAAGCTGGGCGTGCGCACCATCATGCTGACGGGCGACAATGCGGGGGCAGCGGCGTCCACCGCGGCGCTGCTAGGCGTGGACGAGGTGCTGGCCGAATTGCAGCCGCAGGACAAGGGTGACGCGCTGGCCAAACTGAAGAATGGCGGGCGGGTGGTGGCCATGGTCGGTGACGGCATCAACGATGCCCCGGCCCTGGCCGCCGCCGATATCGGCATCGCCATGGGCACCGGTACGGATGTGGCCATGCGCGCGGCCGGCATCACCCTGATGCGGGGCGACCCGTCGCTGGTGGCCGATGCCATCGCCGTGTCCCGCCGCACCGTGGCCAAGATCCGGCAGAACCTGTTCTGGGCCTTCATCTATAATATGGTCGGCGTGCCGCTGGCCATGGCCGGGCTGCTGAATCCGATGCTGGCGGGGGCGGCCATGGCGGCGTCCAGCGTCTGCGTCGTGGCCAATGCTCTGCTGCTGCGCCGTTGGCGGGCCGAGGGTTAAAGCGCCTTGTACTTGCGCAACGCGAAGCCGGTGATGACGCCGACAATGCTAAACAGCAGTACATAGAAAGCCGGGGCCAGGGGGCTGATTTGCAGCATCATGGTCACGGCGATGGGCGTCAGGCCGCCGAACACCGCATAGGCGAGGTTGTAGGAGGCCGACAGGCCGCTGAACCGCACCGAGGCCGGGAACACATGTACCATGGCATGCGGCACGGCCCCGATGGTGCCCACCGACAGGCCGACAAGGGCCGATAAGGGCAGCAGCCAGGACGGGTCCACCCGCAGCACCAGGAACATGGTGAAGGCGGAGATGGCCAGCAGCGGGCTGAAGAACATGAAGAACCGCGCCCCGCCGATGCGGTCGATGATCAGCCCGGCCAAGATGCAGCCGATGGACAGAAAGACGGTGGAGACGCTGTTGGCGGTGAGCGCGGTGGCCGCGTCGAACCCATAGGCCTTTTGCAGGATGGCCGGAGTCATCAGGATCAGCACGATGATGCCCGAGGATAGCAGGCCGGTCAGGGCCATGGACACAGCCACGCCGCGCAGGTGATCGCGCGCCACCACGCGCAGCGGCAACTCCGCCGTCAGGGTCTTGCGTTCCTGCATGGCCCGGAAAACCGGCGTCTCCGCCAGCCAGCGGCGCAGATAGACCGAGATGAAGCCGAACACGCCGCCCAGCAGGAAGGGCAGGCGCCAGGCATGGTCCAGGATCACATCCGGCGTGAACAGGGTATTCAGGCCGGTGGCGGCCAGCGAGCCCAAGAGGATGCCCACGGTCAGGCCACAGGTGACGGTACCACAGGCAAGGCCGATACGGTTCGGCGGCACATGTTCGGCCACGAACACCCAGGCGCCCGGCACCTCGCCCCCGATGGCGGCGCCCTGGATCACGCGCAGGGCCAGCAGCGCCACCGGTGCGATGATCCCGACCTGAGCGTAAGTGGGCAGCAGGCCCATGCCCAGGGTGGAGATGGCCATCATCAGGATGGAGAGCGTGAACATGCGCTTGCGGCCCAGCCGGTCGCCGAAATGCGCCATGACGATGCCGCCCAGGGGGCGGGCCAGGTAACCGGCCGCGAAGATGCCGAAGGTCTGCAATTGCTTCATCCAGTCCGGCAGTTCCGGGGGGAAGAACAATTGCCCGATGGTCGCGGCAAAATAGACGAAGATGATGAAATCGTAGAATTCCAGCGCCCCGCCCAGGGCGGCCAGGGCCAGGGTGCGCACGTCCCGACGGGACATGGATTGCTGCGTCAATCTCGCTTCCTCCGACAAGCCCCCGCGCGCACGAGCGCGTCCAAGGAACTGTTTTGACAGCTAATCGACTGCGCCGCGCCCGCTGTCAAGCCGGGCCTCTTCGACCATTGTCGGCCTGCACGAAATCCACGAAGGCCCTGAGCGCAGCCGGCATCTGCCGGCGCGACGGATAATAGAGATAGACGCCGCTGTAATAGGGGCACCAATCCTCCAGCACCCGCACCAGCCGCCCGTCGGCGACATGGCCCTTCACCTGCTCCTCGAACGTGAAGCCGAGGCCGGCCCCGGCCAGAGCAGCGTCGACGATCAGGTCGGTATCGTCCAGGATTAGCGAGCCTTCCACCGCCACCGACAGTTCGATCCCGCCGCGTTCGAATTCCCACGCATAGAGCCGGCCGCTGCCAAAGCGCAGATTGATACAGGGCAGATTCTTCAACTGTTCGGGCGTCACTGGCCTGGGGTGCCCGTCGAAGAAGCCGGGGGATGCCACGATGGCCGTGCGCTGGCGCGGGCCCAGGGGGACGGCGATCATGTCCTTGGCAATGGTCTCCCCGAACCGCACGCCGGCATCGAAGCCCTCCGACACGGTATCGACCAGGGCATTGTCCACCACGATCTCCACCTGCACGCCCGGATAGCGGGCCAGGAAGCGGGTGACGACGGGCAGCAGCTGCAGCCGGGCGGAGACGCGCGGCGCGTTGATCCGCAGCCGCCCGGACACGACGCTCCGCAGATTGTTGAGATCGTCCAGCGCATCATCGATATCGCGGAAGGCGGGGCCGACGCGGGCGAACAGCCGCTCCCCCGCTTCCGTCAATGCCACCGAGCGGGTGGTGCGGTTGACCAGCCGCAGGTCCAGCCGTTCCTCCAACTGCCGCAGGGCATGGCTCAGGGCGGAGGGGGTGCAGCCCAACTCATCCGCCGCGCGGCGGAAGCTGCGATGGCGGGCGATGGCCAGGAAACAGGACAGGTCGGCGGCGGTCACATGTACCATTGATGAAAATTACTCACCAGCTTGCGGAATATCCAGTCGATTATCTCAGCAACGCTGCGGGCGTAAACATCTCTCCAGGCGCCGGACGGACCGGCCCGATACATGATCGACAATGGAGAGATCCCATGCGTACCTGGTTCATCACTGGCGCTTCCCGTGGTTTTGGCGCCCTGATCGCCGAGCAGGCCCTGGCCAAGGGCGACAATGTCGTGGCTACGGCCCGCAAGCCGGACGCCGTCACCCAACGGCTGGGCAGCCACCCCAACCTGCTGGCCATCGCCCTGGACGTGACGCAGGAGGAACAGGCCCATGCGGCGGCCAAGGCTGCGGTGGAGCGGTTCGGGCGCATCGACGTGCTGGTCAACAATGCCGGCTATGGCCTGCTGGGCGCGGTGGAGGAGGCGACGGGGGCGGAGATCGAGGCGCTGTACCGCACCAATGTCTTCGGCCTGCTGTCCGTGACCCGCGCCGTGCTGCCCCATATGCGGCGCCAGCGGTCGGGCCATATCCTGAACTTCTCGTCCGTCGGCGGGTATCGCAGCGGGGCGGGGTTCGGGGTCTATTGCTCCACCAAGTTCGCGGTGGAGGGGCTGACGGAGGCGCTGGCCGCCGAACTGGCGCCGCTGGGCATTCATGCCACGGCGATCGAGCCGGGCTATTTCCGCACCGACTTCCTGGACGCCACCTCCCTGACCGTCAGCCCGCTGCGCATCGGCGATTATGACGCGACGTCCGGGGCCGTTCGCGACTTCGCGGCCCAGGTCAGCCACAAGCAGCCCGGCGACCCCAACAAGCTGGCCCAGGCGGTGATCGGCTTTGTCGAGGCCCCGAACCCGCCGGTGCGCCTGCCGCTGGGCAGCGATACGGTGGCCGCCATCCTGGCCAAGCATGAAAGCGACGCGGCCCTGGTGGCCGAATGGCGCGACCTGTCGGTTTCCACCGACTTCGCAGCCATCGCGTGAGGCGGTTGCTGTCCCAATTTTTGATCGGTGTCCGAACGATGCCAACGGTCAATATCCATCGTTGACCGTTGGCATCAGGCGGCCAGCAGCGCCTCCACCAGACCGGCATGCAGGCGGATGCCGGTGGGGATGATGGCGTCGTTGAAGTCATAGTGGGGGTGGTGGAGCGGGCTGGTGTCGCCCTGGCCCAGCCAGAGATAGGCGCCCCTGGCGGCATTCAGCATGAAGGCGAAATCCTCCGACGTGAAGGCGGGGTCAGGGGCGGTGAAGGCGTGGGGGGATATTTTCGCGGCCACGGCAAGCGCCTCGGCGGCGGCTTCGGCATCGTTGATGGTGGCGGGGTAATAGCGGTCATAGGCGATGTCGGCGGTGACGCCATGGGCCAGGGCCACCCCTTCCACCACCTGGCGCAGGCTGGCCTCAATCCGGTCCTGCGCATCCGGTTCGAAGGTGCGGACGGTGCCGCCCAGGGTGACGGATGCGGGGATCACATTATGGGTATGGCCGCCCTGGATGCAGGTCACCGACAAGACGGCGGTGGCGGTGGGTGCGATGCGGCGGGCGACGATGGTGTTGAGCTGTCCCACCATTTCCGAGGCGGCCAGGATGACGTCGGGGGTGACATGCGGCATGGCGGCGTGGCCGCCCTTGCCGTTGACCACAATCTCGAACTTGTCGGCGGCGGCCATGATCGGGCCGGGGCGGGTGGCGACATGGTGGGCCGGCAGGCCGGGCCAGTTATGCAGGGCGAAAACCCGGGCGCAGGGGAAGCGGGTGAACAGCCCATCCCTGACCATCTCGCGCGCACCGCCCAACCCTTCCTCCGCCGGCTGGAAGATGAAATGCACGGTGCCGTCGAAATGGCGGGTACGGGCCAGATGGCGGGCGGCCCCCAGCAGCATGGTGGTGTGGCCGTCATGGCCGCAGCCATGGAAGATGCCGGCATGGGTGCTGGCATGCGGCAGGCCCGTCGCTTCCTGAATGGCGAGCGCGTCCATGTCGGCGCGCAGGCCGATGGTGCGGTCCGACGAGCCGGCCCGCAACACACCGACGACGCCGGTGCCGCCGATGCCTTCATGCACCTCCAGCCCGATCTCCCGCAGGGTGGCGGCAACCAGGGCGGATGTCCGGTGTTCCTGGAAGCCCAGTTCGGGGTGGGCGTGGATATCACGGCGCAGCGCAGTGAGGGCGGGGAGAAGGTCGGCGAGCGCGTCGGGCATGGGATCAGCCTTCCCCGAACAGGGTTTGGATCGGGTAATGGTGCTTGATGAAGGGCGATTTGATGACGACGTAGGAGAAGTATTTCTCGATACCGAAATCGCCCTCCAGCATGCCTTCGATGATGGTCTGATAGTGGGCCACGCCCTGGGTGACGAATTTCAGCAGATAGTCGTAACCGCCGCTGACCAGATGGCATTCCACGATCTCGTCGATCTTGCGGATGCGCGTCTCGAACCGCGAGAAGTCGCCGGAACGATGTTCGGTCAGAGTGACCTGGGTGAAGACGGTGAGGAATTCGCCCAGCTTGGCCAAGTTGACATGGGCGCCGTAGCCGGTGATGTAGCCGGCCTTTTCCAGCCGCTTGACGCGGGTCAGGCAGGGGCTGGGCGACAGGCCGACGGCGTCGGCCAACTCGACATTGGTGATGCGGCCGGCCTGCTGGAGCTGCGCCAGGATCTTCAGGTCGATCCGATCCAACTTGGGTCCCGGTATCATGTTTCGACTGCCTTTTCCCCGATGGATGAAGACATAAACCTGAAGATCAGACCAGGGCCGCCCGGACATCCGGAGCCGCCAGCAGATCATCGAGAGTTTGCCGGATGCGCTGGAAAATCAACGCCATTTCGGATGCGTCACAGCAAAGGGCCGGCGCCAGGCCGATGATATTGTCGCCAAAGGCGCGGAAGATCACGCCGTTGGCATAACCCTGCCGGAACAGCCGGTCGGACAGGCCCAGGGATGGGTCGAAGCGGGCCTTGGTCGCCTTGTCGGACACCAGCTCGATCGCACCCAGCAGGCCGCGGCCGCGCACATCGCCGACCATGGGGTGATCGGCCAGAGACTCCAACCCGGCGACGAAATCGGCGCCGCGGGTCTGGCCGTTGGCCAGGATGCCGCCTTCGGTGTAAAGCCGGATCACCTCCAGCCCCACGGCCGCACTGACCGGGTGGCCGGAATAGGTGAAGCCGTGGCCGACCACGTCGCCACCCGTCGCAGCCGATGCGATGCCCTGATAGATCTGTTCCGACATCAGCACGGCGCCCATGGGGGCATAGCCGGCGGTCAGGCCCTTGGCCATGGTCATCAGGTCGGGTTCCACCCCCTCATCCTCGCACGCGAACATCGGCCCGGTGCGGCCGAAGCCGGTAATGACCTCATCCGCCACGAACAGGATGTCCATGTCCCGGCACGCCTCCCGCATCGCCTTCAGCCAGCCCGGCGGCGGCACGATGACGCCGCCCGACCCCTGGATCGGTTCGCAGAAGAAGGCGGCGACATTGTCGGGGCCACCCACTTCATCGACCTTGGCCCGCAACTGGGCAACCGAGCGGGCGGTCAAGGCCGCCGGGTCGGACCCCAGGTCGGAGCGGTAGGGGTAGGGGGAGGGGATATGGTGCTGCCAGGGGCGCGGCAGATCGAACAAGCGGTGGAAATTGGCCAAGGCCGTCAGGCCGGCACCGACGGAAGACGAGCCATGATAGCCACGCTCCAGGGCGATGCAATGCTTCTTGGCCGGCTTGCCCACCGCGTTCCAGTAATGGGTGATGTAGCGGACGGCAGAATCCACCGCGTCGGACCCGCCCAGCGTGAAATAGACGCGGGTCAGGGAGGCGGGCGTCAGTTCCACCAGCCGTTCGGCCAGCCTGACCGCCGGCTCGCTGCCGAAATGGAAATAGCCGGTGGCATAGGGCAGGCGGCGCATCTGTTCGGCCGCGACCTCCACAATGCTGTCCTGACCATAGCCGACATTGACGCACCACAGGCCGGCAAACGCGTCCAGCAGACGGTTGCCGTCGATATCCGTCAGCCACATGCCCTTGCCGCTTTCCAGCAGGGTGGCGCCCCGCGCCTCATGCCCGTGAAAGGACGTGACGGGGTGGATCAGGTGATCCCGGTCGATATCAAGGATGGAACGGTTGCGCTTCAGCATCTGCCGGGTCCTGGAAGGAAGGTCTGGGCATGAGACTAGGCCCACAACGGACGCGGTTGGCGCTGTTGTCGGGGGCGGATCGGCGGGGGCGGTGGGATTTGGGGGGATGGCGCGGCATGTTATGCCGTGGGAGCGTGGCATGAACCACACCCTCCTTCGTCATCCCGGCGACAAGCCGGGACCCAGGGGCCAAGCGCCCGACCGCGCGGCAGCGCTGATCAACACTGCTTTGAGGTTTGATCCTGTGGCCCCTGGGTCCCGGCTTGCGCCGGGATGACGGTAAAGAGAGAGCGGCATCCTCAATACCCATCCCCATCTCCGTGTCGGCGACGGCCCTGTGAAACATCGCGCGACGTGATGTCGCCCCTGTCGCACAGGTCCATGGGCGGCTTGTCGCCCCAGGCCATCCACCGGGACCGGACGGCCCAGCGGGCGGCGGAGAGGCCGCTGGCACCATCGACGCCATCGGCGATGGGCAGGCTGTTATGGAGGATCCAGGCCAGCACGCGCGGGGCGGCGCGGCGGTGGA
The DNA here is from genome assembly GCF_058793615.1 of Niveispirillum sp. GW835-FHT14G11. Classification (NCBI taxonomy): domain Bacteria; kingdom Pseudomonadati; phylum Pseudomonadota; class Alphaproteobacteria; order Rhodospirillales; family Azospirillaceae; genus Niveispirillum; species Niveispirillum sp. GW835-FHT14G11. Next base: position 293,229 of record NZ_JBXAFZ010000011.1, read on the forward strand.
TGCTGTAGGAACCGCGCGTCAGCCGCAGCGAGGGGCCGGGATAGTGCGGCACGGGCGGGGCCGAGGCCCTGACCTTGCACCGGGCCGGCTTGCCGCGCCAGCGCAGGTCGGCCGGGAAATCGGGCAGCGGGTCACCGGTCTGGCCCATCGGGTCGGCATCCAGCGGCGGCAGATGCGGCACGGGGTCGGGGACGATATCGGCGGTGGGGACGGTTTCGACATTGATGGCGGGGACGGGTTCGGGGGCGAGGGCGGTGAGGTCGGGGGAGAGGGGATCGGGGAGGGGGACGACAGTTTGATTACCCTCTGCCGCCTCCCCGGCGGAGGCCGGGGCCCAGGGGCCGCTCGCCGTGACGGTCGCGGTTTCGTCGCTGTCCGCTGCGGTGAGGTCGGGCGCTTGGCCCCTGGGTCTCGGCATTCGCCGGGAAGGCGGATCAATGGTGGCGGCGGTGAGCGTGTCCGTGGCGGGAGCATCCGGGAGAGCATCCTGGGCGGCGTCCGGGAGAACATTCGGGAGAGCGTCCGGCGAAGGGGAACAGGTTGCCGTGGCGGCCCTGGCCGGATGCGGCGGCTCGAAACCATGCGGATGCAGGGGCACGCGGCGGTGGCGCTTGCGCGGTGCGGCCATGGCGGGACATTCCTCCAGCACCGGCAGGGGGGCGGGGCTGTCCGCCGGGGCGTCCAGATCGGCCAGGATGGCGGCCGTCTTCTCTGCGCTGGGCAGCCAGCTGTGGGGCATGCGGGCATAGCCGGGCCTGGGCGGGTGTTCGGCCTGTTGCAGCAGTTCCGCGCCCAGGCCCAGCCGGTCGGCGGCCCAGAGGGTGGCGCGCATATTGCCGTCGGCCACGGCGCGGTAGAGCGTATCCACCACCAGTTCGCGCATGGCCACGAACCGGCTGTCGGCCTCCCGCCGCATCAGGGCCCGTTCCTCCGCCACGCGGCGGCGCAGGTTATGCGACCGGCCCAGCGCCCGCCAGATGGTGGAGCGCGACAGCTTGTAATGCTCCGCGATCTTGATGATCGGTACGCCGGCCGCCAGGTGGAAGGCGACCTTGGCCCAGGTAGCCTCATCCAGCTTGCGGGAATTATATCCTTCCATCAGATGGTTGCAGCTGGTGAAGCGCACATCCTCCGTGAACGGCTTCACGAACCGGTCAGACGAGCCGCGCCACCAGGCTTCCGACTGTTCCTTCGGCGTCAGGGTGGCGTGGTCTTTGTCGTAGGGATTGTGGGACAGGGAGGACATGGCGCAGCACTCCGCAGGTGATGGGGAAATTAATCCTATCACAAAACGGCGGCGGAAGTCGAGGTTGACGGGGAATTTTGTCCTAGAATGCGGTGCGGGATTGGCTTGCCTGCCTCCCCGCGAAAATCCGCGCTGTAAGGGGCAATAACACTCTCCACACTCACCCCGGTAAGTGGATTTGCATTACCGTAGAAGCCCCTTCCACCGTCACCCCGGCGCAGGCCGGGGCCCAGTTCGTAGAGCAAAGTGCTTGTCATCTGGGCCCCGGCCTTCGCCGGGGTGACGGTGGAGAGTGTGGCAACGGAAGTGCCCAAAATTCGCGGGAGTCCTGCGCCAACCCCTTACCCCAGCGCCGCCGCCACGGCCTTGCCGCAGGTGCCGGTGTCGGCGGTGCCCTTCAGGTCGCGGGTGCGCAGGGCGGGTTCGGCCAGGGTGCGTTCGATGGCGGTGACGATGGCGGATGCCGCTTCCACCTCTCCCAGATGTTCCAGCATCATGGCGGCCGACCAGATCTGGCCCACCGGGTTGGCGATGGCCTGCCCGGCAATGTCGGGGGCGGAGCCGTGGACGGGTTCGAACAGGGACGGGCCGGTGCGGTCGGGATTGATGTTGCCCGACGGGGCGATGCCGATGGTGCCGGTGCAGGCGGGGCCCAGGTCGGACAGGATGTCGCCGAACAGGTTGGAGCCCACCACCACGTCGAACCGGTCGGGGTTCAGCACGAACTGGGCCGTCAGGATGTCGATATGGTACTTGTCCCAGCGCACATCCGGGTATTTGGTGGCCATGGCTTCGACCCGGCTGTCCCAATAGGGCATGGTGATGGCGATGCCGTTCGACTTGGTGGCCGAGGTCAGGTGCCGGTTGGGCCGGCGGCTGGCCAGGTCGAAGGCGTATTTCAGGACGCGGTCGACGCCATGGCGGGTCATCACCGTTTCCTGGATCACCAATTCCCGGTCGGTGCCGGGGAACATGGTGCCGCCCACGGATGAATATTCACCCTCGGTATTTTCCCGCACGATCCAGAAATCGATATCGCCCGGCTGGCGACCGGCCAGGGGGCAGGGCACGCCCGGCATCAGGCGCACGGGGCGCAGGTTGACATACTGGTCATATTCGCGCCGGAACTGCAGAAGCGACTGCCACAGCGAGATATGGTCGGGCACCTTGGCGGGCCAGCCGACGGCACCGAAGAAGATGGCGTCCGGCTGGCCGATCTGTGCCTTCCAGTCCTCCGGCATCATGCGGCCATGCTTCAGGTAATAGTCGCAATGGGCGAAATCATGCCATTGCTGTTCCACCGTGAAGCCGTACAGGCTGGCCGCCTTTTCCAGCACGCGGATGCCTTCCGGCATCACTTCATTGCCGATGCCGTCGCCGGGGATCACGGCGATCTTGTAGCTTTTCATGGCTTTACGAAGCCTCATGCATTTTAAGCCCGCCGATATGGAAGGCCTTGGTTTCCAGATATTCCTCGATGCCGGTCGGCCCGCCCTCGCGGCCCAGGCCGGATTGCTTGATGCCGCCGAACGGCGCCATCTCCATGGCGATGGACCCGGTATTGAGCGCCACCATCCCGGCCTCCAGACCCTCGGCCACGCGGAAGGCGCGGTGCAGGTTCTCGGTGTAGAAATAGGCGGCCAGGCCGAATTGCGTGTCGTTGGCGATGTCCAGCGCCTCGCGCTCCGCCTTGAAGCGGAACAGGGGGGCGACGGGGCCGAAGGTTTCCTCCGCCGCCAGGCGCATGGCGGTGGTGACACCGGTCAGGATGGTGGGGGCCGCGAACCGGCCGCCCAACCCGCCATCCTCGGCGCGGGCGAACACCTGCGCGCCCTTGGACAGGGCGTCGTCGACATGGGCGCCGACCTTGGCGATGGCGGCGTCATTGATCAGAGGGCCGATGGTGGAGCTGGCGACATCGCCACGGCCAACGCGCAGGGTGGCGACGGCGGCGGCCAGCTTGTCGGCGAACTTCTCATAGACGCCATCCTGGACCAGGATGCGGTTGGCGCACACACAGGTCTGGCCGGCATTGCGGAACTTGGACGCCATGGTCGCGGCCACCGCCACGTCCAGGTCGGCATCGTCGAACACGATCAGCGGCGCATTGCCGCCCAGTTCCAGTGACAGGCGCTTCACGCTGTCGGCACTTTGCGCCATCAGCAGCGACCCGACGCGGGTCGATCCGGTGAAGGACAGCTTGCGCACCAGGGGCGAGCCGGTGAGTGCCGCCCCAATGCCGGCGGGCGGGCCGGTGACGACATTGAACACGCCGGCCGGGATGCCGGCGCGTTCGGCCAGCACGGCCAGGGCCAGGGCGCTGTAGGGCGTCAGGTCCGACGGTTTGATCACCACGGGGCAGCCGGCGGCCAGTGCCGGGGCGCATTTGCGGGTGATCATGGCGGCGGGGAAGTTCCAGGGCGTGATGATCGCCGACACCCCCACCGGTTCCTTCCAGGTCAGGATGCGGCGGTCGGATTCCGGCGCCGGGATCATGCCGCCATAGATGCGCCGGCCTTCGCCCGCGAACCATTTCACGAAGCTGGCGGCGTAGCGGATTTCCCCTGCCGCTTCGGCCAGGGGCTTGCCCTGTTCGGCGGTCATGATGCGGGCCAGATCGTCGGTATGGGCCAGGATCAGCGCGTGCCAGCGTTCCAGCAGGTCGGCCCGCGCCCCGGCGGTCAGCGCCCGCCAGGCCGGCCAGGCGGCGTGGGCGGCATGGATGGCGGCCTCGGCATCCTCGGCACCGCAGGCCGGCACGCTGCCCAGGATGGAACCGTCGGCGGGATTGTCCACCTCCAGCATGGCCATGCCGGCGGCCTGGCGCCATTCACCGGCGATGAAGGCGGACTGGCGGAACAGGGCGGGATCGGAAAGGGTCAGGTTGGTCATGGTTCAGCCCAGCGCCTGGGTGACAAGGGAGAAGGTGTGGAATTCGTCGTCGCGGGGCAGGGGCGTGCCGCGGATCATGCGGGTGACGCGGCCCACCTGCTGCAGCCCCAGCTCGTCCAGCCAGGGGGACAGACCGCTATCTTCCGTCACGTCCACGCGGCAGAACATGCCGGCATTGGCCCCCAGCCAGTGGGAGATCAGGGCCTTGGCCCCGCCGATATCCGGCGCCACGGTGGGCCCGACGACATAGCCGCGCCCGAACTTGCGGAACAGGGCGAAGCCCGCCACCTCATGATCGCGGGTCAGCATGACGCCCAGGGCATCCTTGTCCAGGGTGGCGATCAGGCGGCGGCGGTCCATGCCGGTGGCACGGGCATCCAGGTCGGGGATGATCTCCATGTCGCGCAGGCCCATGGGCCGCACCCGCTCGTCCGGCAGCAGGTCGGGCAGCGGCACGGAAAAGGCCGTGCCCTGGTGCTGGAACACCTCGCCCACCGCGACGAAACCCAAGGACTGGTACAGCGGCAGCCCTTCCTGCGTCGCGTGCAGCATCATGGTGCGGTCGCCCAGGATCTCCATGACGGCAGCCATCAGCCGGCGCCCGATGCCCAGCCCCTGCGCGGCAGGCGACACGATGACCATGCCCAGGGTGCCGGCCCTGTCCCCGAACAGCCAGCACATGGCGGTGCCCACCACCTGGCCGTCCTTTTCAGCCACCACACCCTGGCCGAATTCCAGGAAGAATTGCCAATCCTCCAGCCGGTGCGGCCAGTTCAGCGCGCGCGACAGGGCATGTGCGGCCTCCAGATCCGTTTCGGTCATCGCCCGCAGCGTCACGGCGGGCCGGATCGCCTTTTCCATGCTGATTTCCCCCTAAGGCACGGGCTTGCGGCGGCATGAACTGCCGTGGGTGCAAACCCAGGTATCATGCGGCGATGATAGACGCGGGTGCATGGCATTCGCTGCCGGGATGCGGGTTAATTCGGAAGATTGTGGCGCGGCCGTTCGGGCTGATCCCGACCAAATGCCGCGCCGGCGGGCCTATTCATGGCACCATATGGAATGCCAGCCGGAGTGTCACCCTTTGAGCGCCTTTGATCCCGACAGCCTGATCCTGCCCGCCGGTTCCAACGTCATCGCCGGGCGCCGTATCGCCGGTATCGGCGCGCAAATCGCCGTGCGCCGCCCGTCCGACGGGCGTGAATATGCCGTGCTGGACAGTGCGGGGCGGGGACAGGTGGATGAGGCGGTGGCCGATGCGCACCGCGCCTATCGGCACAGCGGCTGGGCCAAGGCCGACCCGCGCCAGCGCATGCGGGTGCTGCGCCGCTGGGCCGACCTGCTGGATACCCATGTGGAGGAACTGGCCCTGCTGGAGGCGGTGGGGTCCACCCGCACGGTGGCGGAATGCCGGGCCTGGGACATCTCCTATGCCGCCGAATGCATCCGCTTCTACGCCGAATTCGCCGACAAGGTGGGGGGCGAGGTGGCGGCCACGACGCCGGACAAGCTGGGCCTGACCATCACCGAGCCCTATGGCGTGGTGGCGGCGGTGGCGCCGTGGAACCTGCCCATCGTCATGGCGGTGTGGAAGGTGGCGCCCGCCGTGGCGGCGGGCAATTCCATCGTCCTGAAGCCGTCGGAGATGACGCCGTTTTCCATCGTCCGTGTAGCCGAACTGGCGATCGAGGCGGGGCTGCCGCCCGGCATCTTCAATATCGTGCAGGGCGATGGGCGGTCGGTGGGCGACCCGCTGTGCCGCCATCCGCTGGTGGCCAAGGTGACCTTCACCGGCTCCACCCGCACCGGGGCCGCCATCATGACGGCGTGCGCAGAGACCGGGCCCAAGCCGGTGACCCTGGAACTGGGCGGCAAGAGCCCGCAGATCGTCTTCGCCGACTGCCCGGACCTGGACAAGACCGCCGCCATCGTGGCCCGCGCCATCACGCTGAATGCCGGCCAGGTCTGCGTCGCCGGATCGCGCCTGCTCGTGCAGGACAGCGTGGCCGACCGGGTGGTGGACCTGATCGCCGCGCGGTTCAAGGCGCTGAACGCCGCACCCACCTGGGATGCCGCCTCCAGCCTGTCGCCCATCATCAGCCACCCGCAGCTGGACCGTATCGCCGGCATCGTCGGCCGCACATTGGCGGCGGGTGCGCAGCTGGTGACGGGCGGGGGCCGGGCGGGGGGGCCGCAGGACGGGTCCTATTATCAGCCCACGATCCTGGCCGGGGTGGATGGGAGTGCGGAGGCGGTGCGGGAGGAGATTTTCGGGCCCGTGCTGACGGTGCAGAGCTTCGCGGACGAGGAGGAAGCGCTGACGCTGGCCAACGACACCGAATATGGCCTGGCCGCCGGGGTGCATACGGGCGACGTGGCCAGGGCGCTGCGCATGGTGCGCGGGCTGGAGGCGGGGACGGTCTGGGTCAACCGCTATGGCCGCTCCAACGATTTCATGCTACCCACCGGCGGCTTCAAGCGGTCCGGCATCGGCAAGGATCTGGGGCGCGAGGCCTATATGGCGAATTTGAAGGTCAAGACGGCGCTGGTGGAGTTTTGAGGGGGCATCAATCTTGACGCAATGGGTGGTTCCAAAAACACGTCCAGACAATATCTCGCGCATCAATTCCAAGGGCGGTGAGGATGTCATAGAGCAGCTTCGGAAGGTCGGTGCTTCCTTCCATACAGGTGATTATCGTGGAACCATCTGGCATTCCTCTATAACGATTGAACGCCACCACGCCGATGTTCAGATCAAGAATGAACGCCTTGTAATAATCAAGATTATCGTATCCGTTCTCAAGCGGAACATTCAATCTTTGCGCCAGAGTCTCAATTTGTATCGATATTCTCGCCAGGTCGAGGCCAAGTCCTTTTGGCCAGATTTTGATGGGGATGGTTCTGATATTCATTGTGCCCTCTTGAGATTTTCAAGAATTCTGGACTATCTCAATCAATCTCCAACGCTCGCCGAACATCGTCCAGCGTGACCATCAGCAGCATCGGGTCCAACGGCGATGGATTGAAGCCCAGGCGCAGATAGAAATCCTTTGCCTGGGGAGAGATGGCATGAACGACAATGCCCCGGATGCCCAGCAGATCGGCCGCTTGCGACACCCGCCACGTGCAATCATGGAACAGGGACCGCCCCAGGCCTTTGCCCTGCCAGGAAAGGTCCACCGCCAGCCGGGCGAGGACAATGACGGGTACCGGGTCCGGCATGTTGCGACGGAACCGTCCCGTTGCCGCCACTGTCGCCACGCCGCCAGATGCCAGGGCGTAGTATCCTGCGATACGATCACCGTCACAGGCAATGAAAGTGCGGGTGGCGCCCGATACCTGATTGGCACGGGCGCGACGGATCAGCCATTGGTCGAGTGCCGGCTCACCAGAGGAAAAGCCTTCCAGCACATGATGAGCGGCCAGCGGCTGCGGCGCCGACAGGCTCACGCCTGCTTATCCCAGATAGGGCGCTGCCCCAGACTGCGCAGCAGCCGTTCATTGGGTTCCGGCGGGGCATCAAGCCGTGCGACGAAGGCGGCATAAGCCGCCTCATCCACCTGGAACAGGGTACGATCCAGCAGCGCGTCGGTCGCCGCCTGCCGGGCCGCATCCAATATGAAGTCTGTCCGCGTCTTGCCCAGCAAGCGCGCAGCCTGATCAATCAGGCTGCGATCATCGGCCTGGATGCGGATATTCAAGCTTTCGCGACGGGTGGGATTGTCGATGGCCGTCATGATGGTCTCCGGAATCTGAAACCATCATGACGTAATGTCATCGTCTGTACAAGTTATACCCGTTCCCGGTGATCGTGACCGATCACCGGGCCTCAGTCGCCGGCGTCCACATCCGTGGACTTGGCTACGCCGCACGTGCGGCGCGGCGGCAGTCGCCGCCGTGACCCAAATCCCTCACCCCTTCGCCTTCAGCGCCCGGCGATGCTTGTGCAGCAGCGGCTCGGTATAGCCGCTGGGCTGCTCCACGCCCTTGAACACCAGGTCGCAGGCGGCCTGGAAGGCGATGGAGGCGTCGAAATCGGCCGCCATCGGGCGGTAGAGCGGGTCACCTTCGTTCTGGGTGTCCACCACGGCGGCCATGCGCTTCATCACGGCCAGCACCTGGGCTTGCGTGCAGACCCCGTGCAGCAGCCAGTTGGCGATATGCTGGCTGGAGATGCGCAGGGTGGCGCGGTCTTCCATCAGGCCGACATTGTGGATGTCCGGCACCTTGGAACAGCCGATGCCCTGGTCGATCCAGCGCACCACATAGCCCAGGATGCCCTGGGCATTATTCTCCAACTCCTCATTCACCTCCGCATCCGACCAGTTGATGCCACGGGCCAGCGGGATGGTCAGGATGTCGCGCAAGGATGCACGGGGCCGGGTGGACAGCTCGGCCTGCCGGGCCGCGACATCCACCTGATGATAATGCAGCGCATGCAGGGTGGCGGCGGTGGGTGAGGGGACCCAGGCGGTGGTGGCGCCGGCCATGGGATGGCCGATCTTGACCTTCAGCATCTCCGCCATCCGGTCGGGCATGGCCCACATGCCCTTGCCGATCTGGGCATGGGACCGGAAGCCGGCGGCCAGGCCGTTATCGACATTCCAGTTCTCATAGGCCCCGATCCAGGCGGCCGACTTCATCTCCGCCTTGCGGATCATGGGGCCGGCCTGCATGGAGGTGTGCATTTCATCGCCCGTGCGGTCCAGGAAGCCGGTATTGATGAAGCAGACCCGGTCCTTGGCGGCGCGGATACATTCCTTCAGGTTGACGGTGGTGCGCCGTTCCTCATCCATGATGCCGATCTTCAGGGTATGGCGGGCCAGCCCCAGCACATCCTCGATCCGGTCGAACAGATGGTTGGCGAAGGCCACTTCCTCCGGCCCATGCATCTTCGGCTTGACGATATAGACCGAACCGGCCCGGCTGTTGGCCAGACCACCCGTGCGGCGCAGGTCATGCAGGGCGATCAGGCTGGTGACGATGCCGTCCAGAATGCCCTCCGGCACCCAGGACCCATCCGCGAACGTCACGGCATCGATGGTCATCAGATGCCCGACATTGCGGATGAACAGCAGCGAGCGGCCATGCAGGCTGATACTGCCGATACCGTCGGCGGCCTTGTAGGTGCGATCCGGGTTCAGGGCCCGATCCATGGTGCGGCCGCCCTTGTCGAACGTCGCCGTCAGGTCGCCCTTCATCAGGCCCAGCCAGTTGCGATAGACGGTCACCTTGTCGGCGGCATCGACGGCGGCGATGCTGTCCTCGCAATCCATGATGGCGGTCAGGGCCGATTCCAGCACGATATCGGCCATGCCGGCCGCGTCGGTCTGGCCGATCGGGTGGGCGCGGTCAATGACGATGTCCAGATGCAGGCCGTGATGGACCAGCAGGATGTTGGCGGGCGCGCCGGCATCGCCATTATAACCCTTGAACTGTCCGGCATCGGCCAGCCCGGTAACGCTGCCATCGGCCAGGGTCACGACCAGGGTGCCGTTGGCGACGCTGTATCCCGTGGCGTCCTTGTGGCTGCCCTTGGCCAGGGGGGCCGCCTGGTCCAGCACCGCGCGCCCCTTGGCGATGACGGCGGCACCACGCACAGGGTCATAGCCCTTGGCCCCGGTCGTGCCCACATCGCCCAGCGCGTCGGTGCCGTACAGCGCGTCATAGAGACTGCCCCAGCGGGCATTGGCGGCGTTCAGCGCGAAGCGGGTATTCATCACCGGCACCACCAGCTGCGGCCCCGCCACCTGGCTCACTTCCGGATCGGTGTTCTGAGTGCCGATGGTGAAGTCCGGCCCCTCGGCCACCAGATAGCCGATGTCGCGCAGGAACGCCTCATAGGCGACCGGATCGATATCCTGCCCGCGCCGCGCGATGTGCCAGCCATCGATCTTGGCCTGCAGCGCGTTGCGCCGGTCCAGCAACCGCTTGTTCACGGGCGCCAGATCGCGGAACAAAGCTGCAAAGCCGGACCAGAAGGCGGCGGGGTCCAGCCCCGTGCCGGGCAGGGCCTCACTCTCGATGAAGCGGTGCAGCTCGGCATCAACCTTCAGACCATGAATATCGACGGTGGCGGACATGGGGCGTTCCCTCAACAAGCGGCTGGTGTCGTTGCCCTAACGCCTATCAGGCCGTCTGCCCCTGCGCAACAGTTCGTGGAAGTCTTTCCACGATACGGAAATGCGTGTTAAGCGTAGGTCAGGTCGAGCCAACGGCCGGAGGAGCCATGGTTAAGTCCGACACTGAACGCAGCGGCAATGTCCAGGTGCTGGGCCGGGCCATCGCCATCCTGAACCACCTGTCGCAGGCCGATGGCGGCGCCAGCCTGACGGAGGTGGGGACCAGCGTCGGGCTGGCCGCCTCCACCACCCATCGCCTGCTGACTTCTTTGGAATCCGAACGATATGTGCGATTCGATGCCGAGACCAAGCTATGGTCGGTGGGGGTGCAGGCCTTCATCATGGGCAGCGGTTTCCTGCGCACGCGCGATCTGGTCCGCCTGGCGCGCCCGCACATGCGGGCGCTGATGGAGGCCAGTGGCGAGACGGTCAATCTGGCCATCGAGGATCAGGGGGCGGCCGTCTATCTGTCGCAGGTCGAATGCCGGGAGATGATGCGCACCTTCGCCCGGCTGGGCGCGCGCGTGCCCATGCATTGTTCGGGCGTGGGCAAGGCGCTGCTGTCGGCGCTGGGTGAGGGCGCGCTGGCCCGGCATGTGGAGCGCCATGGCTTGGCGCGGGTCACGGCCCGCACCCTGACCAGCCTGCCGGATATGCAGGCCGACCTGTCCGCCGCCCGTGCGCGGGGCTATGCCGTGGATGATGAGGAACATGCCGTGGGCCTGCGCTGCGTGGCGGCACCCATCTTCAATGAACATGGCGATCCGGTGGCGGCCGTGTCATTGTCCGGCCCCATGGCGCGCATCACCGATGCGCGGATCGGGACACTCGGCGGGCTGGTCGGCCGTGCCGCTCTGCGCATCATGGCGGAGATCGGCGGGAACCCTCAACCTGAACGGATGTATACCCCGGTCTATGCCCAACCTTAGGCCGTTCGAAATAAGGCTCAACGCTTAGCGCCATTTGCCCTCGTCCGGCGTTAAGCTATCAAGGTTGCTTTGCAGGTTGCAGGTTGGTGATGGGAATTCAAAAACGCATACTGGTCGTCGAGGATGAATTCCTGATCGCCATCCATGTCGCCGATATCATGGCGGATCTGGGATTTGACGTCATCGGCCCGGTGGGCGACATCCAGCAGGCCCTGCCGCTGGCGGCGGGGGAAATGCTGGATGGTGCGATCCTGGACGTCAACCTGTCCGGTCAGCTGGTCTTTCCCGTGGCAGCCACCCTGGCGGCGCGCGGCGTGCCCTTCATCCTGACCAGCGGCTATGACGCCGCCGGCCTGCCGGCGGAGTGGCATGGCCGGCCCATCCTGCGCAAACCGGTCGTGGAACGTGATCTGGCCCGTCTGGCCCTGACCGTATTCAAGGCGCATGAGAGCGCGCAGGTTGCCGGTGTCGGCCAAGGTTGAAGCGCCGGCGAGGCGCATCCTTCTGATTGAGGATAGTCCTACCCAGGCGCTGCGTTTCCGCCTGCTGCTGGAAGAGGATGGCTATGCCGTCGAACAGGTGGACAGTGCCGAAGCGGCATTGCCCGTCCTGAACCGGACGCTGCCGCATCTGCTGATCGTCGATCATCATCTGCCCGGCATGCAGGGCGGCGACCTGTGCCGCCTGATCCGCCTGCATCTGGCCACCTTGTCCATGCCGATCCTGATGCTGACGGCGGATGAGACACCGGCGCGTCAGCGCGAGGGGCTGGATAGCGGTGCGGACGATTTCCTGCCCAAATCCACGGATTCGGCCGTGCTGCTGCTGCGTGTGGCCCAGTTGCTGCGCCATGCGCGGCGCGACGACGACATGGAGGTACTGCCCCAGATCCAGTTCCGCCAGCCCCGCGTGCTGGTGGTGGGGTTCGAGGCCGCTTTCCTGCATCCGCTGCGCGCCATGCTGGTGGAGGAAGGGTGCCTGACGACGGAAGTGCCAAGCGCCACCGACGCCCTGGCGCGGCTGGCCCAGGAACCGCAGGACGTGATGCTGGTCTGCAACCGGCTGCCCGACATTGGCGGCCAGGAACTGTGCCGGCAGAGCCGGGCCAGCGTCGGCACGGGCACCGCCGTGATCCTGGGCCTGGGCGGCACCCATGATCAGGATGCGCTGCACCGGTTGCTGGCCACGGGCATCGACGATCTGTTCGACCCCGCGGCCCCGCTGGCGCCGCTGCGCGCCCGGTTGCGGGCCATCCTGCGCCGCCGTTTCCTGGAAGATCAGAACCGCCGCCTGCTGGCCGATTTCCGCGAACGGGAAGGCCGCGCGCTGCGGCTGGAGGCCGAACGCAACGCGGCCCGCACCCGCGCCATGCTGGCCGACCAGCTGGCCGCCGTGAACCGCCGCCTGGCCGACCAGGCCCTGATCACCGCCACCATCACCCGCAACGTGCCCGCCGCCCTTATCCTGACCGACCGGGCCGGCATGGCCACATATCTCAACCCCCCGGCCGTGGCGCTGCTGGGCGGGGAGCTGGAGGGCGGGTCGGTGTTCGAGCGGCTGGGGCTGGAGAAACCGGCCAAGGATGGCAGGCCCGTGCCCGCCGCGGCGGAACAGGCCACCACCCTGACCCGCCCCGACGGGCGGGACGTACCGGTGCATTATTCCATCATCCCGCTGGACGGGGACGAAGGACCGTCCGGGGCCGTCGTGCAGATCGTGGACGTGACGGAACGGCGCCAGGCGGAGGAACGCCAGGAACTGCTGATGGCCGAGCTGTCGCATCGGGTGAAGAACACGCTGGCCACGGTGCTGTCCATCGGCCAGCAGACGCGCCGGCGGCATGCGGATACGGCCAGTTTCTGGTTGTCCTTCGAAGGCCGCCTGCGGGCCCTGTCGGCCACGCACAATCTGCTGGCCGACCATTATTGGGAATGGGTGCAGCTGTCGGAGGTGGTGCGCCATGAGGTGAACCCCTATGCCCAGGAACCCCAGGATGTCTGTATCGAGGGGCCCCCCATCGAGCTGCGGCCCAAGGCGGCGCTCGCCCTGGCCCTGGTCTTCCATGAACTGGCCACCAACGCCGCCAAATACGGCGCCTTCTCGCAGCATGGCGGCCATCTGGACGTGCATTGGGATGTGGACGAGGGGACGATGCCCCCCCGCATCCGCGTGAGCTGGAAGGAGACGGGGGGACCGGCCATCACCGTTCCCGGCGCCAAAGGCTTTGGCACCTCCCTGATCCAGCGCTCGCTGGCCTATGAGATCCACGGCGCCACGGCGCTGCATTTCGAGCCGGACGGCGTGCGCTGCACCATGGACTTTCCGCTCAGCGAGGGTATCCGACGTCGGATCGGCTAATCCACCGGCAGTTCCTTCAGCCCGCGCTCCGCCACGATCCGGCGCAGCGCGCCTTCCATCACCGACCGCTCCGTCTCCGTCAGGCCGGCGAAGAACGCCGCCTCGTTCTCGTCCGCCAGCCGCGCCAGCTCCGGCAGCAGGCATGTGCCGTCATCGCTCAGCGACAGCTTATGCGCCCGCCCATCCAGCGGGTCGTCGGCGCGCTGCACCAAGCCCTTGGCAATCAACCGGTCGGCCAGTTTGCTGATGGCGCCGCGCGTCATGCCCATCTGGTCGGCCAGCCGGGAAGGGGGCATGGGCTCGACCTTGTACAGCTCGCGCAGCACCACCCATTCCGCCACCGTGACGCCCCGGCCCTCCAGCTTGCGCGCGAAGCCGTGCGACACATGGTTGGACACCAGACGCAGCCAGAAGCCCAGATGATCGGTCAAGCGCGATACCGGTTCGTCGGTCATGATCCCCATCGCCAATTTGATGCCAAGGAAACTATCCTGAAAGGCGGACGAGGGCCAGGGGCTGACATTTCTATCTTGCGCAGGACTGACATTTTAACTTTGCGCCTACATTTGCGGGCGGATTCACGCTGAAGTGCGACTGGGTTGCAGTGCATTGTAGTCGGTTCGCCTGATAGCTGCCAGCTTGCTGCTG
>NZ_JBXAFZ010000012.1:0-134761 GCF_058793615.1 Niveispirillum sp. GW835-FHT14G11
CCGCGAGCCCTGACATCTTTCGGCATCGTCGCTTGTCAGGGCTCGCGGTGCTCGACCTGACCTACGGTATCATTCGCCTCACGGCTGATCCGTAATCTCCACCGCCAGCCGGTAGCCAAGCCCCTTCTCCGTGACAATCACGTCCAGCGAGCCGCTATCCTGCATCTTGCGGCGCAGGCGGCTGACCAGCACGTCGATGGTGCGGTCGTTGGGGTTACGGTCGGTGCCGCTGACCGCGTCGATCAGCTGGTCGCGCGTCACCACCCGGCCGCCCGACCGCACCAGCAGGCCCAGCAGCTCGAACTCCCCGCGCGTCACCCGCACCTCCACCCCGGCCGGGTCAACCAGGCGGCGGCGGGCCAGGTCCATGGTCCAGCCGGCGAAATAGCGCACGGCCCCTTCCGCCTTGTACATCTTGCTGGGATGGGTCCGGCGCAGCAGGTTGCGGGCACGCGCCAGCAGCTCGCGCGGATTGGGCGGCTTGGTCACATAATCGTCGCCACCCGTCTCCAGTCCGAAGACGCGGTCGCCATCATTGGCGCGTTGAGTGACGATGATGATGCCGACATTGGAAATCTCGCGGATGCTTTTGGCCAGCGTGAACCCATCCTCGTCCGGCAACTCGATATCGAGCAGGACAAGGTCGGGCGGCTGGCGCAACATCACTTCGCGGGTCTGCTTGCCATTCTCGGCCTCGGCGACCAGGAAACCGGCCTCATGGAAATAGCCAGCCAGCAGGGCGCGCGTCGCCGGCTCATCCTCGACGATCAGAACCAGCGGGGCATCGGCGATCTCGGTCATCCGGAACCGAACTCCTTGAGCGGGGTCGCGGGAGCCGGGATGGAAACGCCCCCCGGCAATATCGGCCCTCCGCCTATAGTCCTTTTTCACAGAAAAATGAAGCCGTTGGACGATGTTCCCCCGCATGGGAGCCCATCACCCGACGGCGCGGCAGGTGGATTGCTGTTTTAGGTTGAATTATTATTGCGAACGGAAACATTCAATTGCCGATGTTTCCGCCGCCGGTTTGCTGTTACGCCCCCAGTTCCAGAAGCGAGGCATTGCCGCCGAAGGCCGTCGTATTGACGGTCAGCGTCTTCTCCGTGACGAAGCGGTGCAGATAGTGCGGGCCGCCGGCCTTCGGCCCCGTGCCCGACAGGCCCTGACCGCCGAACGGCTGCACACCGACCACGGCACCCACCATGTTGCGGTTGATATAGGTGTTGCCCACCGGCAGCGTCTTGAACAGGCTCTGGGCGCGGCCTTCCAGGCGGCTATGCACGCCGAAGGTCAGGCCGTAACCGGTGGCCGCGATCTCCGCCGCCACCTTGTCCAGCTCCGCCGCCTTGAAGCGCACGATATGCAGGATCGGGCCGAACACTTCGCGCTTCAGCTGCGACAGGCTGCCGACCTCGTAAAGGCGCGGGCCGAAGAAGGTACCGCCGGCCAGCGCGTCCGGCACCGTCACCGCCTTGACCAGCCGCGCCTCGCCATCCATGCGGCTTGCATGCGCAATCAGGATGTCGCGGGCCGCATCGTCGATGACAGGGCCGACATCGGTGGCCACATCGATCGGATCGCCCAGACGGATCAGGTCCATCGCACCGGCCAGCATGTCGGCCAGCTTGTCGGCGATCTCCTCCTGCGCGAACAACACCCGCATGGCCGAACAGCGCTGACCCGCCGACTGGAAAGCCGAGGTCACGCAATCATCCACCACCTGCTCCAGCAGGGCGGTCGAATCCACGATCATGCAATTCTGGCCGCCCGTCTCGGCGATCAGCGGCACGATGGCGCCGTCACGATTGGCCAGGCTGCGGTTGATGGCGCGGCCCGTCTCGGTGGAGCCGGTGAAGCAGACGCCAGCAATGCGCGGATCGGCGACCAGCGCTGCCCCCACCGTCTCCCCATCACCCGGCAACAGGTGCAGAACGTCACCCGGCACCCCGGCCTTGTGCAGGATGCGCACGGCCTCCGCGGCGATCAGCGGGGTCTGTTCGGCCGGCTTGGCGATGACGGCATTGCCCGTCACCAGCGCCGCCACCACCTGACCCGCGAAAATGGCCAGCGGGAAGTTCCAGGGGCTGATGCAGGCGAAGGTGCCGCGACCGGTCAGGTGCAGCTCGTTGCGCTCCCCCGTCGGGCCGGGCAGCAGCACAGGCTTCAGCCCCGTGCGGGCCTGGGCGGCGTAGTAACGGCAGAAATCCACGGCCTCGCGCAGCTCGGCGATGGCGTCGGGCAGGGTCTTGCCCGCCTCGCGCACCAGCAGTGCCATCAGGGCGGGCGTGTCGGCTTCCATCAGGTCGGCGGCGCGGTCCAGGCAGGCGGCGCGATGATCGGCGCCGGCGCGGTCCCATTCCTTCTGTGCGGCCACCGACAGCGACAGGGCGCGCTCGACGGCCTGCTTGTCGGCCAGCACGACAGTGCCCACGCTACGCGCCCGGTTGGCCGGATCGGTCACCGGCTGGGCTGCACCGGACAGTTCCACACCACCGACGATGGGCCCCGCCGTCCAGGTGCGGGCCAATGCTGCCTGCATCTGCGCCGTCAGTTCCGCCACCTTCTCCGGGGCGGTCAGGTCGAACCCCTTGGAATTGGGACGCTCGGCGCCATAGATGTCGGCGGGGGTGGGGATGCGGGGATGGCGCAGCATGCCTTCTCTCTCCAGGAACGCGGCCGGGTCGGCCACCACGTCACTGACGGGCACCTCCGGGTCCATATAGGCGTTGACGAAATTGCTGTTGGCGCCGTTTTCCAGCAGGCGGCGCACCAGATAGGGCAGCAGATCCTCATGCGTGCCCACCGGCGCATAGATGCGCACCCGCGGGAACGCCGGCAGCACCTCGCGCGCCGCCGTGTACAGCAGCTCGCCCATGCCATGCAGGCGCTGGAACTCCAGGTCGCGGTTGTCGCCGGCCAGATGCAGGATGGCGGCGATCGTATAGGCATTGTGGGTGGCGAACTGCGGATAGATGGCGTCCCTGGCCGCCAGCATCTTGCGGGCACAGACCAGGTAGGAGAGGTCCGTCGCCGCCTTGCGCGTGAACACGGGGTAATCGGGATGCGAGGCGATCTGGGACATCTTGATCTCGGTGTCCCAATAAGCGCCCTTGACCAGCCGCACCATCAACCGGCGACCGGATGCCCGCGCCAGATCGACCAGCCAGTCGACCAGCAGATGCGTGCGCTTGGAATAGGCCTGGATGGCCAGACCCAGCCCGTTCCATCCGGCCAGATCAGGGTCATGCGACAGCACCGACAGGATATCCTGCGACAGCTCCAGCCGGTCGGCCTCCTCCGCATCGATGGTCAGGTTGATGTCCCAGCGCTTGGCCTGAAGCGCCAGCCCCTTCACGGCCGGTACCAGCTTCGCCATCACATCCGCGTGCTGCGCCTGGACATAGCGCGGGTGCAGGGCCGACAGCTTGATCGACACGCCGGGGGCAGCCATCGGGCCCCGGCCGGCGGCCTCCGCCCCCACCGCGTCGATGGCCTTCACATAGGCGTCCAGATAGCGCGTGGCCTGTTCCCAGGTCCGCGCCCCCTCGCCCAGCATGTCATAGGAATGGACGGTGCCGGCGGGCTTGGCCTTGCGCGCCTCGGCCATCGCTTCCTTGATGGTGCGGCCCAGCACGAAATGTCCGCCCATGACGCGCATGGCCTGGCCCATGGCGGTGCGGATCACGCTTTCGCCCGACCGCGCCACCAGGCGCTTCAGGAAATTGCCAGCATCACGCTCCCCGCCGCGTTCCAGATCGGTGATCTTGCCCGTCAGCATCAGGCCCCAGGCGGCGGCATTGACGAAGGCGCTGTCGCTGCGGCCCAGATGCGCATCCCACTGCCCCTGCGCGATCTTTTCGGCAATCAGACGGTCCGCCGTCTCCGGATCGGCGATGCGCAGCAGGCATTCGGCAATGCACATCAGGGCCACGCCCTCATTGTTCGACAGGCCGAATTCCTGCAGGAAATTATCCAGCGGACCCAGCTCGCGCCGGCGCAGCCGCGCCGCCTCGACAATCGCCACGGCCCGGTCATGGATGCCGGTCCGCTCCGCCGGGGTCAGCCCATGGCTGCGCAGCAGGCCGGTGACGACAGTGACCTCGTCGGCATGCTTGGCCTTGCGCAGGTCATTCAGAACGGTGCCGGACATCGCCGTAACTCCGAGAAACGCTGGGGTTTTGAATTGCTCGGAGTATGGCAAAAATCTTGGACGATTTTTCTCCAAAGAAAGGGTTTTGACAGGATATCATCCGGCTAGATCGACATTCTGCCAGAGAATATCATGTCCGTTGATTCCGCAGCCGCGAAGCTCGACCGCATCGACCAGAACATACTGCGCATCCTGCAGGAAGATGGCCGCATCTCGAACGTGGAACTGGCCCGGCGGGTGAACCTCTCCCCCACCCCCTGCCTGGAACGGGTGCGCCGGCTGGAGCGTGACGGCTATATCCGCCAGTACGTGGCCCTGCTGGACCCGGAACTGCTGGACCGGTCCCTGGCCGCCTTTATCGAGGTCCGCCTGGACCGCACCACCCCCGACGTCTTCCAGATCTTCGCCGACGCCGTCCGCCGTTTCGATGAGATCCAGGAGGCGCATATGGTGGCCGGCGGCTTCGACTACCTGATCAAGGTCCGCGTCGCCGACATGGCCGCCTATCGCGCCTTCCTGGGCGACAAGCTCTCCTCCATCCAGGGGGTGGCCCAGACCCATACCTATATGGTGATGGAGGAGGTGAAGAACACGCATGTGGTGCCCGTGCCGGGGCGGTAGGCGGGGGCAGATGTCTCACAAGGCATCCGGTATCCGCAACATCCCGACCATGGCCTCATCGCCGGAGAAGGCGATGGCATAATCCAGCGGCGTGCAGTCCAGAAACTCCTCCGGCCGTTCATAATGTCCAGGCAGGGTCGCCCGCCATGCCGGATCGGCGCCGTGCGCCAGCAGAAGCCTCACCATCCGCAGCCCCAGGTCGCCCGATTGTGTTGCCGCATGAAACAGGGCGGTCTGCCCGCCGATGCCGGCAGCACCGATCAGCGCCGGCCCATTCACGTCGGTCCCCCGGCGCAGCAGAAGCCGCGCGCAATCCAGGCTGCCATATTCGGCCGCCACATGCAGAAGCGTGGCGCCCTGAAGCTGAAGCCGCCGCAGGCCGCTATTGCCGAAGGTCAGTTCCGGAAACCGCCGATGCACCACGGACGGATCGGCATCCACGTGCGAGGCCAGCCGATCGGCACGGTCGCATATCGTGTCGATCACGCCCGGCAGGTCGTACCGGGTTCGCCCCCCGGCCTGGCGCAGCAGATCGATGCAGGTGGCCAGATCGGGCGAGCGGACATAGGCCCCGATCAGGGTATCCAGCGCGGTGACCGTCCGCCCCTGCTTTGCACAGTTCGGATCGGCCCCATGGTCCAGCAGCCATCGCATGGCAACGGGATCGACGGTTTCGCACGGCGCCCACAGGATGGGATAGGCGCCGCCATACTCGGCATTCACGTCCGCGCCATACCGGACAAGCAACGCCATCATCGGCACCCGGTCCCCCCACAGCGCCGCGCGCATCAGCGGCGCATCGCCGCCGCGATGCACATCCGACCCGTTCTCGATCATCCAGGCCGCCATGGCCAGCCTTGCGGGCGTCGGCGCGCCCGGAGTTTCCGCCACCAGCGTCAGGGGACCGTTGCCATCCCTGCCGATCGGCGCCAAGTGCAGGGCGGGATTGGCCTTCATCATCGACCGGACCTGATCGACATCATTGCCCAGGATCGCCGCCTTCAACCGGCCGACCTCCCTCAAAGACTCCACATGGGCCTTCAGCTTGGGCCAACTCGCATAGCCATAGAGGCGCGCCAGCCGGAACTGGGCATCGGTCAAGGACGCCGCACCGCCGGCTTTCAACAGCGCCTTGGCCTGGTCCTTCAGATGGCGAAGATCGGCATTCTCCGGCAGCGGGCGCACCGCCCCCCTGGCCTGGTCCTGCATGGGCGAACTCCTTTCAAACCATGCCCAATGTCCGCCATCCGGGCTGAAAGAAGTGTCGCGGCAACGATGTACAGGGGTGGGCTTCTACCCTTTCCGCGGACCGGCTGCGTCCCCCACGCGACCTTGATCATAGCATGCGGGCCCATCCCCTCCAGCATATTCGCGCCGTGGCACCGATGGGGACGGGCGGGTTCGCTGTGGCAAGTTGACAAAGCAGACGAAACCAGCGGGGGGGATTGGTGGACGGGTTAGACAGGGCTGATGCCCCGCTAAATCACGCGAAAATAAAATCCCGATCCTTGTAAACGTGGCTGTTCCAACGCGGCGCCGGGTTCAGGCCGATGATATCTTTGCAATACGCCCACTGGGCGTCGCCGTCCTTGTCAAAGACAAAGCACCGATCCATTGGCTGAACGATCAGTATCCCCAGCCCGCCCAGATCAGTTCTAGATCCGGGCAGTCCAACACCCATAAACAGAAGGGGCAAAGCTGGACGCCTATAGTCCCGACAAGGGGGTCACTTTTCCACGCTGGGTAACAGTCTAGGCGTCATAGAGTAGACGGGCGGCGGCGGCGCTCATACGGCGGTAGTCGTGCCCGACGCCCTCGACCACCTGCAGGTGCCAGTTGAACGGCGCACCGATCTTCTCCGCAGCGTGGCGCGAAAAGTCGAAGAAATAGTGGCCGCGCGATAGCCGATCGACGCCTTGAGCGTCCAGTTGCGGGGTGTGCAGATGCTGGCCACCGCGATTGGGATCATTGTCAGCGCCACCGAGCAACAGGGTCAGCGGGCTTGAAAAAGCTTGGCGCAGACCCTCTGCGCCAATGCCCGTGCCTTGCAGGCCGATAGGCTGTGGACGGTCAATGTCCGGCAGGGTGTAGATGCCGGCATTGGCGGCGACGATCCGTTGGGCCTTGGACTTGGGGTGGAATATTGCCAAACGGTGTAGGATCTGGCCGCCGGCCGAATGGCCAAAGATGTCGTAAGTCTGGCGGCTCGAACCGGCGGCCTGGGCGAGGGTCGCGAAAATTCGATCAAAGTCGTTGAAAAGCCAGGTTTCCGCGTGGTCGTTCGGCTTGAAGACGATATCTTCATCGCGCAGGTACAGGCTGTCCGGCACCTTGCCGTCAGCGGTCAGTTTTAGGTTACGCAGCTGCAGGTCCCGCACGACCCCGCCCAGCTGATAGGCGGCGAAATCGTAACCCGCTTCCGGATAGCCAAGGGCTGCCACCAATACACCCTTGGCGTCGGCGGCCTTGATCCATGCGTCGCGATAGTCGGCCGCGTTTCGACCGGAGCCGGGCAGGACGAGAAGGATCGGCGACTTTGGACCAAATGAGTTGGGCCTGTAGTAGGCGACCTCAATCATCTGGTTTTCGTGACCGATCCCACCAGGAACGTTGAAGAGGCCCGCGCCAACCGTAAGGGTCTGCGGCGCGCCCGTCATTGGCTTTACATCGGCGATGGGCATGAGTCGCATTTTGCAGTCTGGGCAGGAGCCCGCCGCCTCGAAGACTTTCCCATCCATGGAACAACCGCATGCCGGGCAGGCGAAGCCTCGAGCGCGCGCGTTCGAACTCAGGGGCGCGGAGAAGAGTGCAGCCAATATGGCCAAACCGAGAGTCCGTCGAGGAAGCGTGGTCATCATATCACCTCAAAAGAGCCTTGAGCCGTCGTCCCGGTTGAGCGGGCGGGTTCATGAGCGTTAGGCGCAGCCCTCCAGTGCGCAGAGCTCTGACTCGGTTATACGGCCTAGGTAGGAATTTAGATGCGCGGCGCTCAAAGGAAATTCATACGTCCTTGATTTCCATGGCGGCGCGGACGGGAAACTGCATCTCGACCACGGCCTCATGCATTCGATCAAGATCGGGGAACCGCAGGAAGACCTCCCGGCCGGGGCCGTCCAGCCTCCGGCCAGAGGCGGCCAGATAGGCGCCGACCTTGGCGGTGACCAAGTGGGCGTGCTCGGGCAGGCCCGCGCGGACGCAAATAGCCATCTGATCGACAGCCGGCAGTTCGCGCATGGCAAGGCCTTCCACCCGGATACGTTCACCGGGATTCAGGCGTATCCCGAACTCAATGTCCAGAATGTCAGTCTCGAATTGCTCGGTGTGGGCGACGGCCACCAGGACCGGCGGCGGAGCGCGTTTGAGCAGCGGACGCGCCAGACCTATCAGTTCGCCGATCAAGCCGCGCGCGGCGTCGAACGATGACACTGTGCACCGCAGGGAGAGCAGGGTTTGGGCTGGTTCCGGCCGCACCACGACGTCGTCGGCCGAGAAAGCCCCGTCGGTCTCCAACTGGGCGATCCGGGCCTCGATCTGGCGCAGGCGCAACGACTCCAGCTCAAGTTGGCGCTCCACGTCGTTCCGGCGCAACAGCAGCATACGCCTTAGCTCGTCGGGGCCGATCTTGGACTTGAGGATGTCACCGATCTGATCGAGGCTGAATCCAAGGTCCTTGAGCACCAGGATCCGGTTCAGATCGGCGAGTTGGACGAGGGCGTACGAACGATAGCCCGAGCGCGCGTCGACCTCGACAGGTTCGAACAGGCCGATCTCCTCGTAGAAGCGCAACTGGCGCGCCGAGACGCGGGCGATCCGCGAGAACTCACCGATGCGGAACAAGCTGGCTCTCCGTAGGCTGGGCCAGCGCTGCGTCAAGCGCCCTGGGATCAAGGCCCATGGCCTGGACCACAAGCCGTTCGCGTTCAAGCGTCCTGCGCATGGCCGGCAGGCGCGTGATGCGGTCTTGCAGCGCGGCCAGCCGTGGATAGCACACACGGTCGAGCTCGAAGCCCAGGTGACCGAAGGTCAGCAGATTGGAGACGATTGAGATGTCCGCGATCGTGGGCGCCGGCCCGATGACGAAATCGTCTTGGCCCATCGCCGTCTCTAGATGGCCAAAATGTTTGGGCAGGGCCTGGCTTAAGGCCGCCTCTACGACAGCGGCGTCGGCGTCGCGGCCATTCAGGCGCGGATGCACGAAGGTCTCGTGGAATAGGGGGCGAACAACCTCGGCGAAGATCACGCCGGCATATTGCTCCAACCAGAGGGTCTGGCCGTAGGCGCGGGCCTCGGTCGGATACAGCGACGGCTGCGGATGCAGCTTTTCGAGATAGGCGCAAATGGCCGCTGAGTCCGACAGGCGGTAGTCGCCATCGGTGATGACGGGGATCTTGCCCGTGAGACTGATCTCGTCCCAAGAAGCCGGCAGGCTGCTGGGATCGACAGGGATGACGCGAACGAGGTTATAGTCTAGTCCCTTATACTCGGCCGAGAAGATGACCTTGCGGGTGTGGACCGAGATGGCGACACCGTAGATCGTGAGCATGGCGGGCTCCTGGAGTTAGGGAGCCGGGATTATCAACTTTGCCGTAGTGTGAGGGTCAAGCGCCTTTCGGCGTCACGCCGCGATCGGCGAACCAAGATAAAATAGGGCGCATTGCTGACTTCTCCCGCGAACTACGCTACAATCACCCAATCAACGCCATAGCCACGTCTCGCTTCCGGCCAATGCACCACCGGTCCTTATCCGCTGTGGTGCCACCATTCGGAGCCGTGTGCCCGCCCGCTCTGAAACCGACCCTGATTTTATGTTTCACTTCGTTGCACGGGGCGCGATCAGTCGGTCCATTCGGAGGAAGGCCGACATCCGCTCCGACCGCTGCCTGACCCGTCACGGGGGCGCCCACCTTGTCGATAGGGTCATTCCGCCTTACCTTGTCGCGGCTGGAGGATTGCCAATGGTCACATTGACGGTGGCGGCAGGCGGCCCGGTTGCCGGCATGAACCCCAAAGCCGGGAGGCTGAAAAATGGCGGACGCAACCTATCTCGCAGTTTTCACCAGCAACAAGAACAGTCCGCGCTGGCGGGCTTGGTTCGCGATGAGCGAGGCGGAGCGACGGGCCACGGATGAGAAGGGGCTGGCCGCACTGGCCGCCTGGGACGCGGCGCATAAGGATGTGATCGTCTATGGCGGCGGGCCGCTGGGGCCGACCAAGCGCACCTCGCCCGATGGGATCGCCGATGTGGTGAATGAGCTGACGGTGTTCCTGGTGGTGCGGGCCCCCTCGCATCAGGCAGCGGCAGAGATGTTTGCCGGGCATCCGCATTTCACCATCTTCCCCTGCGACGGCGTCGATGTCATGCCGCTGCTGGGGCCCAAGCCGAACGCGTGAGGGGCCGGCATGACGCACCGGGTCTATGCCATGCGCTTCGCCAGCCTGTATCCGCTCTATGTCGCCAAGGCGGAAAAGAAGGGGCGCACCAAGGCGGAGGTGGATGAGGTGATCCGCTGGTTCACCGGCCACAGCCAGGACAGCCTGGAGGCGGAGATCACGGCCGGGACAAACCTTGAGGATTTCCTGGGCCGCGCCCCGGCCCTGAACCCGGCCCGCAGCCTGATCACCGGTGTCGTCTGCGGCGTGCGGGTGGAGCAGGTGGAAGAACCGCTGATGCGGGAAATCCGCTATCTGGACAAGCTGATCGATGAGTTGGCGAAGGGCAAGGCGATGACGAAAATCCTGCGCCGATAGGGCCGCGGGCTCAATCCAGCACCCGCGCCACCTTGCGCAGACCTAGCGCATTGGTCAGCACGATATCATCCGCCCGGCGCAGCTCCGCCACCCCCACCGCCCGTTCCTCCGCCCGCCAGTTCCGGACCAGTGCGGCACGCATGGTGCCGGGCAGGGCGCCTTCGGCCACCGACGGCGTCACCCAATGCCCGTCCAGCGACAGGAAGATGTTGGCGGCCGTGGCCTCCGCCACGCGGCCCTGGCTGTTCAGCATCACGGCATCATCGGCCCCGCGCGCCGTTGCCTCCCGCCGGGCGATGATGCTGTCCAGATAGTTCAGCGTCTTCAGCCGCGACAAGGGCGACTTCTCGTTGCGGCAGGTGGTGCGGGCGATGGCCAGCCGGGCCGGCGGTGCCTCTGCCGGGATGCGGCCCGCGGCCAGCATCAAGGTGGGGGTGGGCACCTCCGGCCTTGGCAGGCCGCGCGGACCGGCGCCGGCGGTCAGGGTCAGGCGCACCGCTGCCTCCCCCTCCATCCCGTTGGCGCCCAGCAGCCCCAGGATGGCGTCATGCAGCACCTGGTCATCGGTCGGCACGGCCAAGCCCAGAAAATCCGCCCCGTCACGCAGACGGCGAAGATGGGCGTCCAGCCGCAACGGCACGCCGGCCTTCACCGCAATGGTCTCGAACAACCCGTCGCCCAGGGTCAGGCCCCGGTCATGGGCCAGCAGGGCCGGCTTGTCGGCGGCGACGAAATCGCCGTTCAACCAGATCACGCTCATGCCGCGCGCTCCTCATCCACCGCGATGGCGGGGGGCCAGGCCATGGCGGGATCGAAAGCGGTCAGGAGGGCTTTGGCCTTGGTCAGGCTCTCCTGATATTCCGCCTCCGGCTCGCTGTCGGCCACGATGCCGCCGCCGGCCTGCACCTGCACCATATCGCCCGCAATGGCGGCGGTGCGGATGATGATGGAACTGTCCATGGAACCGTCCCAGCCGATCCACATCACCGACCCGCAATAGGGGCCGCGCCGGGCGGGTTCCAGCTCATGGATGATCTCCATGGCCCGGATCTTGGGCGCGCCGGTGATCGACCCGCCGGGGAAGGCAGCGCGCAGCAGATCCACCGGCCCCAGGCCGGGCTTCAACCGTCCGGTCACAACCGAGGTCAGGTGATGGACGGTGCGATAGCTTTCCAACCCCCACAGGCTGGGCACCTTGACGCTGCCGATCTGCGCCACCCGCGACAGGTCGTTGCGCAGCAGGTCCACGATCATCAGGTTTTCCGCCCGGTCCTTCTCCGACGCCAGCAGTTCGGCGGCCAGGGCCGCGTCGCGCGCCGCATCCCCATGGCGGGGGCGGGTGCCCTTGATGGGCCGCGTCTCGATGGCGCCGTCGGCCGTCAGCGACAGGAACCGCTCCGGCGACCCCGAAGCCACCGCCCTGCCCGCGCCCAGGTTGAGGAAGGCGGAAAACGGCGCCGCCGTGCGCGGCCGCAAGCGGCGATAGGCATCCCAGGCGGTGACACCGGGGCGCAAGCGGCCCAGGAAGCGCTGGGTCATGTTGGCCTGATAGATGTCGCCGGCCCTTATATAGTCCAGGATGCGTGCCACCCGCGCGCGATAGGTGGCAGGCGCCAGCTCCGCCGTCCATCCCGGCCGGTGCAGCAACCCGTCGCCCGAATCGCGGGCCAGGGGCGGGGCGGCCCGCAGCCTGTCATGCAGCGCCTGCGCCAGCCGGCGGGCCAGGGCCGGGCGGGCGCAGGCATCGGCTTCCCGTTCCGCCCCCGAAACCACCCAGCCCTGGCCGGTACCATGGTCGATGACCGCCACCGTGTCATACAGCCCGAACGCCATGTCGGGCAGATCCAGCCCGCCTACCCGCGGCAGGGGCAGCCGTTCCAAATACCGGCCCAGCTCATACCCCATCACCCCCACGGCCCCGCCGGTGAAGGGCGGCAAGCCGGCGGGCACCGGCCGGGCGAACGGCGTCAGTGCCGTCTGCAGCGCCGTGAACGGGTCAGTCGCCAGCGGCGCCCCGTCACGCGTCACCCGCCCATCGCCCGCCACCTCGATCCAGGAGAACGGGTCCGCCGCCAGGATGGAAAACCGGGCCCGCCCGCCCTCTGCCGCCCCGCCATCCAGCAGCATGGCGCCTTTTTCCCCCGCCAGCACCGCGAAGGCAGCCAGGGAATCGGGCAGGTCCAGGGACAGGATGTGGAGCGGGCGTGTCACCATCATGGCCGGACCATAATCGCAGCCGCGCCGCGCAACAACCGGCCGCGTTTGCAAGCCTCAACGATCCCGCGATGCGGAAGGGACGGCCATGCGTTGTTCGCGGTTGCAACAGATCAGCGGATGATTTGATCTGGTCATGTGAATGCCATCGTTTTGGATCAACGGCTTCGCAATTTGGCCGCAATGGCCGGCGATGCTGCGATGCGTGAAGGACAGCGCCGTTGGGGCTGCTGACCGACACCGGACCCGGCCCGATGGCCCCGAGATTGTTCAACGCAGAAGGTGACCAGATGCAAAGCGCCGATTTCGAAAACGCCTTCAACGCCGCCTGCCAGGAGCTGGGCCTGGACCCGGCCAACACCAATATCTTCGCGCTGGAATGCCACCGCCAGGGTCTGGACCCCAAGAATGCCCGTGCTTTCGACCTGGACAAGAACCCGTCCGACATGTGGAAGAGCTTCCGCAAGCTGAAGACCGCCTGATCCCCGCCCCCACCCCGGGGGCATGGGTGCAATATATGCAAGGGCTGCCCCCATCCGGGGGTGGCCCTTTTGCGTTGGGATGCAACCGACCGCCCACCGATATTTGCTTGTACAGGCCGACCCTGTTTCGTGCATGATGCCCGCGACGGAATATCGCAGTACCGTCCGGCGGCCTCCTGGGTGTCGGGGACGGTACCGATGATTGAACGGCCGACGCGAAGCCTCCGGGGAGGGCGATGCTGAAAGGGCTGGGCAGTTCCTTGGCGGCAAGGCAGGCGGCGCGCGCCGTGCTGGCCGCCTGCATCATCGGATTGGTGCTGAGCGGGCTGGAGGTCGCCTGGGCGACGTGGCGCGAGCGCGGCAAGGCCAGCGACCTTGTCGAACAGATGCTCGACCTGACGGAGGGCAGTGCCGCCGCCGCCGCCTGGAACGTGGATGAGGCGCTGGCCCAGCAGATCGGCAATTCCGCCCTGTCCATCGGCGCCATCGCCGGCATCGACATCCGCATATCGGAAGAACAGCCGCTCTGGTCCCGCCACCGCGCCCTGCCGACGCCATCGGGCGGCAATGGCACCATCGGGCGGCTGGTGTTCGGTGATCTGGCGCGGGGCACCCGCCTGCTCTACCGCCCCCTGGCCGACGGGCGGGAAAAGCCGCCCATCGGTATCCTGCGCATCGACCTGGATATGGCGCAGGTGTCGGCCGACTATATCGCCTTCGTCACCTCGTCACTGCTGGGCGGGCTGGCGCGCAACATCCTGCTGGGGCTGTTGCTGACCTGGGTGTTCCACCGGTTCCTGACACGGCCCCTGGTGGAGCTGGAACAGGCGGTGGCTGGGATCGACCCGGACAATCCCCGCGACACGCGCCTGTCGATGCCTGCGGGGCATGAGAATGACGAGCTGGGCCGCCTGACCCTGCGCATTAACGAGACGCTGGACAAGCTGGACGAGAGCCAGGGGCAGTTGCGCCAGTTGGCCACGCGCGACCCGCTAACCGAGCTGCCCAACCGCGCCCTGCTGCTGGAACGGCTTGAACATGCCCTGGCCCGTGCGCGCCGGAGCAAGCGCGGGCTGGCCGTGCTGTTCCTGGACCTGGACCGGTTCAAGCATGTGAATGACAGTCTGGGCCACGATATGGGCGACCGCATGCTGCAGGGCATCGCCCGTCGCCTGGACGATACGTTGCGCCATTCCGACACGGTGGGCCGCCTGGGCGGGGATGAGTTCCTGGTGCTGGTGGAGGATGTGAAGGAACCGAAGGAGGCGATCCAGGTCGCCGACCGTATCCTTGCCTCGCTGGCCCGGCCGCTGGAGCTGGACGGTCATCTGCTGCATCCCAGCGCATCGATCGGCATCTCGCTCTGGCCCGGCGACGGGCAGGATGCACGCCAGATCCTGCGCTGCGCCGACGTGGCGATGTATGCGGCCAAGGCTGCCGGCACGGGCTGCTGGCGCATGTTCTCCGCCGAGATGTCGGAACAGGCCATGGCCCGGCTGCGGACCGAGGCGAGGTTGCGGGCAGCGGAACTGCGCGGGGAGTTCGAGCTGTTCTACCAGCCCAAGGTCGATCCGCGCAGCCTGACCCTGCGCGGGGCGGAGGCCCTGCTGCGCTGGAAGACCGAGGAAGGCTACATCGCCCCCGCCGATTTTATCCCCGTGGCGGAAGAAACTGGTCTGATCGGCCCGATCGGCGACTGGGTGCTGGGGGATGCGTGCCAGCAGGCGGCCCGCTGGCGGCGCCTGCATGGCGACCTGCCCGTGTCCATCAATGTCAGCCCCCGACAGTTGGCCGATCTGGATTTCCCCAACCGCGTGCGCGCCGCCCTGGCCGGTTCCGGCCTGCCGGCGCACCTGTTGACGCTGGAAATCACCGAAACCGTGGCCATGACGGCGGCGGCGGGCGATTTCGCCATGCTGCGCCTGCTGCGCGATATTGGCGTGGGCATGGCCATCGATGATTTCGGGACAGGCTATTCCTCGCTGTCACATCTGCGGCGCATTCCGCTGACCGTGCTGAAGATCGATCGCGGATTCATGCAGACGGTGCCGCACGATGTGGCCATCCCCGCCACCATCCTGGAACTGGGCCAGCGCCTGGGCCTGGAAATCGTGGCGGAAGGGGTGGAGACGGAGCCGCAGCGCGACTGGCTGTGCAGCATGGGCTGCCAGACCATCCAGGGCTTCCTGATCTCCCGCCCCGTGCCGGTGCCGGAATTCGAGGAACGGTTCCTGGCCCAGCGTACGCGGGCGGTGGGTTAACTCAACCTCAATCGAACGTCCGGAGCGCCGCCGGCGCCCCCTTCAAATGTTTGTCCAGCAGGGTGACGATCTCCTCCATCTGCTGGCGGACCTTGTCCAGCTCCATGGAGGTCTTGTCGTCCAGGGCTGCCTCCATCAGCATCATGTCGAAATCGTTCAGCAGGCTCATCAGGCTCTCGCGCTCCTGCTGCAAGATGTCATAGGCGCCCAGCGCATGGACCAGCAGTTCCGGCGGGTCGCGGAAGAAAGTCAGGCTCATGCGGGTGAAGCTGGTGATGGAGCGCAGACGCATGCGCACCAGCCAGCCCTTCAGGTCGGCCGGCACGCCGCGGTTGGGCGCTTCCTCCGCCTTGTCGGTGATGGTGAAGATCAGGGCCTGGATTTCCAGGTATCGGGCGCGGGCCTTCTTGAAATCGGGAAAGGTGGCGAGCTTCACGCCCTCCTGCTTTTCAAACAGGCTGACGGCGCCGGCGAGCGATTGCGACAGATGCCGCAAGACCGTCGCCCTCTGTGCCGCATCCTGTTCGTAGCGCATGAATGTCCCCGTATGCGTTCTTCACAACTTTCGCGCACTCTATCCATGGAAGGCAAGCCGCACCACCACACCGAAAGGATGGCCCCGAAAGTCGGGGCCCCGCGTAACCCTCCCCGCTGGCGCCCGCGTTACCTTGTCCTCCGGCACCCCGCGCCAATGCGGCGGGTCAGCCCCGGCGTCTGCGTGACTTGTCGGCGGTTGGGGCCGGTGGTAGAGCCAAGCGCATGATGCAGCCCGCGCTTCGCCCCTTGCCTCATCCCGTCACCGGCTCGCCCGTACGCGACCCCGGACCGGTGGTGCTGCCTGGGCAGGTGGTGCTGGTCGTGCGCGACCTTGTGGTCACGACGCTGATCGGCATCTATGATTACGAGCATGTGAAGCCGCAGCGCCTGCGCCTGAACCTGGAACTGTCCCTGGCGCAGGTAACGTCTATGCCCTGGACCCATGCGGAACTGGTGGAAACCGCCGGCCGCATCGCCACGGAAGGCCATACCAACCTGCTGGAATGCGTTGCCGAACGACTGGCCGCCACCCTGCTGGCCGGCGGCCGCGCCATCACCGCCCTGATCCGCGTCGAAAAGCTCGACGCCTTCGAAGAATGCGAGGCGGTGGGCGTGGAGATTGTTCGGGCCGCGTGACACCCTGGTCAGTCAATCGAGCTTAATTCCTCAATAGCAGCCGAGGCAGCTACCCCTAAAGCGGTAGGGTGTGACGATTCGGTGGCATTACGCGACCCGAACCATACATGTGAATGCTTGGGCGGCGGGATGTAACTTATGGTTTACCAGCCAATACATAAATATCCAACAAAAATTGACAAAATAATCGACAAAAGAACATTCTTTCAAACCCACCTCTTGACCAATTCCAAAATAAAAAAGGGACCAACATGAAGAAGATAATGCTGCCACTGGCGGCAATGGCGTTGTTGTCAGCCTGCTCCACCATTTCAGATGGCACCACCCAGGAAATTGTCGTCAACACCAATCCGGAAGGCGCCAACTGCGCCCTGATGCGCGAGGGAGTAGCGGTCGCCCGCGTCAACCCCGCCCCGGGAGCGGCCATGGTGCAGAAGACGAAGCATGACATCACGATCATCTGCACGAAGACAGGCTTTCAGCAGGCCACCTTCATGAACAAGTCGGGTGTCGCCGCCAATACTTTCGGCAATATCATTCTGGGCGGTGGCATCGGTTGGGCCATCGACAGTGCTACCGGTGCCGACAATAAATATACCTCTCCGGTCAATATCACCTTGATCCCCGAAGGCATGACCCCACCCGCCACCGGCGACGTGTCGGGTAGCGCCGCAGGTGCAGCCACCACTCCCGCTACGCCGTCCGGCAACAAGTAAGAGGACGAATATCCCATGCGACTGCTGCGTTCCCTGGCAATTGCCGCCTTTTTGTTGCCGCTGACGGCCTGTGCATCTCGTCCGGAGGCGATGGTCGCATCCGCCCCCGCCGAGGCACGGGGGCTGGTCCACAGTTCCCCACTGTTCCAATCGGCCAGCGTAGGCAGTGTCACAATCGGCAAGGAAAAGGGCTATTCCTGGGAATTCGTGGAGGAGGGCCTTTTTCGGGAGGCCTTGCAGCAGTCGCTGGCTGCCACAGGCTTGTTGGCCACGGATCGAACACCAGCCTATATCGTCGATGTAGTGTTGATTGATACTGATCAGCCGATCTTTGGCGTCGACTTTACGGTCACATCCATTGTCGATTATTCGATCCGGCCGCTGCAGGGGGATGGTGCGCTGTTCAAACAGCGCGTCACCGCCCCCTACACGGCTAAATTCTCCGATGCTTTCGTAGGCGGGGAGCGGGCGCGTCTGGCCAATGAAGGCTCGATGCGCGCCAATATCGAGAAGTTCCTGGGCGAAGCATTGCGGGCGGTAAAATCCGCGAAGCCTGCGCCCTGAGAGTGTGCGACCGGCTGGCCAGTACCGGGTCAGCCGGTCGCGTTTCCTACACCACCCCGCCCGCCAGCACCTGCACCGTCAACCCCCCGGTCGTGCGCAGCATCTCCAGCACCCGTTCCGCGTGGCGTTTAGACCGGCATTCGATGGTCAGGTCGATGTCGGTGGCCTTCACTGTCGTCGTCGTGAACAGGCGCTGATGGGAGGCTTCGATGATGTTGCCGCCGGCATCGCCCACCAGGCCGGTGATCCGGGCCAGCACGCCAGGCCGATCCGGAATGGCGATACGCACCGCAATCAGACGGCTTTCGCGGACCAACTGGCGCATGATCACCTGTGCCAGCAGACGGCTGTCGATATTGCCGCCGCACAGGACCAGCCCGACCTTGGCCCCCCGGAACAGGTCCGGATGGGTCAGGATGGCGGCCAGGCCGGCGGCACCCGCCCCTTCGGCCACCGTCTTCTCGATGTTCAGGAACAGGGCCACCGCCTCTTCCACCGCGACATCGGAGACCAGAACCACCTGATCCACCAGGGCGCGGCAGATCTCCAGCGTCTTGGCCCCGACATTCTTCACCGCAATGCCTTCCGCAATGGTGTCGCCGCCGACCTGGATGGGCTCGCCCTTCAACGCCTGGGCCATGGCCGGATAGGCTTCCACCTCCACACCGATGATGCGGATGGCGGGGTTCAGGGCCTTGGCCGCGACGGCGATGCCGCTGATCAGGCCGCCGCCGCCAACGGGCACGACCAGCGTGTCCAGATGCGGGGCCGCCATCAGCATTTCCAGCCCGATGGTCCCCTGCCCCGCGATGACGTCGGCATCATCATAGGGATGGACGAAGACCAGCCCTTCCTCCCGGCTCAGGCGTTCGGCTTCCGCCGCCGCCTCGGCCAGGACGGAGCCTTTCAGCACGACGCGGGCGCCATGCTCCTCGGTCCGCTCCACCTTGGTAAAGGGCGTGCCTTCCGGCATGACGATGGTGGCGGGTATGCCCAGGCGCCCGGCATGATAGGCCACGCCCTGGGCGTGATTGCCCGCCGACATGGCGACCACGCCACCCGCCCGCTCGTCGGCGGTCAGCTTGCGCAGTTTGTTCAGGGCACCGCGTTCCTTGAAGGCGGCCGTAAACTGCAAATTCTCGAACTTCACCCAGATTTCAGCACCCGTCAGCTGTGACAGGGTGCGCGACGGGACGCAGGGCGTTTCCATGATGTGCCCGGCAAGCGCCTGTGCTGCCTCTTTCACATCGGCCAGGGTTACGGGAAGAACGGGGGAAGCGGCGGTCATGGTTGCTGTCTCCTTGGACGCAAGCGGCGGCCCGGCTGCGATAGGGCGACGGGCCGATGGATGCCCGTTCAGGTCCAGGCACTTCTCCCATTCTTGCTCGCACTTCCCATCGTGGCTGGCGAGACGATTTTTCACAGCACTGCCCCCGCCCTCCCGGCATAACCCTCCGGGTTGCCCCTGCGCATGTTGCATTCGTGTTATGAAGGGCTCCCCAGCGGCGCTTGCAGCGTCTATATAGGGGCCGCGTCCGTTATCCCCTGGAGCCGTCACGACCTTGGCCCGCGCCCCCAGCAAATATGTCTGCCAGAATTGTGGGGCCAGCTACCCCAAATGGTCGGGCAAGTGCGACGCCTGCGGTGAATGGAACACCCTGGTCGAAGAACAGGTGGCCGAGGCCGTGCCCAAGGGGCTGGGCAAGGGCGGTGGCGGGCGCAGAATCGAATTCGTGGCACTGTCGGGTGTGCCCAGCGATGCGCCGCGGCGCATGACCGGCATTCAGGAATTCGACCGGGTCTGCGGCGGCGGGCTGGTCAACGGCTCCGCTCTGCTGGTCGGCGGCGATCCCGGCATCGGCAAGTCCACCCTGCTGCTGCAGGCCACCTGCTGCCTGGCCCAGGACACGCGCTGCGCCTATATCTCGGGCGAGGAGGCGGTGGATCAGGTGCGCATGCGCGCGTCCCGCCTGGGCCTGGCCAATGCGCCGGTGCAGCTGGCATCCGCCAACAATGTCCGTGACATCGTGGCCAGTCTGGAGACCGCCGACGGCCCGCAGGTCGCCGTCATCGATTCGATCCAGACCATGTATATCGACACGCTGGACAGCGCGCCGGGCACGGTGGCGCAGGTGCGGTCCTGCGCCGCCGAGTTGATCCGCGTGGCCAAGCGCCGGGGCATCACCCTGCTGATCGTCGGCCATGTCACCAAGGACGGGCAGATCGCCGGCCCCCGCGTGCTGGAGCACATGGTGGACACCGTGCTGTATTTCGAGGGCGAGCGCGGCCACCAGTTCCGCATCCTGCGCGCCGTGAAGAACCGGTTCGGCGCCACCGATGAGATCGGGGTGTTCGAGATGGGGGAGGATGGGCTGGTCGAGGTGCCGAATCCGTCCGAGCTGTTCCTGGCCGACCGCCGCCGCGACATCACCGGCACTGCCGTCTTCGCCGGATTGGAGGGCACACGGCCGGTGCTGGTGGAGGTGCAGGCCCTGGTCGCCCCCTCCCCGCTCGGCACACCGCGCCGGGCCGTCGTCGGTTGGGACACCGCGCGGCTGGCCATGGTGCTGGCCGTGCTGGAGGCGCGCTGCGGCGTGGCCATCGGCGCCAACGATGTCTATCTGTCGGTGGCCGGCGGCCTGAAAATCTCCGAACCCGCCGCCGATCTGGCCGTGGCCGCCGCCCTGATCAGCAGCCTGACGGGGGAGCCGGTGCCGGCTGACGCCGTGGTGTTCGGCGAAATCGGCCTGTCGGGCGATATCCGCGCCGTCAGCCAGACCGACCAGCGGCTGAAGGAAGCCGCCAAGCTGGGCTTCAACCGGGCGCTGATGCCGCAGCCGCGCCGGTCGCGCGGTGACGGCTCGGCCGATGGATTGCGGCGCGTGGAACTGGACCATCTGTCCGATCTGCTGCCATTGTTCCAGGCGGACCCGGCCCCGCGCCCGCCGCGCAGCCGGGATTGAGGGGACCATGATGGAAGGCAGCAGCCTGAACCCCGTCGACATCGCCGTTATCGTGGTGTTGCTGATCTCGGCCCTGATGGCATTCGCGCGCGGTTTCGTGCGCGAGGTGCTGTCGGTGGCGGCCTGGATCGGCGCGGCCCTGGCCACGCTCTGGCTGTTCCCGCATGCCGCCCCCTATACCCGTACCTATATCAGCACCCAGTATGTGGCCGATGGCGTCACCATCCTGGGCGTGTTCACCTTGTCCCTGATCGTGCTGTCGGTAGTGACCAGCACCATTTCCGGCAAGGTGCAGGAAAGCAACCTGTCGGCCATCGACCGGTCGCTGGGCTTTGCCTTCGGCGTGGTGCGGGGCGCGGTGCTGGTGTCGCTGGCCTATCTTTTCGCCGCCTGGCTGTGGCCGGAACAGCCGGTCTGGCTGCGCGAGGCGAAGTCGCGGCCGTTCCTGGAGACGGGTGCCGACATCCTGCGCGACTTCCTGCCCAATGCCGACCTGTCGCCGGCCCAGCGTGAGGCGCAGCGCGCCCACAACCGGCTGGAGGAGGCGGAGAATGCGAAGCGTACGCTGGACCGGCTGGCCAATCCGCGCCCCACATCTGCGGGGAACGCGGCTGTGCCGGAGGCCGATCGCGGCTATAATGTCGAAGACCTCGGCCGTCTGGACCAGGTGATCAAGAGCACAGACCAGCAGCCCAACCAACCGGATCGACGTCCCGAAGGGGACCAACGCTGACCCGGCCTTTTGACCTGACCGTACCGGACACCCCCCGTGAAAGGCGCCTTCCCATGCTGACGACCCATCCCTTCGACGACGACAAGCTGCGCGAGGAGTGCGGCGTCTTCGGCGTGTATGGTCCCCAGGACGCGGCGGCCCTGGTGGCGCTGGGCCTGCATGCGCTTCAGCATCGCGGGCAGGAAGCGGCTGGCATCGTCAGCTTCGACGGCCAGGATTTCCCGCAGCACCGGGCGCTCGGTCAGGTCGGCGATATTTTCGGCAGCGAAGCGGTGATGCGCAACCTGACCGGCGACATCGCCATCGGCCATGTCCGCTACGCCACCACCGGCGAACGGTCCTTGCGCAACGTGCAGCCTTTGTTCGCGGAGTTTGAGTTCGGCGGCTTCGCGCTGGCCCATAATGGCAACCTGACCAATGCCATGCAGCTGCGTCGCCAGCTGGTGCGCCGCGGCTGCCTGTTTCAATCGACGTCGGACACGGAGACCATCATCCATCTGATGGCCACCAGCCGCTTCGGCGGCGTCATTGAGCGCCTGATCGACGCGCTGCGCCAGGTTGAGGGCGCCTATTCCCTGGTCTGCATGGCCAAGGATCAGGTGGTGGGTGTGCGCGATCCCTATGGCGTGCGCCCGCTGGTGCTGGGTCGTGTCGGCGACAGCCATGTTCTGGCATCGGAAACGGTGGCGCTGGACATTATCGGCGCTGACTATATCCGCGATATCGAGCCGGGCGAGATGGTGGTGCTGGACAAGAACGGTGTGCAGAGCCTGCGTCCATTCCAGCAGACTGCGTCCAAGTTCTGCATCTTCGAGTATATTTATTTCGCCCGGCCCGACAGCTTCATGGAAGGCCACTCCGTCTATGGCGTGCGCAAGAAGATCGGCGCGCAGCTGGCCATCGAAAGCCATGTCGATGCCGACCTGGTGATCCCGGTGCCGGATTCGGGCGTGCCGGCGGCACTGGGCTATGCCGAACAGAGCAAAATCCCCTTCGACCTGGGCATCATCCGCAACCATTATGTCGGCCGCACCTTCATCCAGCCGACGGACAAGATCCGCCGCCTGGGCGTGAAGCTGAAGCACAATGCCAACCGGCACTTCATCGAGGGCAAGCGCATCATCCTGGTCGATGACAGCATCGTGCGCGGCACCACCTCGGTGAAGATCGTGGAGATGATGCGCGATGCCGGTGCCAAGGAAGTGCATATGCGCATCTCCAGCCCGCCGACCAACAATGCCTGCTTCTACGGCATCGACACGCCGGAGAAGGAGAAGCTGCTGGCCCACCGTATGTCGGTGGATGAGATGCGCGACTATATCAATGCCGACAGCCTGGCCTTCATCAGCCTGGATGGCCTCTACAAATCACTGAACCATGCCAAGCGCGATGGCGACATGCCGCAATATTGCGACGCCTGCTTCACGGGAGAATACCCGATCGCCCTGACCGACCACGACATGGCCCGCCCGGACGTGGCCTATATCGGTGCCAAGCGGGCGTAATACCAAATCCCGATGAGTTGGACTCATCGGGATTTGGTTCGGCGGCGACCGCCGCCGCGCGGCCCGTGCCGCGTAGCCAAGCCCACGGATGTGGGCGCCGGCGACTGAGGCCCGGTGATCGGTCACGATCACCGGGAACGGGTATAAGCATCATCACGTTAATGGAGAAAGGGCGGGGCGATGATATCGCCCCGCCCTTTTTTGCTTTACGGCTTGTACAGCGTCGCGTCCGGCGTGATGCCCGTGGGCTGGCCCACCAGGATGGTGGTCAGCTTGGTCGGATCGAGCAGGCGGGCCGCCACCCGTTTCACATCCGAAATGGTCACCGCGTTCAGCAGGTCGTTGCGCTTGTTCAGATAGTCAATGCCCAGGTTATCGCGCTGCACCTGCAGCAGCAGGCCGGCGATGGCGCCGTTATTGGTGAATTGCAGCGGGAACGAACCGGTCAGATAGGTCTGGGCATCGCTCAGCTCGGCCTCGGTGATGCCATTCGTCGCCACGTCAGCCCATATCTGTTTCGTGACCGAAATGGCCTCCGCCGCCTTTTCATTGACGGTGGAGCCGCTGACGGTGACAAGGTTGGCATGGTCATAGCTTTGCAGTGAAGACCCGATGCCATAGGTTAGGCCGCGTTTTTCCCTGACCTCGTCCATCAGGCGGGAGGAGAAGCCGCCGCCACCCAGCACATAGTTCAGGATGGTGGCCGCGTACCAGTCCGGATCGGACCGGTCAAGCCCGCCATGGGCCAGGATCATCACCGTCTGCGGTATGGGACGCGGAACCAGGATGGTCTTACCCGCGGCGGCGGCCTTGATGTCAGCCACCGGCGCCAGATCGGCCTTGGCCGGCAGGGAGCCGAACAGGCTGTCCAGCAGTGGCGCCAGCTCCGCCGCAGTGATGTCACCCGACACCGCCACTTTCAGCCCCTCCCGTGCCAGGCGCGTGCGGGCGAAAGCCACCAGATCATCGCGGGTGACGGCAGCCAGGGTCTGGGGCGTGCCGCGTTGCGGACGGCCATAGACATGGCTGGGAAACACGGTCTCCCCAAAGGCCAGCTGCGCCCAGTAATTGGGATCGGCCTGCGACCGGCGCAGGCTGGTCAGCAGCTGGTTGCGGATGCGTTCCACCGCCTCGGCATCGAAGCGGGGCTTGGTCAGCGCCAGACGCAGCAGGTCGAAGGCGGTGTCCTTCGTCTCCCGCAGCGTCGTCACTTGGCCCGCGAACCCGTCGCGGCCGGCGCTGAAGGACAGGGTGATGGAATTATCATCCAGCTTGCCCTGGAACGCCTGACTGTCCAGGTCGCCCGCCCCCTCATCCATGGTGCTGGCGGCCATCACGGCCAAGCCCAGCTTCTCCGCCGGGTCGCGCTCCGTCCCGCCCTCGAAGGTGAATTGCAGGGCGATGATGGGGTTCTTGGCGTCGCGCACCAGCCAGGCCTCAACCCCGCCGGGGCTGACCACCTTCTCGATATCGACGGCGGCGGCGGGCAGGCTGGTGAAGGCAAGGGCGAATGCCGTAAGCAGCAGCGCGCCCGTGCGGCGGATCATCTTCATGGCATCCATCACTTGGTGCCCCCCTGCTTGGCGGCAGGGGCGGCCGGAGCCGGGGCGGAAGCGGTAACCGGGGCAGCGATGGCGGCAGGCATCAGGATACCCGTGACATGGCTGTCCTGGCTCAGCACCGCACGGGCGGCGGCTTCCACCTGCTCACGCGTCACGGCGGCGATGCGGTCGGGCCAGGCCTCCACATCCGCCACAGTCTGGCCCGTGGTCAACGCGACACCGAAGGCATAGGCCGGACCTTGCAGGCTGTCGCGGGCGAAGATGGCGTCGCGGCGCAGGCGCACCTTGGCCCCTTCCACCTCCGCATCCGTCACCCCGCCGGCCAGCAGCCGGGCCAGTTCCGCATCCACGGCCTTCTCCACGGCCTCCACATCCTGGCCGGGAGCCGGGGTGGCGGAGATGGACAGCGTGCCCAGGTTCAATGCGTTGGGGTTGTAGGAAAGGCTGACGCCCGCCGCAACCTTCTGGTCCACCACCAATGCCTTGTAGAGGCGCGAGGTGGCGCCGTCGGCCATGATGTTTTCCAGCACCTCCAGGGCGCTGGCATATTGCTTCTCGCCCGCTGAATAGGACGGCGCCTTCCAGATGCGGGTCCAGTTGGGCTGGCGCACCTGGTCATCGGTCAGGGTGATGCGGCGCGCACCCTCCGTGGGCGGCTCCGTCACCCGCACGCGGGGCGGAATATCCTTGACCGGCTTGATCTTGCCATAGGTCTTTTCGGCCAGCGGCTTCAGGTCGGCGGCCGTGATGTCGCCCGCCACCACCAGGATGGCATTGTTGGGCGCATAATGGCGTTTGTAGAAATCAAGCGCGTCCTGGGTCGTCAGTTGCTCGATCTCATGCATCCAGCCGATGATCGGCGTGCCATAGGGATGATGCACGAACAGCAGGCTGTAGAGCTGTTCATAGAGGCGCGAGGCAGGCTCGTTCTCCGTGCGCTGGCGGCGTTCCTCCTGGATCACCTTGCGCTCCGGCAGGACGATATCGTCCGTCAGGCGCAGATTGACCATACGGTCGGCCTCCATCCCCATGACCAGTTCCAGCCGGTCGCGGGCGATGTTCTCGAAATAGGCCGTGTAATCATAGGCGGTGAAGGCATTGTCGCGGCCACCATTGCGGGCCACGGTGCGGGAGAATTCCGACGGCTTCATCGTCGCCGTGCCCTTGAACATCAAATGTTCAAGGTAATGCGCCAGGCCGGACTTGCCCGGCACCTCATCCGCCGATCCAACCTTGTACCAGACCATGTGGCTGACGACGGGGGCGCGGGGGTTGTTCACCACCACCACCTGCATGCCGTTCTTCAGCGTGAAGGTCTCCGGATCGAAGACGCGGGCCGCGGCGGGCATCACCGCCGTCAGACCCGCCAGGGCCGACAGCGCCATCCCGGCGGCCAGCCCGCGCCAGCGGCGGCGGGACGTTGCGGGACGTGGATTCTGGGTCACGAGGTCGTGTTCCTCCCGGCAAAGGGCCAATTTGCCCGTACTGTGGCGCGGGGAAGATGGAATGCCAATGGAATTCAGGTGAACGGTGTGTAATGCGGCAGGTGGTAAATCCGCGTCAGGATATGTTTGCCCATGACGACGGATCACCACCACCCGTCATGTCAGGCCCGACATGATCGTCATCAACCGCATTCTCCGTGGCGGCCGTTCCCAGGATGGGGTGTCGATGGATTGATCGGGGGGCTTACCGGGCCCGATGGCCCGCGGTGGCCGACAGCCGGGCATAATCAACACGCAATTCGGCCAGCCGCGTCGCGGCAGCTTCGGGGTCAGTGGCGGCCAGATCGATGGCGGCCAGGGCGGCATGCTGCAGGCGCTGATGGGCGCGATTGACCGTCAGCGCCTGATCGAAGGCACTGCTCATCGCCGTCAGGCCGCCCTGCAGGGTGCGGCACAGGCTTTCGGCCGTGCGCCCCATACTGTCCACCGCCGTCACCAGTTGCGGCAGCGCCGCCGTCGCATCCACCAGACGATCCGCCAGCAGAACGGCGCCATCCATGGGGTTGGGTCGGCGGATGAAAGGGATAACGATGCCCATTGCGGCGTCCTTGTCAAAACCGGGAGTTCCGGCTTGCCCCGAAGGCCAAACCGATGCCCCAGCCTGTCGCGATGCACGCATGTCCGCAAGCTATCCGTTGGAACATCTATACGTATGTATCTACCCCGGATAGCCCACGGAAAGAATGCGCCCAGCCGGTATCCCCGAACGGATCAGCGCTTGCCCCCCATGACGATGTCGCCCAGGGGGCCCAGCACGCTGCCCTCCCCCTTGCCCGCACCCGGCTGCGCGGCCGACAGCATGCGGCCCGCCAGTCGGGAGAAGGGCAGAGACTGAATCCAGACGCGACCCGGCCCCCGCAGCGTGGCGAAGAACAGGCCCTCGCCGCCGAACAGTACCGACTTCACGCCACCCACCTGCACCAGATCGAAATCAACATCGGGGGTGAAGGCAGCCACGCAGCCGGTATCGACATGCAGCACCTCGCCGGGTGCCAGTTGCCGTTCCATGACGGCGCCGCCGACATGGGCGAAGACCCAGCCATCGCCCGTCAGCTTCTGCATGATGAAGCCTTCACCACCGAACAGACCCGTCAGGATGCGGCGCTGGAAATGGATGCCCACCTGCACGCCCTTGGCCGCCGCCAGGAAACTGTCCTTCTGGCAGATCAGCCCGCCGCCCAGATCGGCCAGGTTCAGGGGCAGGATGGTGCCGGGGAACGGGGCGGAAAAGGCCACGCGGGCCTTGCCGCCCCGGCCGGAATGGGTGAACACGGTGGTGAACAGGCTTTCCCCGGTCAGCACGCGCTTGCCCGCCCCGATCAACTTGTCCAGGAAGCCGCCCGATTCGGCACCGTCACCGAAGATCGTGTGCATCTCCACCGGCGCGTCCTTGTAGACCATGGCGCCCGCCTCGGCGATGGCGCTTTCGCCGGGGTCCAGCTCGACCTCCACGAACTGCATCTCCTGCCCGTGGATTTTGAAATCGATCTGGTCGGCGCGACCGTAACGGCCGCCACCACGCGGCGGCGGCGGCGGCGGGGCGCCGGCCCCGCCCCAGGGGCTGGGCTGCGGCGACAGTTCGGCCACGGCGCGCACGGGCAGCCATTCGGCCATGCCGTTGCGCCAGCAGAAGGCGTCGGGATGGGCGCGGACATAATCCAGCGCCGCCTGCCCGTCCAGCGGGCCCACCCGTTCGTCATCATCATGGAAGAACCATTGTGTCATTGCCGCATCCCCCTGGTCTGGCCTTGATCGGTGCGCAGGATATCGTAACGCCGCCGAAAAATAAAAAGGCCGGCTGCCCCTGGGCAGCCGGCCAATTCCGCAACGGCATAGGGTGCCGATCAGTCTTCCTGATCGTCCCCCGCCAGCGTCGGGTCCAGATCCTCGTCCTCGGCATCCATCTCCGGGGTTTCCGGTTCCGGACGACCCTTGCGGGCCTTCTCCAGGGAGGCATCCAGCTCGCGCTGGCTGCACAGGCCCAGCAGCACCGGGTTGCGCGCCTTGATGTTGGCGGCGTTCCAGTGGGTGCGGTCGCGCACGGCGGCGATGGTCGGCTTGGTCGTGCCGATCAGCTTGCAGATCTGCGCATCGGACAGTTCCGGATGCGCTTTGATCAGGTGGGCGATGGCGTCGGGCTTGTCACCGCGCTTGGTGACCGGCGTATAGCGCGGGCCCTTGGAACGGGCCACCGGCTGCGGCAGATCCTGATGGCGCATCCGCAGCTTCAGGTTGGGATTGCCTTCGACCCGGGCAATCTCCTCGGCCGTCAGCTCACCACCGGCAACCGGGTCACGGCCGACCATGCCCACCGCCACCTCGCCATCGGCGATGGCCTGCACCTCAAGCTCATGCATGCCGCAGAATTCCGCGACCTGCTCAAAGGTGAGGCTGGTGTTCTCGACCAACCAGACGGCGGTGGCCTTCGGCATCAGGGGCAGTGCCATGCTTCCTCCTCAAAAACGCTTCGCCGGGCTGAAACCGGCGGAAAATCGATCCGTGAACGCAAAAGCCGCCCGTCGCGCGCGGGAGGGGCCCCGCGCAGCCAACCGGACGGACAAGTCAACGACCCTTATCCCTATAGCGTTCCGTCACGCGACAAGCCACGGGATTCTTTCAACGATCCGTGCGGTCCAACTACACCCGCAGCATGATCTTGCCGATATGGGCGGAGCTTTCCATCAGCCGGTGGGCATCGGCCGCCTGCTCCAACGGGAAAATCCTGGCGATCACCGGCCGAACCGTGCCGGCGGTCACCATCGGCCAGACATGGGCTTTGACGGCAGCCGCCAACGCCGCCTTCTGCGCTGCCGACCGGCTGCGCAGGGTCGACCCCGTCAGGGTCAGCCGCTTCATCATCACCGGCGCCAGGTTCAGTTCCGCCTTGGGCCCGCGCAGAAAGGCGATGGTGACATGGCGGCCATCCATGGCCAGACAGTCGATATTGCGGGGCACATAGTCCCCGCCCACCATGTCCAGCACGACATCCACGCCGCGCCTGTCCGTCGCCTCTTTCACCACCGCGACGAAATCCTGGGACTTGTAGTCGATGGCATGATCGGCGCCCAGCTCACGGCAGGCCGCCACCTTCTCATCCCCGCCCGCCGTGGCGAACACCGTGGCGCCCAGGGCCTTGGCGATCTGGATGGCGATCGTGCCGATGCCACTGGTGCCGCCATGCACCAGAAAGCTCTCCCCCGCCGTCAGCCCCGCCCGCTCCACCATGTTCGTCCAGACGGTGAACAAAGTCTCCGGCAATGCTGCCGCCTGCACCATGTCCAAACCGTCCGGCACGGGCAGCACCTGTCCGGCCGGAGCCGTGGCATATTCGGCATAGCCGCCACCAACCAGCAGCGCGCAGACCTTGTCGCCCACCCGCCAGCCGGCGACATCGGGGCCCAGGGCGGCGATGGTGCCCGCCACCT
Source organism: Niveispirillum sp. GW835-FHT14G11 (assembly GCF_058793615.1). Taxonomy (NCBI): domain Bacteria; kingdom Pseudomonadati; phylum Pseudomonadota; class Alphaproteobacteria; order Rhodospirillales; family Azospirillaceae; genus Niveispirillum; species Niveispirillum sp. GW835-FHT14G11. Next base: position 29,623 of record NZ_JBXAFZ010000012.1, read on the forward strand.
CCAGCCCCGGCAGGTCGGAAGCACCCGGCGGCGGCGGATAAAGACCCTGACGCTGCACCACATCTGGCCTGTTGACCCCGGCGACCTCCACCTTGATCAGTACCTCCCCCGCTGCCGGCATGGGCACGGGCCGGGTGGCGGGCACCAGAACCTCCGGTCCGCCGGGTTGCGTGATCTCCACGGCGCGCATGGTGGCGGGCAGGGTCATGGCAGGGGTACCTCTCGCTTGGGGGTGGCGGTCATCCGGCTGATACAGCAGAATGGCCCCCAAGACAAAGATAGGGAGAGACCCGATGGCTTTCGACCTGGACGAATTGCTGCCCACCAAGAAAGTGTCCAAGCCGCTGGAACTGGCCACCCTGTCCGTGGACGATCTGAACGACTACATCGTGGCACTGGAAGCGGAGATTGTCCGCGTCAAGGCCGCCATCAAGGACAAGCAGGATGTCCACGCAGCGGCGGCAGCGTTCTTTAAGAAATAGGATGTTAAGATCGTGGCGGACAAACGCCATCCGGTTTATGTTCTTGTCAGGAGGTTGCGAATGGCGAACTCAATTCCCACGCTGATCCAGCCAACGCGACGGGCTGCATCGACAGAGACCACGACAAGCCGGGCAAGCCGTATCGCGCACGAAAAGGTGCTGCTTGATCAAGCGCGCGCGGAATTCGCGCAAGGCCTTTACATGGACAGTGCCGAGGTCGAAGCTTGGTTGGAGGCACTTGACGGCGACGAGGAATTGCCGCTGCCTGCAGTCCATGGGCGCCCCGCGTTACGGAGATGAACAGCTTTGCCCAGAGAGCTGGACTATTCTCGGTTCGCGCTACGTGACCTTGCCGCGATCCGGAGATGGTTGCGCCAACCCGGCGCCGGGGAGCGGGCAAGGAAAAAACTCCATAATATCCGCAAAGCTATACACGACCTCAAATTAAAGCCTGTCGCCTGGCCGGTGGGCAACCATGATGGCGTCCGCGAGGTTCCTGTCGATGGTTATCGCGTCCTCTACGACGTTGATCCCGACACAGGCGAGACTGAGACGGCGGGTAATGTACGGATTCTGCGTGTGTTTGGCCCTGGACAGGACCGCGCAGTCCTTTGACCAGATGCCACTCCCACAGCCAGCCAATCGATAGTGACCCACATGATCATCACGCCGCGCTGGAGGCGGAGATTGTCCGCATCAAGGCCGCCATCAAGGACAAGCAGGACGTCCATGCAGCGGCCGCGGCGTTCTTCAAGAAGTAGGGGCCGACCGAACCGCCGCCAGCACATGCACCCGCAGCGCGCTGGACAGGTTGCCGGTCCGCGTAGCGTCCACCCGTTCGATCAGGCTGTTGACGGAGACCCCCTCCCCCGCCGCCAGTTCCTTCAGCGCCTCCCAGAACGGTTCCTCCAGCGTCACGCTGGTCGGGTGGCCGGCGATCATGACGGAGCGTTTGCGGACCTCGGTCATGGGCCTCTCTCCCGGGTTCAGGTCAGGTGGGGTCGCGCGAGATAATCTTCGGCCTGCATCTCCATCATGCGGCTGACGGTGCGCTGGAACTCGAACGCGTGGCTGCCTTCGGCATAGATGCGTTCGGGCGCCACCTCCGCCGCGATGATGGTGTTGACCTTATGCTCGTACAGCGCGTCGATCAGCGTCATGAAGCGCTTGGCCTCGTTGCGCAGGGCCTCGGGCAGGCGCGGCACCATGTCGATCAGGACGGTATGGTAATGCGTGGCGATGGCCAGATAGTCGCCGGCCCCCAGCGGCCGCGCGCACAGCTCGTCAAAGGTGAACCAGGCGACACCCTTGGCACTGCGCGGCACCTCCACCTTGCGGCCCTGCACCGTCAGGGAGGTGGATACCGGCGCCTCCCCATCGGTCACGTCGGCGAAGGTTTGCGCCATGGCTTCGGCCGTCGCCGGACCCAGCGGGTAATGATAGACCTTGGCCCCCATCAGCCGCGCCAGACGATAGTCGCGCGCCGACGCCAGATGCAGCACGTCCAGCTTCTCCTTCAGCAGCGCGATGAAGGGCAGGAACAGCTGGCGGTTCAAACCGTCCTTGTAGAGGTCTTCCGGCGGCCAGTTGCTGGTCGCCACCACCACCACGCCCAGCTCGAACAGGGCGGTGAACAGCCGGCCCAGAATCATGGCGTTGGTGATGTCGGTGACATGGAACTCGTCGAAGCAGAGCAGCCAGCCTTCGGCCGCGATCTCCCTCGCCACCTCCACCACCTCCTCGCCGGGCTTGGCGCGGCCTTCGCTGCGCAGCGCATGGATGCGCTCATGCACGTTCAGCATGAAGGCATGGAAGTGCACGCGGACCTTCTGTTCCACCGGGGCGGTCTCATAGAACAGGTCCATCAGCATGGACTTGCCGCGCCCGACATCGCCATAGATGTACAGGCCCTGCGGCGCCGGATCGGGGCGCCGGGTCAGGCCGAAACGGGCGCGCCAGCCCGTCTGTCCCGAGGAGGGGCGGTAATCCTTCAGGGCGTGCCAGAGGCTTTCCAGCTTCTCCGCCGCCAGTTCCTGCGCCGGGTCGGCCTTCAGCGTGCCGGTGCCGCGGCGGGCGCGGTAGACGGAAAGGGGGCCGTCGGTCATGGCGCGATCATCAGCAAGGTCAAGGGCTTCCACCCGGAAGAGGTAACGGCAGCCCAGACTCTTCGCAAGTGCGGCATCAACGACCCTGCCTTGTGGCATGGTCGGGCATGCCGAAATTGGTCGTTACATTTTAAATATATCCGTGTGAATTTGTAACGACCATGAAAACGTCGGTCCGTCCCCTGCTGGCCGCCCTTGCGGCCCTTTTCGCGCTGCCCGCCGGGCTACCGGCTGCGGCCGCGGAAGGCATCGGCGCCTGCCACATGCAGTTCGTCTGGGCGGAACTTCCGCCTTACCAGACGCTGGGACCGGATGGCAAACCCACCGGCATCGATATTGAGCTGGTGATGGAGGCCGCGCGTCGCATGCCGTGCACCATCGACTGGGAACTGGCGCCGCGCGCCCGTGCCGTGCTGCTGGTACAGGAAGGCAAGGCCGATGCCATTGTCGGCGTGGCGCGCACGGCGGAGCGGGAGGCGTTCGGCATCTTCTCCCAGCCCATCCGGGAGGGACGCAACGTCCTGATCGTGCGCAAGGGCGATATCAAGCGCTACCCGTACAACAGCCTGACGGAGCTGGCTGCCACCGGCTTCCGCCTGGCCGTCACCTCGGGAACGAAATACAGCCAGGAGTTCGAAGATCTGGCCCGCAGCGGGGCATTGGCCGACAATATCGTCACCGTTCAGAACGGGGAAAGCGCCATGGCCATGCTGCTGCGCGACCGCATCGACGGGTTCCTGGACGGCTACCGGATCGCGATTGACCGCGCCGAACAGATGGCCATGCGCGACGATATCGATGTGCATCCCATGTTCATCAACGAACACAAGGCCTTCGCCCTGTTCAGCCGCGCGTCGGGCATCAACCCGGCCACCATCACCCGCTTCAACGCCGTGATGCTGGGCATGCAGGCCGACGGCAGCACAACCCGCATCATCAGCAATTACGGCAGCTGACCCGCTCCCCCTTGCGCCGCTAAAGGCCGGCGACTGCCGGCCCGCGCCACGTGGCGCGTAAGCCAAGGGCGCGGATGCGCCCGCCCGGCGCTTGAGGGAACATAAATAAAATTACCGTGCGTTGGCCATGACAGGCGCCCAATCGCCCAGACCGTACCGGGCCAGGATGCGCGACAGCTCGCCCGATTTGCGCAACGCCACGATGCCGGCATCCAGCTTCTCGGCATTGGCCGCACTCTCCCCGCCCGGCGCGAAGGCCACGTAAAGCGGCGTGCCGCCATCGATGGCCTGTATCTCCACCAGCCCGTCCATGGCCTGGGCGGCCAGGGCGAATTCCGCGACGTTCATATCCTCCACCACCGCGTCCACTCGGCCGGCCAGCAGCTTCTTCAGGTTCTGGTCCGTGACATCCTCACCCGCCGCCAGCTCCAGCCGGCTGCTGTCATCGGCATGGGCCTGGATATAGGTGTCCAACGCCTCGTTGTAGGAATAGTCCAGAACGGCGGCCAGCCGCTTGCCCTCCAGGCTCTGCGGCCCGGCATAGCGCCATTTCTCCCCGCGACGAGTGATGATGACATTGGTGGTGATGCCCATGCTTTCCTTGCCGAACACCAGCCCCTCGGCATCCTCCGCGGTGGCGCCGGCCACCGCGTCGATGCGGGCGCTCCGCGCCTCCTCCACCGCCCGGCTCCAGGGCATCAGCTGGTAATCCACATGATCGGCGAACACCCTTTGGGTGATCTCCACCATATAACCGGGCTTTTCGGCTCCGGGCTGGCAGTTATAGGGGCACCAGGCATCGGCACGCAGGCGAAGTGGTTCCCCCGACGCCGGCGCGATTGGCACCAGGACGGCACCCAGTGCTGTCAATCCAAGGCTGAAAATGGCAAGGAGGGGACGGCGCATCGCGAACTCCGGGGTGGGGATCCATCCTCGCTGCAACGCAGCAGACGCATCATGACACGCCGATGTTGCAGTTTTAGCCGGCCGCCGCGTTTCACCGTTGAAGAAGGTGCGAAAGCGAGGGGTTGAAAGCCGGGGACGGATAAGGGATCGTGGCGCCATGCCGCACCCCGCCCCGCCTTGCCGTCCCCCGCGATGACCGACCGGCCAGACCCCAAGCTGGGGCCCCAAGCCTATGAACGGGCCAAGGAAATCGCGGCCAGCCGCGATCCGGCACAGCGCGCCGAACTGGCCTTGCAGCCGGAAACGCCGCCGGAACTGCTCTATTACCTGGCCGATGATGATGACGCGCTGGTCCGCCGCGCCGTCGCCTTCCGCGCCGAAACGCCGGTGCAGGCCGCTCCGCGTCTGGCGCGCGACCTGGACACCGATGTTCGCGTGCTACTGTCGCGCAAGCTGGCCCGCGCCCTGCCGCACCTGTCGGGGGCCGAACATACGGCCATTCGCGATCTGGCCCATCATGCGCTGACCATGCTGGCCGCCGATCAGGTGGTGCGGGTGCGTGCTGCCCTGGCCGGGGCTCTGCGCGACGTGGCGTCCGCCCCGCCCGGCCTGATCGCGCAGTTGGCCCGCGACGTGGCGCGGGAGGTGGCGGAGCCCATCCTGCGCGGTTGCGTCAACCTGGCGGATGAGGAAATCGTCGCGATCATCGCGGCCCAGCCGGTGCCCTGGGTGCTGGAGGCCATCGCCCGGCGCGACCGCGTTTCCGCCCCGGTGGCGGAGGCGGTGGCGGCGGCGGGCGATCCCGTGGCCACGGCCAGCTTGCTGGCCAATCCCGGTGCGTCGCTGTCGGATGGCGCCATGTCGCGCATGGTGGCCAAGCCGCTGGCGACCATCGACCTGAACAAGGCCACGGCCAAGCCGCTGCTGCCCCCCACCCTGCTGGGCAAGCTGGCCCGCATCGTGGAGGACAGTATCCGGGGCGAGCTGGCCGGCCAGGGCTTCGACAAGCAGGACCGGCAGGAGGTGGTGGCCGTCACCCAGCGCCGCCTGGACTGGGCCCGCGATTATGTGAAGCGAGAGCCACCCGACGCCAAGGCCGCCCGGATGAAGGCGGAAGGCAAGCTGGACGAGGCGGCGATCTGGGACGCGCTGTCCTGGGGCGACAAGCCCTTCGTACGCGAGGCGCTGGCCCTGCGCGCCGACCTGCCGGCCGACCTGGTGCAGCGGGTGATCGACACGCAGAGTGCCCGCGCCATTACCGCCCTGGCCTGGCGGGCCGGGCTGTCGATGCGCTGCGCCCGCCTGCTGCAGCTGAAATCCGGCCTGCCGCCGCCCAAGCTGCTGAACGCCCGCCACGGGGTGGACTACCCGATGACGGAGGCGGAGATGCGCTGGCAGCTGGGGTTGTTCGGGGTGGAGTGACGGCCAACCCGCGACGACATCACGTGCCTGAGCGCACCGAAGCCAGGAACCGGTCCACCTGGGCATGCAGGGCGCTGGCATGGCCGCTCAGTTCGGCCGATGCCCCCAGCAGCTGCTTCGACTCGGCGCCGGTCTGTGCCGTGCCCCGGCGGACGTCGACCACGGCCATGGTCACCGTATCCACCCCGTCCGATGCATGGCGGGCGCTGCGGGCGATCTCCGTCGTAGCGGCGTTCTGTTCCTCCACGGCGGACGCGATGGAGGCGGAGATTTGATTCACCTGGGCAACGGTGGCTCCGATCTCCTTGATCGCCTTTACCGCATCGCCCGTGGCCTTCTGGATCTCGGCGATGCGCTGGGCGATATCGTCGGTGGCGCGCGCGGTCTGGGCCGCCAGGATCTTGACTTCCGATGCCACCACGGCGAAACCCTTGCCGGCGTCGCCGGCCCGCGCCGCCTCGATGGTGGCATTCAGCGCCAGCAGATTGGTCTGACTGGCAATGTCGCTGATCAGACCCAGCACGTCGCCGATACGCTCCGCCTTGGTCGACAGGCCATCGACGATGCTGTTGGTGTGATCGGCCTGTTCAGCCGCACGGCGGGTCCGGGTGGCACTTTCCTCGATCTGACGGGCGATCTCCTGGATGGAGGAGGCCAGCTGGCCCGCCGCCGTGGCCACGGCCTGGACATTGTCCGTGGCCTGGCTGGCCGATGACTCGACCGTGTCCACCCGCTCCTCGGCACTGCCGGCCGTGGTCAGCAGCAGCTCGGCGGACTGCTTGATATGGTCCGACGAGGTGCCGACGGCGGCGACCACGGCGCTCACCTCATCCTCGAACCGCTGGGCCAGGGCCTGCATCTCCACCTTGCGGGCCTGCGTCGCCCGCAGTTCAGCGGCAGCCTGCTCGCGGCGCAGGGTATCGGCCTCGACGGCGTTATGCTTGAACACCTCGACCGCACGGGTGATCTCGCCCACCTCGTTGGCAGCAACGCTGGCCGGAATCTCGGTCTGCAGGTTGCCATCGGCCAGGCGCAGCATAGCATCGGTCAGGCGGCGCAGCGGCGCCAGCGACCCCACCGTCCACCAGGCGATGCCGACCCCAACCACCATACAGACCGCACAGACGATCAGCATCAGTTCTGAGAAGCCGCGCGCCTGCGCCCGGGTCTCGCCGCCGATCAGGGTATTGTCGGCCTCCTGCTTGTCGATGAAGCGGTTGATGCGGGCCAGCCATTCCGTCAGGTCCAGGCGCACGGTGCTGAGCAGCAATTCCTGCGCCTCAGCCGTCTGTCCGGCCTTGTGCAGGTCGATGACGCGGTTGATGCCGGGCAGGGTCTTGGCCTCGATCTCCTTGATCGAATTCAATATCTGCCGTTCTTCGGGCATGATGTCCTTGCGGGTGGCGAACATGGCATCCATGTTCCTGGCCGACTGTGTGTAGGCGGCTTCCAGCTTGCGGATATCGCCGACGATCGTCTCCACAATGGCCATGTCCTTGACCAGCACCACATCGCGCAACGCAATGGCGCGATCATGGACGGAGCCGCGGAAATTGATGGCATAGCGTTGCTTGACGCCATTCACTTCATTGATCTGGGTCAGGCTTTCGTTGATCAGGCTGACCTTCTGAACGCCGATGCCCGTCAGCACGACGAGCAGGGCCAGAAGCACCCCGAACCCGATCAGTACGCGGGTCTTGATTTTGGCATCACGCAGACTGCGCATCGGACGCTCTCTTGATGATTTGGGGCTAACCCGGATTGGGTACCTTATCGCATCCCAAGGGAGGGCCGAAGATCATGGATCGGCAGTGACGCGCCGCACAGTGTCCCCCTCACGTTTTTGGCATTGCAGCCCTGTCGCCGCACGGCGTAGCAAGGAAGGGGTGCAGTGGCATGGATTTTGTTGCGTGGCGCAGCAGGCCAGTGGCCGCCAGCCCGGCGTCAGAGGGAACAAGAGGATGACAAATTGCGGACCATCCTGACCATCCAATCCCATGTCGCCTTCGGCCATGTCGGCAACCGGGCCGCTGTTTTCCCGTTAGAAAGGCTGGGTTTCGACGCGATCGCCGTCAATACGGTACAGTTCTCCAACCATACCGGCTATGGCGCCTGGACGGGGATGGTGCTGCCGCCCGACCATATCGCCGATGTCCTGACGGGGGTGGAGGCACGCGGCGCCATGGATGGCCTGCACGCCGTGCTGACCGGCTATATGGGGGACGCAACGCTGGGCGATGTGGTGCTGTCGGCCGTGGCGCGGGCCAAGACCGGCAATCCCGACGCGCTTTATTGCTGCGACCCGGTGATGGGCGATGTGGGGCGCGGCTTCTTCGTGCGGCCGGGCATCCCGGAATTCTTCCGCGACCGCGCCGTGCCACAGGCCGACATCATCACACCGAACCAGTTCGAGCTGGAATATCTGACCGGCCACACCGTCACCGACCTGGCATCGGCCCTGGCCGCCACCCGCGCCGCGCGTGACCTGGGCCCGCGCTGGGTGATGGTGACCAGCCTGACCCGCGCCGATGCACCGGCCGACCGGATCGAGATGCTGCTGGATGGGCCGATCGGGGCCTTCCTGGTGGTCACACCCCGCCTGGACCTGACGCCGCCACCCAACGGGGCCGGCGATTGCGTGGCGGCCCTGTTCCTGGCCAAGTTCCTGGAAACCGGCGACGGCGCCCTGGCCCTGTCGCATGCGGCATCCGCGATCTACGCCGTGTTCAAGGCAACGCGCGACAGTGGACAGCGGGAATTGCAGATCATCGCCGCGCAGGATCAGCTGGTCCACCCCGCCAGACTTTTCCCCGCCGAACGTGTCAGCTGATACGCCGATCCAAAGGCGGGCTTGCCGCCGCCGCGCGGCAGGCCTATTTGAATTCGTGCCGCCATCAAGGAGCGCCAACCGGATGTCCCGCCTGTCCATCGCCAGCCTCGCCCTCGGTATCGGCCTGCTGTCTGCCCCCGCCAGTCTGGCTCAACAGGCCATCCAGCGCCCCGCGCAGGGGGAGTATGGGTGCGAGGTGCAGAAGAGCAATCCCTGCCAGGGCCGCGTCGATTTCAACATCGGCAAGAGCTTTGAATTCAAGATCCCCGGACCCGGTGACGTGACGTTCGAGAATAAGGGCAACAAGCGCTGCGTGCTGGAATATTCCATCACCGAAAGCACACTGGCCGCCACCGGCCGGCAGCTGTCTCTGGGTCCCGGCCAGAACCAGGTCCTGGCCGTGCGCGATGCCGGCGGCATGGTCATCCGGTTCTTCAGCCGCGGCATCGGCTCAACCACCTGCGATCTGACGGTGGGCCTGTCCTGACAGCGCCTGACGGCTGGGACGATGTGGTGGATGGACCGCCTGGTGCCCGACACGGGCCATGGGCCAGCCATCACACCCGGTCGTAAGGCCCGAAGCTGGCCGGGTGGCCATAGACGAAGCCGATCGAAGTCAGGTGGAAGCGCGGCGGCTGAAAGAAATTCTCCGCCGTGAAGGGCGCCTGGAAATGGTCCCCCAACAGGTCGTTGCGCACGAAGAAGGCGTTGACGCCGGTGATGTTGCAGCCGACCAGTGAATATCCCTTACGGGCGGCCATGTTGCACATGGCCTTCAGCGAGGCGCCGGTATAATCGGTGCCGTTCCACATGAAATCCGCGCGGTAGGGCACCACCAGCGCCTCCGACACGGGCAGCTTGGCATTATACTCGATGACCACGACCCTGGGGGAAACCACCTCCAGCGCTTCCATGATGTAATAATCATTGCCGTCGACATCGATGCTGATCAGATCGATCTCACCTTTGATGCCGGCGCCGCCAATCAGATCGTTGATATTCTCCCGCGTGATGAAATGCTGGCCAACCTTCAGCCGGCCTTCATCCAGCACGCTCTTGAAATTCTGCCGGATCTGCTCGACATGCCGGTCGCTCCCCTCCAGCCACAGGCCGCCCCATCCTTTCAGAAGCAGAAGCAGCGTGTTGTTCTGGGCGCCGGAGCCGCAGCCAAATTCCACGAACAGTTTGTTCCCGGTTCCGATGCGCCGGAAAATCTCAGCGATGATGCCGTCTTCATCATTCTGGGAATAGATCTTGTGGCCGGATCGTTCCAGACGCCTGGGGTCGGCGTAACGCGGATCGGCCAGCACCGCAGCGATCTCCGCCCTCGCCTGCATCATGGCCTGATTGAGCATCAGGATATGCATGCCGTGCAGGGTTTTGGTCATGCCGTGCAGGGTCTGGGTCATGCCGTGCAGCAGTCCCAGCACGTTGTTATGGTAGAGCTGGTTGCGGACACCGGCGTGGCGCGGATCTGCCGACAGGATATTCCTGTAAAGCTCGTCGGCCTCCTTGCCACGCCCCACATCCTGAAGCTGCAGCGCCAGAGCAAACGCCTCATCCGTATGCATGCCCAACCCTTCCCCCCGGAAACCGCTATTGGAGAGGCTTACCCACACCTGTCCAATGTTGGCAAGAGAAGAGCCGAAGGCTACCCAGATCAGAAGCCCGTTCGCAGTGACACGCGGAAATCGCGACCCGGCTGTGGCAGCACATCCTTCAGGAAGGAGGTGGCCAGCCGCACTTCCTCATTCGTCAGGTTGCGCAGTTCCAGAAGCACGGTGATGTCCCGTTCCGGCAGCGGGTGCCAGTCCAGCGAGGCGTTGAACACCATGGAATCGTCGGTCGGCAGCTCGAATTCCGCGATGCGCTTCTGCTTATCGGTCCACACACCCTCGACCCGCGCCGCTACCGTCGCCAGTTCGAAGCCCAGGCCGGCACGGGCCGACAGGGCCGGGATGCGCGGCAGCGGCGTGTCATTGTCGCGATCGGTGGCGCGGACATAATCCATCCCGCCATCCAGGGTCACCGTTACCTGCTCGTTGCGGATCAGTACCGTCTCCGCCTCCAGCTCCACGCCCCAGAAACGGGCATCAGTGGCAGCGAACTGGGCGACGGGAAGACCATCCTCCTCCGCCCCCGTGACGTGTTCATAGATGTACTTGTTGTAATCGGTCAGGAACAGGTTGACGGAGCCGGTAACGGGCCCGCCGCTTTTCTTCAGGGTTGCCTCCACGCCCAGACCCGTCTCCTTGTCCAGGGTGGGATCGCCGCGCTCGTACGTGCTGGTGGCCAGATGCGCGCCATCGGACAGCAGTTCCTCCGCATTGGGGGCGCGTTCGGTGCGCGACAGGCTGACACCCATCATCCAGCCGTCACCCAACTGCCGCGAAGCACCCGCCGACACGGAGACCGTGGTGAAGTCGCGGTCGAAGCTGACGCTGTCAGCCTGCACATTCTGCCGTTCCAGCCGCACCCCGCCTTCCAGCGAGAACGGCGCCAGGTCCAGGCGCTGCAAGGTGAAGACGCCCATCTGGTCGGTATCGCTGGCCGGCACGAAGGCCTCTTCCCCGATGGCCTGGAATTCGCGGGTGGAGGCCTGCACGCCGACGGCGCCCGACAGGTCGCCCATCGCGCGCTGCACCAGTTCCACGCGGCCTTCCCAACCCTTGTTCAGGAACTGCGTGCCGGCCTCGCCATTCTCCAACTCCGTATGCTTGTAGTCAGCCCAGCCGAAGCGCACGCGGGTCGTCTCGAAGATGGCGAAGGGCTGGTTGACCTCGCCCATCAGGTCCAGGCGCGTCTGGCCCAGGTCGATGCGCACGGGACCTTCCTCCTCATGCGCTTCTTCCTCATCCTCCTCGGCATGGGAATGGCCCGCGGAGATGCCGTAATTGCTGTCCAGCCGGCTGGCGGAGGCCCCGAAGAAGCCCCAGTCGCCGATATAGGACAGGCCGGCCGTTGCACCCTTCTGCCGCAGGTCGCTGTTGGGAACGGTGCCCTTGGCCTCCTCCTCCTCCTCATGCGCGTGGCCGTGCTCTTCCTCCTCCGCCTCATGCAGGATGCGGGATTCCAGGGTGCCGGGGACCTTGTAGTTGTCGGTCTGGCGGTAGAACCCGTCCAGGTGCAGCACAAAAGGACCATCCAGGCGCGCGTCGATGCCGGAAGCCAGCGACCGCTCATTGGCGTTGCTGCCCAGGCCGATGCGGGCGAACCCGTCCACCCCGTCCTTAGGCGCGGCGATGGGGATGCGACCGTCCAGGACGTTGATCACACCGCCCGCGGCATTATTGCCATAGAGCAGGGTGGCCGGCCCGCGCACCACCTCCACCCGCTTGGCGGTGGCCAGGTCCAGGGCAGGGGCGTGGTCGGGGCTGGTGGTGCTGGCGTCGATGCTGCCGATGCCACCCGACAGGATGCGGATCCGGTCCCCGCCCTGGCCGCGGATGATCGGCCGCGAGGCACCGGCACCGAAGCCTGACTGCGACAGGCCCGGCAGCCGGTCCAGCGCCTCGCCCAGCGTCGTTGACAGCGCCCGGTCCAGCGCCTCTCCCGACAGGCTGGAGGTGCCCTGCAATATGTCGAACCGCTTGGCCCCAATGGGAGAGGCGGTGACGATGATCTCATCCACCCGGTCATGGGCGGAGCTGTCCGCCACGGGTTCCTGCTGGGCCAGGGCCGGCGACGTAGCCACCATGCCGCCCATCATCGCCGCCGCCAGCCAGAATGGCACCTTGTCCTTGCCCATCACAGAACCCTCAATAAAGTATGTTATAACGTAACGCTTCATAGGCGCGGAAATATGGATCGGTCAAGCGGTGAAGGTGGGTAGCCTTGTCGCAGGGGTGGGTGAATGGTTCGGTGGATGATTGAGGCTGATCACGGGCTGTTGAGATAGCCGACTTTCCGCCTTCCCGGCGAAGGCCGGGACCCAAGTGCACAGGATCAAACCTCGACGCGGCCTGGATCAAGGCGGCGGAAATCTCGGGCACTTGGCCCCTGGGTCCCGGCTTTCGCCGGGAAGGCGAGAAAGGGTTTCTCTTTGTGCCTCACAAAAAACTAATCGTGCCGGGCCTGAGCGAAATTCGCGCCTTCCAGTTCCGCGCCGTCCAGCTTGGCACCACGCAGATCGGCGCCCGTAAAGTCGGTGCCATGGGCGATGGCACCGCGCAGGTCGGCACCGCGCAGGTCCGCCCCCTGGAACCGGGCCCCCGACAGGCGGGTGGGCCAGCGGCGATCGGGCATGTCGGCACTGACCAGCGGTGTCAGGTTGGCGCCTTGCAGGAAGGCGCCGCCCAGATGCGCGCGTTCCAGATTGGCGCCACGCAGATCGGCATTACCCATCTGGGTGTCGCGCATGTCGGTACATTCCAGATCGGCCATGACGATGCAGGCATTGGTCCACAGCGACCGGCGGGCCAGCGCATAGGGCAGTTTGGCCGCCGTCAGGTTGCGTCCGCGGAAATCCTGGCCCATCAGGTCGCGGCCGCTGAAATCACCGCGCTTGCCGCCGCGCCCGGCCGTCATCACCCATTCGGTATGGGCGGCCAGCAGGATATCCAACGGTTCCGCCCCGTCCAAGGTGCCGGGCAGCAGGGCGCCCGTGCGCTTCAGGTCGCTCATGGCGTGCGGGTCCAGGATGGCACCCCGGAAATTCGCCCCCTCCGCCAGGGCATCGCGCAGGATGGCGTCGGTCAGGACGGCACCGGCGAAATCCGCCTCCTGCAACTGCGCGCCCTGGAGATTGGCACCATCCAGCATGGCCCCCTTGAAATTGGCCCCGCGCAGGTCGGCACCGCGCAGATCGACATGGCGCAGATTGGCGTCGGTGAAATCGGCCTTCAGCGTGATGGCCCCGTTCATCTTGGAACCGGAGAAATCGGCATGGGCGGCGATGACGGCGGCCAGGTTGGGGATGCGCCCGTCAAAAGCCTGGGGCAAGGGCTTGCCCCCGCGATAGACGGCCAGCACCGCCTCGCGCACGTCGGTATCGCGAAGTTTGGCCTTGGTCAGGTCAGCGCCGCGCATGGTGATCCCGCGCATATCCGCCTTGGACAGGTCGGCCTGCTGCAAATTGGCCAGCCGCAGGTCGGCCGCGAACAGGTTGGCCCCGACCAGGCGCGTCTTCACCATCTGCGCCTGGTCGAAGCGCGACCCGGTCAGTTCGGCACTGCGCAGATCCATATTGGAAAGGTTGACACCGCGCAGGTCACACAGCACGAAGATGGCCCGCTGGCCACCGATGCGGCCGTCCATCAACTTGACGTGACGGCGTAGGGCCTCGACCAACTCCTCCGGGGAGGGGCGACGCCATGTCGGGTCCGCCGGTTGTGCCGCCTCCGCCGTCAAGCCTGCCCACCTTCCCAAGGACGTTACGTGAAGGGGCCGATCCGGCACCCTGATCATCCAACTATGACAGAGCTTTTGCCGCTTGCACACCCAAGTATGGGACGCAAACGGTCATATCCACAGCTTTTCGTTTTGCAAACTGTGCCAAAAAAAACGTTTCCGCGCCCGTTCCAGGGGGCTGTCAGCTTACAAACTTGCGGGCGTTGGCCACCATCACCGAATACATCGTGCGGATGAAATCGGTGGGCCGCAGCCGGCCGAAGGGGATGTTCTCCGACGCGTAGGTGACAAGCTCATCCGGCGGCTTGACGGGCACCACCTCCAGCCCCGCCTTGCGCAGCGCATCGACCACGGACTTGGCCTGCTTCATATAATCCTCGTTGAAGAAGGATTTGTCCGCGTCCTTGATGGACTGGGCGATGATCTCCTGGATGGATGGCACTGAACGGGTCCCCGGGGCTTCAAAGGTCTGCCGAACTATTAACCATCAATCCCCGCCCGGCGCAATTCCGGCCCCAGCTTTCCGGCCACGAACAGGAAATACATCCGGTAATCGGCGATCAGCGACCAAAGCGGATAGGTGAAGGTGGCGGGCTTGTTATGTTCCACCGCGGCATGGGAGAGCCAGGCGAAGAAATAGCCCGACAGCGGCATGCCGATCAGCCAGAGCGGGTCCATGGTCGTACCGAACATCACCAGACATCCCAGCGCGATGGTGCTGCCGACATAATGAAACGCGCGTGTCACCGGCTTGGAATGTTCGCGCAGATAGAAGGGCCAGAAGGCCTCGAACGTCTGATATTCGCGCTGTGCCATGGCTGCATTCCTCCCGCAACATGGGCGCTTGGTTCATTATCTTGCCATCTTGACGCCCAGCGAATAAGTCAAAGCGTTCGCCGGGGCTTGTCAAGGCGCAACGATGTTTCGCCGTCGCCCCGCTGTTTCACCTTATGGAATTGAGGGCCGGGAAAATGGGTTACAAGGTCGCTGTCGTTGGCGCCACGGGCAATGTCGGCCGGGAAATCCTGCAGACGCTGGCCGACCGGAAATTCCCGGTGTCGGAAGTGGTTGCCCTGGCCTCGGAACGCTCCATCGGCCAAGAGGTGTCGTTCGGCGAGGACAAGGTGCTGAAGGTCCAGGACCTGGCCAAGTTCGACTTTGCCGGCACCGATTTCGTGCTGTCCTCCCCCGGCGCCAAGATCTCCGCCCAGTTCGCGCCCAAGGCCGCCGCCGCCGGCGCCTGCGTCATCGACAATACCAGCCATTTCCGCATGGACCCGGACGTGCCGCTGGTCGTGCCGGAGGTGAACCCGCACCATCTGTCGGGCTGGCGCAAGAAGGGCATCATCGCCAATCCCAACTGCTCCACCATCCAGATGGTCGTGGCGCTGAAGCCGCTGCACGACCTGGCCAAGATCCGCCGCGTCGTCGTCTCCACCTACCAGTCGGTGTCGGGCGGCGGCAAGGAGGCGATGGACGAGCTGTTCACCCAGACCCGCGCCATCTATGTCAACGATCCGGTGGAAAAGCGGAAATTCACCAAGCAGATCGCCTTCAACGTCATCCCGCATATCGACGTCTTCATGGATGATGGCATGACGAAGGAAGAATGGAAGATGGTGGTGGAGACCAAGAAAATCCTCGACCCTGCCATCAAGGTGACCGCCACCGCCGTGCGCGTGCCCGTCTTCATCGGCCATTCCGAAGCGATCAATATCGAGTTCGAGAACCCGATCACCGCCGACGAGGCCCGCCGCGCCCTGCGTGCCTTCCCCGGCATCTCCGTCGTCGATCACCGCGCCGACGAGGGCTATATCACCCCGGTTGAAATCGCCGGCGAGGACAATGTCTTCATCAGCCGGATCCGCGAGGACAGCACGGTGGAAAATGGCCTGAACCTGTGGGTGGTGGGCGACAATCTGCGCAAGGGTGCGGCCCTGAACGCCGTGCAGATCGCCGAAGTCATGATCCGCGACGGCCATATCGGCCCGGCGGATTGATCGGATATAAAGTGATTTCAGCGGCGGCCTAACAAGCCGCCGCCCTGCTATTTGGCCAACGCCGTTCCCGTATGGTAGGACGCAGGCCAGTATCGATAACGCCCCCACCGCCGGGGCAAAGCACAAGGGAATGTGGGAGATGACGAAGCTTGTCCTGATCCGTCACGGCCAGAGCCTGTGGAACCAGCTGGACCTGTTCACCGGCTGGACCGACGTGGACCTTTCAGCCCAGGGCGTGGAGGAGGCCAAGGAGGCCGGTGTCAAGCTGAAGGCGGCCGGGCTGGATTTCGACATCTGTCATACGTCGGTCCTGAAGCGCGCCATCAAGACCAGCAATCTGGCGCTGGAGGCCATGGACCGCATCTGGGTGCCACAGTTCAAGAGCTGGCAGCTGAACGAGCGCCATTATGGCGGCCTGCAGGGCCTGAACAAGACGGAGACAGCGGCCAAGCATGGCGCCGATCAGGTGAAGATCTGGCGCCGTTCCTATGACATCGCCCCGCCGGTGCTGGCGGAGGATGACGAGCGTCTGCCCGACGCCGACCCGCGCTATGCCGACCTGTCCAAGGACCAGCTGCCGCGCACCGAAAGCCTGAAGGATTGCGTGGCGCGCGTCGTGCCCTACTGGACCGAAATCATCGCGCCGCAGGTGAAGGCCGGCAAGCGGGTGCTGGTCGCCGCCCATGGCAACAGCCTGCGCGGTCTGGTCAAGTATCTGTCGAACATGGGCGATGACGAGATCGTCCAGTTCGAAATCCCGACCGGCAAGCCCATCGTCTATGAGCTGGATGCCGACCTGAAGGCGCTGGACCGGTATTTCATGGATTGATCTGACGAAGGGTGAAGGCGTTACGCCTTCACCCCCGCGAATGGGGCCGCCTTGGCGTTCGGGTCCAGCGGCCACCTTGGCCGCGGCGCGAAATCCAGCCCGTCGGTCAGGCCCAGCCGCAGCCGTTCCAGCCCGGCCCAGGCGATCATGGCGCCATTGTCGGTGCACAGGCCCAGGGGCGGGGCCACGAAGTCGAACCGGTGCCGCCGGCACAGATCCATCAACCTGGCGCGCAGCACCTGATTGGCCGCCACGCCGCCGGCCACGACCAGCGTATTCCCGTTGGGGAACGCCGCCTTGAAATGCTTCATGGCCTTGGTGCAGCGGTCGATCAGGCTGTCGCCCACCGCCTTGTGGAACGATGCCGCCAGATCGGCACGGTCGGCATCCGACAGCGTCCCCCCCAGCATTTCCACATGCCGCCTCACGGCCGTCTTCAGGCCGGAGAAGCTGAAATCGCAATCCGGCCGCCCCTTCATGGGTACGGGCAGGTCGAAACGGCCGGGATCGGTGGCGCCGGCCGCCGCCTTTTCCATCAAGGGCCCGCCCGGATAGCCCAGGCCCATGATCTTGGCCGACTTGTCGAACGCTTCGCCCACCGCGTCATCGATGGTGGTGCCCAGGCGGCGATACCGGCCCACCCCTTCCACCGCCAGCAACTGGCAATGCCCGCCCGACACCAGCAACAGCAGGAAGGGGAACGCCACCCCATGGGTCAGCCGCGCGGTCAGCGCGTGGCCTTCCAGATGGTTGACGGCCATGAAGGGCAGGCCGGTGACGGCGGCCAGCGCCTTGCCCGTCATCACCCCCACCATCACCCCGCCGATCAGGCCGGGCCCGGCCGTGGCGGCAATGCCGTCCAGTTCGCCCAAACCGACGCCAGCCTCGTCCAGCGCCTGACGCACCAGCCGGTCCAGATGCTGCAGGTGTGCCCGCGCCGCAATCTCCGGCACAACCCCGCCATAGGGGCGGTGGTCGTCCAGTTGGCTCAGCACCACATTGGAAAGGACACGGCCCGGCCCCTCCCCATCATCTTCCACGATGGCGGCGGCGGTTTCATCACAGCTGGTTTCGATGCCAAGGACTTTCATGGACCAGAAACTAGGGGCTGCGGCCCTTGCCTGCAAGCACGCCACGGCATCCCTGCCATTGCCGGAAAGAATGCCGATGACATTGGGCTGATTGACAAGGCGCACGACCGTGCTATTCCGCTGTGATAACCAACCAATGGGGGGCACCACATGATCCGCGTCCATCACCTGAACATCTCCCGCTCGCTGCGCATCCTCTGGCTGCTGGAGGAGATGGGCGTGGAATACGAGGTCGTGCGTCACCGCCGCAACGCCAAGACCATGCGGGCCCCCGCCGCCTTGCGTGACCTGCACCCGCTGGGCAAGCTGCCCATCGTGGAGGTGGATGGCAAGGTCCTGGCCGAAACCGGCCTGATCATTGAATATCTGCTGGCGACCCGCGCCCCGCATCTGGCCCCCACCCCGTCGGACACGGACGCGCATTGGCGCTATCGCTACTGGATGCATTATGCGGAGGGCTCGCTGATGCCCCAGCTGCTGCTGAAGCTGATCGCCGACAAGATGGGCCTGCTGGCCCTGCCGATCCGCGGCATGGTGAAGGAACAGGTGGCGCTGCAGCTGGACTATGTGGAGAAGGAGGCCGGGCGTTCCCCCTGGCTGGCCGGCGCGGAATTCTCCGCCGCCGACATCATGATGAGCTTCCCGCTGGAGGTTTCCACCCTGCGTGCCGGCGTGACGGCGCAGAGCCACCCCAACATCTGGCGCGTGCTGAAGGCCATGCAGGCCCGCCCGGCGTACCAGCGCGCGGTGGCACAGGCGGCGGACAAGCGCTGAACCGGTCCGGGGGCTTCCCCACGGCGCGCAGAAGCGGTATTGAAAGGATCATGAAAGCCCTTCTCCGCATCGGCACGCGCGGCAGCCCCCTGGCGCTGGCGCAAGCCATCGAAACCCGCGACCGCCTTGCCGCCGCCTTTCCGGAACTGGCGGATGATGGCGCCGTGGAGATTGTCACCTTCAAGACCGAGGGCGACCGCATCCTCGACCGCACCTTGAGTGCGGCGGGCGGCAAGGGCCTGTTCACCAAGGAGATCGAGCAGGCGCTGATCGACGGCTCCGTCGATCTGGCTGTCCATTCCATGAAGGACGTGCCCACCAGCCTGCCCGACGGACTGGCAATCACCGCCTATCTGCCGCGTGAGGATCACCGCGACGCCTGGTTCAGCCCGAAGGCCGCCAGTCTGGATGAGCTGGCCCCCGGCGCGCTGGTCGGTACGGCCAGCCTGCGTCGACAGGCCATCGTGCTGATGCGCCGCCCGGACCTGCGCGTCATACCCCTGCGCGGCAATGTGCAGACGCGGTTGCGTAAACTGGAGGAAGGGCTGGTCGATGCCACCCTGCTGGCCATGGCCGGATTGAACCGTCTGGGCCTGGAATCCAAGGCAACGGGTGTGCTGTCCGAAGACCAGATGCTGCCGGCCGTGGCACAAGGGGCCATCGGTATTGAAACCCGGATCGGGGACGACCGTACCAATCGCTACATCCGCGCGCTGAACTGTGCGGAAACCGCGTTGCGGGTGATGGCGGAGCGCGGGGTGCTGGCCACGCTGGACGGGTCCTGCCGCACGCCCATCGCCGCACTCGCCCTGATCAACGGCGATGCCCTGTCTCTGACGGCGCTGGTCATCCGGCCCGACGGCCAGCAATGGTTCACCACCGGCCGCGCCGGCAACAAGGCCGACGCCCTTTCCATGGGTATCGATGCCGGGCAGGAGTTGAAAGCCAAGCTGCCGGCCGCCTTCTTCGAGCACGCGACCCCCGACGGGCCGGTGGTGTGACGGGCGTCCTCGTCACCAGACCGGAACCCGGCGCCGTGGAGACGGCGGCAGCCTTGTCCGCCCTTGGCTATCGCCCCGTCCTGGCGCCGATGCTGACCATCGAACCCCTGCCGGGCCCGGCCATCGATCTGTCGGGATTCGATGCGGTGGCGGTTACGTCGGCCAACGGGGTGCGAGCCCTGGCGGCACGCACGGATCAACGCAGCACGCCACTCTACGCCGTCGGTGCCCGCACCGCCGGGCTGGCACGGGATCTGGGTTTCACCGATGTGTACAGCGCCGACGGTGACGTGGCGTCCTTGTCCGGGCTGCTGGCCGGCAAGGGCCATGTCCTGCATGTGGCGGGGGCGGATGTCGCGGGGGAACTCCTACCCGCCGACGTTGTTGTCACAAGGGTGACCGCTTATCAGGCGGTGGCGGCCACCGGGTTTCCAACCGAGGCGCTGGATGCCCTGCGCAACGGTCGGGTGGCCTATGTGACGCTTTTTTCGCCGCGCACGGCCGGTCTGTTTGTTAGGCTGGCGCAAATGGCCGGATTGTCGCCGCTGTCTGGCGGATGGACGGCCCTGTGCCTGTCGGCCGTCGTGGCCGGGGAAGCGATGGATTTCGGTTTCGCCGATATCCGCGTCGCGGCCTGGCCGGACGCGGCCAGCCTGCTGGCCCTGCTGCCGGCGGTGAAGGGGGAGTTTTGAGAAATGAGTGACAATGAGAAGACGGGCAAAGGCATGAGCCTGGAAGACCTGGAGCGCGACATCGCCAGCCAGAAGCCCGCACCGGAACCCAAGCCGGCAGCAAAGCCCATCCCGCCGGCGCCTACCGCCCCCGTGGTGGTGAAGCGTGGCGGCGGCCTGCTGGGCGGTACCGCGCTGCTGGTGGCGCTGGGGGCGGCCGGCCTGTCCGGCTACAGCGTCTGGCTGGACCACACCGCACCGCCGCCGGCCGGCACCGACATCTCGCCCCTGTCAACCCGCGTCGCCGCCGTGGAGACGCGCCAGCAGGCATTGCTGGCCTCGCTGGACAGCCTGTCCAGGCGCCAGGACGCGCTGGAGGCCCGGCTGTCGGGCGACACCAATGTCGTGACGCGGGAGCCGGTGCCCGACACCGGCCCTGACCCCCAGGGCGGCGTGGATATCTCCGCGACGGAGGCGCTGGCCGACCGCATCACCGCCCTGGAGGATCGCAAGCCCGAGGCCGTGGATCTGGGCCCGCTGTCCCACCGCGTGCAGACGCTGGAGGAAGTGTCGGCGGAGGTGATCCCCCGTCTGACCATGCTGGAAACCCGTCGCCAGATGGGTGCCGTGGGCGAGGCGCTGATCATCGCCGTGGGGCAATTGCAGGCGGCCTTGAGCGCCGGCCGGCCCTATGGCCGGGAATTGCGCGCCGCCCAGGCGCTGGCCGCCAACGATACCGGCCTGCTGGACCTGCTGGCCCCGCTTTCCGCCACGGCGGAGACCGGCCTGGCCGGGGATATCGAGCTGCGGGAGAAGTTCCGCCTGCTGGCCCCTGCCGTACTGCGCGCCGACCGCGACCGGGAGGGCGCGCACTGGACCGACCGGGTGCTGGGCCGGTTGGCCAGCGTCATCACCCTGCGCCGTGCCTCGGGTGAGGTGGCGGGCGACGATGCCGACGCCGTGCTGGCGCGGGCCGAGGGTGCACTGCTGACCGGGGACCTGCCGCGCGCGGTGGAGGAGATGGAGAAGCTGCCTGCCCACGCTGCCGCCCCCGCTGCCGAGTGGCTGCGGCTGGCCGAGGCGCGCATGGCCGCGGAGGCCGCCGCCGCCACCCTGGCCGACCTGTCGCTGGCCCGCATGGCCGGCACCGCCAAGGACGGGGAGAACCGCTGATGCGCAAATCCCTGCTTTTCTTCCTGAAGATCGGCATCCTGGTCGCCGCGGCCGTCTGGCTGGCCCAACGGCCGGGCCGAGTCACCATCGAATGGCTGGATTATGTGGCGGAAATGCCAGTGGGCATCGCCACCATCCTGGTGCTGCTGCTGGCCTGGATCGCCGCCACGCTGGGCCGGGTCTGGCGCATCTTGCGTGGCGGGCCGGGCGCGCTGGGCCGCCGCCGCAACAGCAACCGGCGTGAGGGCGGGTTCCGCGCGCTGTCCCAGGGCTGGGTGGCCGTTGCGGCCGGCGATGCCGACATTGCCACCAAGTCGGTCCGGGCGGCGGAGAAGCTGCTGCGCGAACCGTCCCTGACCCTGCCGCTGGCCGCGCATGCCGCCGAACTGCGCGGCGATGCCGCCGGGGCCGCCACCTGTTACAAGGCGATGCTGGACAAGCCGGCCACGGAACTGGCGGCACGGCGGGCGCTGCTGACCCAGGCCATGGGACAGGGCGACCGGCCAGCGGCGCTGGACCATGCCCGCCGCGCCCTGGAACTGCGCCCCAAGGCCGACTGGCCCGCCAAGGCCCTGGCGGAGCTGGAGGCCGGCGGCGGCAATTGGCTGGAGGCCGATGCCGCCCTGGTCAAGGCCCAGAAATCCAAGGCCATCGATAAAAGTGATGCCGGCCATCGCCGCGCCGCCCTGCTGATCGAGGAGGCGCGTCAGGCCACCTCATCCGGCCGGCCCGAGTCGGCCCTGCAGGCGGCCCAGGCCGCCTTCGATCTGGACCCGGCGCGGGTACCGGCAGCCGCCTTGCTGGCCCGCCTGCTGGCCAAGGCCGGCAAACATGCCAAGGCCGGCAAGGTGCTGGAACAGGCCTGGCGCCTGTCGCCGCATCCCGACCTGGCCAAGGCCTGGGGGGAGGCATCGGCTGACCAGAATCCCCTGTCGCTGGTCAAGCGGTATGAGGGGATGGTGGCCCTGAAACCCGGTCAGGCCGACGCGCATTTCGCCCTGGGCGAGGCGGCGATCAATGCCAAACTGTGGGGCGTGGCGCGCAGCCACCTGGAAAAAGCCCGCGAGCTGGCCCCCACCACCCGCGTCTATCGCCGCCTGGCCGATGTAGCGCGGGCGGAAAAGGGCGAAGGGCCGGAGGTCCAGGCCTTCCTGAACCAAGCCATGTCTGCCACCCCCGATCCCCGCTGGCGCTGCACGTCCTGCGGCACCACCCATGGCGACTGGCACGCGGTCTGCGATCAGTGCAAATCGGTGGACACGATCACCTGGCCGAAGGCGGGGCGGTAACCCCTTCCCCCGCCGCGCCCGGGCGGATACACCCTATCCACCCTTGTCCCGCGTGGAAGTCCCCATGCTGCTGCCCTATTCCGGCGGGGTGGATGCCCTGCTGCTGTTGGTTATCGCGCTGGTTGTCGATGCCTGCGTGGGCGACAGCGCCTGGCTTCGCCGCTTCCTGCCGGGGCCGGCCGATCTGGCTGCCCGCGCCGTGGTCCGCTATGACCGCCGCCTGAACCGCATCGACCGAACGGACGGGGTGCGCCGGGCGCGCGGGTCGGTGATCGCCTTGGCGCTGCTGTTCCTGGGGGCACTGGTGGGCTTCTGCCTGTCGGTGGTGGTGCGCCATATCCCGGCGGGTGGCTTCGTGGAACTGCTGGTGCTGGTCCGCTGCCTGACCCTGCGCCTGCCCTGGGGCGCTATGGGGCGTACCGTGGCGGCGCTGGAAGGCCATGATATTGAGGCGGCGCGCAATGCCGTCGGCCCCCTGACCGACCGGCAGCTCTGGAGCCTGGACGAGCATGGTGCCGTCCGCGCCGGGGTGGAGGGGGCGGCCCGTGCCCTGACCCATGGGGTGGTGGCGCCCGCCCTGTTCTATACCCTGTTCGGGCTGGCCGGGCTGCTGGCCTGGGCAGCCCTGGACGGTACCGCCCGCATCATCGGCCATGACACACCGCGCCATGCCCATTTCGGGGCGCTGGCCCGCCGCCTGACCTCCATCCTGGGCCTGCCTGCGGCCCTGATCGCCGCCCTGGTCGTGCTGCTGGCCGCCAGCTTCGTGCCGCGCGCCAATGCCCTGCGCGGCCTGCGCGATGCCAGGGGGGCCAAGGGCCATCCGATGGGTGCCGACGCCCTGCCGGTCGCCGCCTTCGCCGGCGTGCTGGATCTGGCCGTGGCCGGCCCGCGGCGGGAGGGGGAAAGGGTGGTCAAGGAACCCTGGCTGGGCAATGGCCGCGCCCGCGCCATGCCCCGCGACCTGCGGGCCGCCATGGCGCTCTACGCCATTTCCGCCCTGATCGCGGCGGGCTTGGTGGTGGGGGCGGGGGTGCTGGCGGCGTAAGAGCCGTAGGTCAGGTCGAGCGAAGGCGAGCCCTGACAAGCGGCAGTACCAAAGAATGTCAGGGCTCGGGCTGACGCCCTCGACCTGACCTACGACTGCTTCGCATAGGCATAATCATACAGGTGCCGGAACCCCAGCCGCGCATAGAGCGCCAGCGCCGACGCGTTGGCGGCCCCGACCTGGAGATAGGCACCCGCCACCCCCTCGCCCGCGGCACGGGCCATCATATCCGCCATCAGGCGCCGCGGCAGGCCCTGGCCGCGGCGGTCGGGCCGACAGGCAACCTTGTAGAATCCTGCCCAGCCGCGATCCAGCACCGCCAGGCAGGCCGCCACCGGCTGCCCGTCCTGCCACAGGGTGGCAAATTGCTTACGGACGGCGATGCCGGTCAGGATGGACAGCAGCGCCGGCATCTCCGCCTCCGGCACGGGCACCATGCGACGATAGGCATCCATCCAGGCCTGGTCCAGCTTGTCCTGCACCCGCACCGCCGCATCGGGCGCCGCCCCGGCCAACCCGTCCAGCGACCGGAACTGCACCTTGCTTTCGCTGGCAATCTTGTACCCGCGCGTCGCCAGCCGGCCCCCCAGGTCGGGCGGTGACAGGGGCGTCAGGCGGAACATGGGCGCCAGCCCCTGGCGGCGATATTCCGCCTCGAACAGGTCGATCGTGGCATCATCGATGGTTGCCAGCGGCACGACGGCATTGGCGGAATTCGCCCGGCCCGTGTGGCCGGCTGCGAAGTACAGCGCCCAGCCGCCATGGACGATGCGTCGCGGCGCCGGCCAGGCGGTCATCGACAGATCCTCCAACAAGGCAATGTCCTGGATGCGATCATACGACAGCATGGAATGGCGGTCCCTGGGCAGAAAGCGGAAGAACAACATGCTGCCATGCTGAAAAACAAGGGCGCCATGCCAAGGTCGGGGGGCGGTCACGCCCTTTGCCGCAGTGCCGAAGCGTTGACGGGGACGGGGGTTCGGCGTAAGTCACTCGGGCGATTTCTTTGTCTCATAAGCCGCCGGTGGTCCGTCCACCGGGTATCCCCACCCCTGGCGGGGGCGGGAGCACGGGCAAACCCCGGCACGCACCAAGGACGAAAGAGAGATGACCGATACGCCTGCGGCCAAACGGCAACGGCCCTTGTCCCCCCACCTGCAGGTCTACCGGCTGCCGCTGCCGGCCTTGACCTCCATCGTCCACCGCATCACCGGGATCGGCCTCACGGTCGGCACGCTGTTGCTGGTCTGGTGGCTCGTTGCCGCCGCCGCCGGTCCGGATGCTTATGAGACGGCCAGCGGCTTCATCGCCTCGCCCATCGGCCTGTTGCTGATGTTCGGCTGGACGGCGGCCCTCTGGTATCACCTGTTCAACGGCATCCGCCACCTGATCTGGGACGGCGTCAGGATGCTGACCCTGGAACAGTCCTATAGCAGCGCCAAGCTGGTCATCGGGGCGGCGATCATCGCCACCGTGGCCACCTGGGTTGTGGCTTTCGCGGTCTGACGGGGGACATGATGGCCAACGATACCAACAGTTTCCGCACGCCCATCGGCCGCGCCCGCGGCCTGGGTTCCGCCAAGGTGGGTGCCCAGCACTGGCTGGCCTACCGCATCGGCGCTGCCGCGCTTGCCGTGCTGACGGTCCTGTTCACCATCCTGGTGATCAGCCTGATCGGCGCACCGTATGACGAGGTGATCGCCACCTTCAAGCAGCCCTGCCCCGTCATCCTGACGGTGCTGTTCCTGGGCTTCACCTTCCACCATGCCGCCTATGGCATGCAGGAAGTGTACGAGGACTATATCCACGGCAAGCTGGCCAAGGTTGCCGCCATCGCCCTGACCAAGGGTCTGGCGCTGGTGCTGTTCCTGGCCGCCTCCTTCGCCGTCCTCAAGATCGCATTCGGAGCCTGACATCATGGCGACCGCTTACAAGATCATCGACCACGAATATGACGTGGTTGTCGTCGGTGCCGGTGGCGCCGGTCTGCGCGCCACCTTCGGCATGGCCGAAAAGGGGCTGAAGACCGCCTGCATCACCAAGGTGTTCCCCACCCGCAGCCATACCGTGGCGGCCCAGGGCGGCATCTCGGCCGCACTCGGCAACATGGGCAATGATGACTGGCGCTTCCACATGTACGACACCGTCAAGGGGTCGGACTGGCTGGGCGACCAGGACGCCATTGAGTACATGGTGCGCGAGGCCATCCCCGCCATCATCGAGCTGGAACATCAGGGCGTGCCCTTCTCGCGCACGGCCGAGGGCAAGATCTACCAGCGCGCCTTCGGCGGCATGACCACCGAATATGGCAAGGGCCAGGCCTACCGCACTTGTGCGGCGGCCGACCGTACCGGCCATGCCATGCTGCATACGCTGTATCAGCAGAGCCTGCGCCACCACGCCGAATTCTTCATCGAGTATTTCGCCCTCGACCTGCTGATGGACGAGGAAGGCGTGTGCCGCGGCGTCCTGGCCTGGAACCTGGATGACGGCACCATCCATCGCTTCCGCGGCCACCAGACGGTGCTGGCCACCGGCGGCTATGGCCGCGCCTATTTCTCCGCCACCTCGGCCCATACCTGCACCGGCGACGGTGGCGGCATGGTGCTGCGCGCCGGCCTGCCGCTCCAGGACATGGAGTTCGTGCAGTTCCACCCCACGGGCATCTACGGCTCCGGCTGTCTGATCACCGAGGGTGCGCGCGGCGAAGGCGGGTACCTGACCAACAGTGCGGGTGAGCGCTTCATGGAGCGTTACGCCCCGTCCGCCAAGGACCTGGCCAGCCGCGACGTGGTCAGCCGCTCCATGACCATCGAGATCCGCGAGGGTCGCGGGGTCGGCGAGCACAAGGACCATATCCACCTGCACCTGGAGCATCTGGCGCCCGACGTCATCCATGCCCGCCTGCCCGGCATCGCTGAAAGCGCGCGCGTGTTCGCCGGCGTGGATGTGACCAAGGAACCGATCCCGGTTCTGCCCACCGTTCACTACAACATGGGCGGCATCCCCACGAATTATCGTGGCGAGGTCATCCGTCCGACCGCCGACAACCCGGACCAGGTGGTCCCGGGCCTGATGGCCATCGGCGAAGCGGCCTGTGTGTCGGTCCACGGCGCCAACCGCCTGGGCTCCAACTCCCTGCTCGACCTCGTGGTGTTCGGCCGGTCGGCCGCCATCCGCGCCGCCGAGATCGTCACCAAGGGCGCACCGCACAAGACCATCTCCAACGACAGCACCGACAAGGCGCTGGCCCGTCTGGACAAGGCCCGCTTCGCCAAGGGCGGCACCCGCGTGGCGCATCTGCGCCTGGAAATGCAGAAGATCATGCAGAACAACTGCGCCGTCTTCCGCACGGGCGAGGTGCTGGACGAGGGCGTGGAGAAGATGAAGGAAGTCTGGGCCAAGCGTCCGGACGTCCAGGTCAGCGACAGTTCCATGATCTGGAACAGCGATCTGGTGGAAGCGCTGGAACTGGACAATCTGATGTACCAGGCCGTCGCCACCATCAATTCCGGCGCCAACCGCCAGGAATCCCGCGGCGCCCATGCGCGTGAGGATTTCAGCGAGCGTGACGACGAGAACTGGATGAAGCACACCACCGTCTGGGTGGATGAAACCGGCAAGCCGTCCATCGACTATCGCCCGGTGCATCTCTACACCCTGACCAACGAGGTGGAAGTGTT
This sequence comes from Niveispirillum sp. GW835-FHT14G11, assembly GCF_058793615.1. NCBI lineage: Bacteria > Pseudomonadati > Pseudomonadota > Alphaproteobacteria > Rhodospirillales > Azospirillaceae > Niveispirillum > Niveispirillum sp. GW835-FHT14G11. The sequence continues at coordinate 57,232 of NZ_JBXAFZ010000012.1, forward strand.
CCCGCCGAAGAAGCGTGTGTACTGAGGCGATAACCAGGCACAATTCACTGTACGAAAGGGGCGCCTTCCCGGGCGCCCCTTTTTTTCTGCAGAAAGCGGCCTGCTCCGTAGGTCGCTGACTCTCATCCGCGACCTACGGTAAATTCTCGTTCCAGGCCCAGAATAATTGTTACCAGATTGATTTTAACGTGTTTACAGATTTGCATTTTTAATGCATTAACTTATCCATTAATATTTCATTATCAATCAATTACTCAATATAAACGATATTTTAACCAGTTTTTATTTGACAATATGCACGTCTATCCATTATTCATCCGTTGCGCGCGCACTTCGGCTATGCCACCACTCGGCCCGATAGGAGCAGCAGATGACCTACACACCCCCCCTTTCCTCCGACAATTTCACGGGGCCTGCTTTCGGCCTCGTCTGGCTCGGTTTGGCGACCGCGGCGTACATCCAGGAAAACAATTCCGACGCCAACGCCATTGCCAACGCCATCGAGGGCGCCTTCATCAACGGCTCGATTCAGGCGCCGCCCAATCCCAGCGACAGCACCGGCAAGACCCTGCTGTCGGGCTACTGGAACGTGGATTGGGGACCCGCCATCACCGATGACCGTTCCAACCTGCTTTTCCTGGTCAGTTTCCGCGAAGGCGCCCGGCCCACAGCCGGCGGCACCCAAGGGGACCCCTACTTTTTCGCGGTCTGCATCCGTGGCACGGACATCGCTGCCGATCCCACGGCCGTTGCCCAGCAGATCCTGCAGGATTTCAACGCCTTCACCGTGGTTTCGCTGAAGGACGCCTTCAGCGGCGCGCCGAACCCGGCCGGAAGCGGCACCGTCAGCAATGGCGGGTTTGTCTCCCGCGGCACGTCGGCCGGGTTCAACCGCATGGCACAATTGACAGCGGGTTACGCGGTAGCGAATGCCGATACGGTCACCGGCACGGTCGCAGACGCCGTCCTTGCCTATCTGAATGCCTATCCGGGCGTTCCCCTGGTCGTGACGGGCCACAGCCTGGGCGGCTGCCAGACCCAGATCATGTCCGCTTATCTGCAATGGCAGGTCGCGGAAACGGCAAGCGGCAAGGCGCAGGCCGTTTATCCCAACCCGTTCGCCCCGTCCACGGCCGGCGACCGCACGTTCGCCAGCTACTATGACGGTGTGATGCCTTACGGACAGTACTGGTTCAACACGTTGGACGTGGTTCCGTGCGGCTTCAGCAGCCTGCAAACGCTGAACAGCCTCTGGCAAACCTACACCTGGCCCACCGGTTCCACCGACCCGGCGACGAACACCGACATCTCGGGCACCTCCGGCCCGACGGTGCCGTCCGATTTCACCACGCTGGCCAATGGTCTGCCCGGTCAGGAAATCGCCCTTCTGCACTACGCCCGGCCGTCCAACGGACAGCATGCGATGACCGCGCCATCGCCTCTGCCGACACCGCAGACCATCTATCAACTGCTGGAGGCAGGTGGAGCCAAGAATGCCGCGCAGACGGCAACCAATGGCTGGGGAATGCTGGAATGGCAGCATTTTCCGCCATGCTATCATGCCCTGGTGGGCGCCGTTTCAGGCGTCATTCCTTATCCGCTCGTGAATTATCAGGACTGAGGATCGACAGTTCCCCACCAGCCCTTCAATAATCTGGATGACAGGGTGCGGCCGGTCGCGAGACCGCACCCTGTCCGCCCGCCGCAGGTGGAATAAAGCCCATGCCGTTCGGGAGCGGGTACTTGCAATTGGCCTTTACACTTGTAATCAATCTCCATAGTTCATTGATTTCATTGATTGAATAACACCATTAAGTCACCCATTGCCTTGGTGAAAAATTTAACTTTCCATTCTCAACGATATATAATAGTAATATATTCTCCTTTAAAATTGTATATGGCATATATCGAACTCGATGGAGACCGCAATGAGCCACAATCATCCCTCCATCCCATCCGAAGCCGTGATGGGGTCGTCAAGCGTCGTGCAGTACGGGACCAAGGGAAAATTCCAACAGGGCAGTGTCGAGGTCACCTTCCAGAAGCCATTCAATTCCACACCCGTCGTCATACTGACGCCGAACTGGGAGAATAATTACAGCGCCTCCTATGTCGAGACAGTCACGCATGTGAACAATGAGGGATTTGTGATCACCAGTTCCAACGGCGCCACCAACTATTTCGTGAACTGGCTTGCCATCGGTACCTGAAGCCGGATACCGGCGGGATCAGCAGGTCGGCGCCCCGGCATCGGCGGCGATCCCGTGACGGGCGAACAGATATGGGATGACGGGGTTGGTCCGGTTCCTGGTGATTGGCGCGGACCGCATGCAATCGCCCCCCGTTCCGCGCGGGGAGGGGAGCATTTGCCGCACCCCGTCCATTCCCGCGATGCACAAATCGGTCATGGATTTCTGCGCCCAAGCTTTCTATTGTCCTTTTGCCCAGGCGTTGTCCGGCGTCTGGGGTACCCCCGCGCGCGCCCGGCAAAACCGGGTGGGTATGGACAGTCCATCTGCTGAACAGGCGTTAGACCCATGGCCGAATTCACCCTGCCCGCCAATTCCAAAGTCAAGCCCGGCAAGACCATCAAGTCGGCGTCGGCGGACGCCAAGCGTACCCGCACCTTCCGCATCTACCGTTACGATCCGGATTCGGGCGAGAACCCGCGTGAGGACAAGTACGAGATCGACCTGGACAAATGCGGTCCGATGGTCCTGGACGCGCTGATCCACATCAAGAACGATGTCGACAGCACCCTGACCTTCCGCCGGTCCTGCCGTGAGGGCATCTGCGGCTCCTGCGCCATGAATATCGACGGGCGCAATACGCTCGCCTGCCTGAAGCCGATCGACGAGGTGAAGGGCGACGTCAAGATCTATCCGCTGCCGCATCAGCCGGTGGTCAAGGATCTGGTCCCCGACCTGAACCAGAATTATGCCCAGCTGGCCTCCATCCAGCCCTGGCTGCAGACGCAGAGCACCGCGCCCTCGCGCGAGCGTCTGCAGAGCCCGGAAGAGCGCGAGAAGCTGGACGGGCTCTATGAGTGCATCCTGTGCTTCTGCTGCACGACCTCGTGCCCCAGCTACTGGTGGAATGGCGACCGCTACCTGGGCCCGGCCGTTCTGTTGCAGGCCTATCGCTTCATCGCCGACAGCCGCGACGAGATGACGGGTGAGCGTCTGGACGCGCTGGAGGATCCGTTCCGCCTCTATCGCTGCCACACGATCATGAACTGCACCCAGACCTGCCCCAAGGGTCTGAACCCGGCCAAGGCCATCGCCGAGATCAAGAAGCTGATGGCCGCCCGCGCCGCGTAAGGCAGAGTTGGCTGTAAAAGATGAAGGCCGCCGTGGGGATGCCCAAGGCGGCCTTTCTTTTTACGGCGACACCACAGTCAGTCGGGCTTCACCGAACGCCCCCCTCAATCGCCTTCCCGGCGAAGGCCGGGACCCAGGATCACGGGCCCGACCTGTCAGCCTGCGTCGATCAGCGCGGCGTCTCCGTCTTCCCCATGGCCCCCGGGTCCCGGCCTTCGCTGGGAGAGCGGGGCGGGTTTTCCCAGCTATCGCCCTCAGTTCTGCACGGCCTGGGTCAGCACGCCATCGACGACGGTGCAACGCAGGCTGCGGCGCTGCGGACCTTCGAAGGCGTCCTTGCGGCTGGCCATGGTGAAGGGCTGGCTGACGGTCTGGACATTGCCACTGGTGGACAGTTCCGGCAGTTCGAAGGCGATGCGATAGCGGTCGCCGAACGACCGGTCCACCTCGCGCCGGCAGAGGTCGGTCGCAGTACGGGGCATGCGGTAATGGCCGTCCTCATATTCCCCGTCATTGACATTGATCGAACAGGCCCCCAGCAGCCCACCCGCCGACAGGGCCAGCAGGGCGAGCGTGGATGCACGGACGAGACGCGACATGATTACCCCCATCAGGAAATGACAGGGGGATCATTGGAACCGGCGACGGCCTCGCGCAACCGACGTTACTCCGGTGTTACCAACTGAATTCATTGCGAAATGGAAAGGGTTCGCTGTTACGCGGGCGTTGCCTGGTCGCGGGCCGCCACCAGCCCCACAATGTCGATCGACAGCACCACCTCAGCCGCCTGGTTCCACAGTTCGCGCCGAAACTTCACGATGCCCCGCCCGCCCTTGCGCGACGGCGTCAGTTCCATGATCGTGTCGGTCAGGTGCAGACTGTCCCCGGCCCGCACCGGCTTCTGGAATTTCAGCTGCCAGTCGAAACCGCCCAGGAAGGCCCAGGGCTTGCCGCCTTTGGCCATGGTCTCGTGCCCCAGGATGTAGGAGAGCGAGATCGTGTAGCCGCCGCTGGCGATCAGGCCGCCGAAATGGGTGCCGGCGGCCGCTTGCTCATCGACATGGAAGTCCCAGGGATCATAGCGCCGCGCATAATCCAGCATCGCCTCGCGTTCGACTGTGAGGGTACGGGAGCGCTGCACCTCCCCCACGGCCAGATCGTCGAAGAAGGTGCGCTCGCCGCTCACGGTGCCCCGGCCCCCTCGCCCACCTCCGGCTTCTGGTGCTTCATGATCACCGGGATCTGGGCCAGGGAGAAGGCGATGGACAGCGGCATGATGCCGAACACCTTGAAATTCACCCAGATCTCCGTGCCGAAATTGCGCCAGACCAGTTCGTTCAGCACGGCCAGCAGCAGAAAGAACCAGGCCCAGCGCACCGTCAGGACACGCCAGCCCGCGTCGGTCAAATCCAGGGCCGCACCCAGCACCACTTTCAGCAGGTTGCGTTTCAGCGCCAGACCCACGAACAGGCTGGCCGACAGCAGCAGATTGACCACCGTCGGCTTGATCTTGATGAACAGCTCATCATTCAGCCACAGGGTCAGGCCGCCGAACACCAGCACGAAGAAGCAGCCGACCAGCGGCATCACTGGCAGCCGTCTTTCCAGCAGCCAGTTGACCGACAGCGCCACCACCGTGGCGGCCATGAATACCCCCGTACCGGCCATCAGGCCGTAGCGGGAATTGATGACGAAGAACAGGGCCAGGGGACCTGCTTCGAGGGCGAGTTTCAGCAGCGGATTCATGGGTGCCAGCATGTACCTGTAACGCGCGCGCCACGCCAGCGTTGAGTTGCCCCGAAACCCGGTGCGTTCATCGCATCGGGTTCCGGGGCCGGCGGCGACTGCCGCCACGCGGCCCATGCCACGCAGCCAAGCCGCCGGATGGCGGCGCCCGGCGATTGAGGGCGCAAAGCCCCTACCTGCGGCGAAACTTCGCTTCCCCCCACGCCCCGGACAGGGTAAAGCCGGAACGGTCAGCAGCTTATGACGCGGGGGAGAAGGCCGATGATCCGCGCCTACCGCATGATCGAAGGTCGTAACGAGCCCATGGATGGCGTGCCGTCCGTGGAAATCCTGCGTCAGGCCTGCTGGATCGACCTGAATGCTCCCAGCGCCAGTGAACGCCATCTGGTCGAACAGACCTTCGGCGTCGTCCTGCCGACGCGAGAGGAGATGAAGGAGATCGAGCTGTCGAGCCGCGTCTACCGCGACGCCGGCGGCGCCTTCATGACGGCCACGGTGCTGTGTCGCGCCGACGCGCCCGTGCCGGAGACGATGGACATCACCTTCGTCCTGACCGGCGAGACGTTGATCACCCTGCGCTTCGACGATCCCAAGCCCTTCTACGGCTTCCACCACCAGGTCACCCGCCAGAGCGTGAAGCTGGAGAATGGCGCGTCGAGCTTCCTGGCGCTGCTGGATGCCATCCTGGACCGAATCGCCGATGTACTGGAGGGGGCGGGCCGCGACGTGACGGCGGTGGCCCGCGAACTGTTGATCGAGGATCACCAGGGCCATCTCAATTCCGACCAGCAGCACCAGTTGCTGAAGCGCATCGCGCGGGCCCATGACCTGACGGGCAAGGCGCGCGAAAGCCTGGTGACCCTGACCCGCATCATCGCGTTTACCGCCACGGTGCGCGAACTGGCGGCCGACAAGACCCTGCGGGCGCGCCTGAAGACCTTGAGCCAGGATGCGCAGTCGCTGGCCGATTACACGGCCTTCCTGTCCTCCAACATCGCCTTCCAGCTGGATGCGCTGCTGGGCGTGGTGGGGATCGAGCAGAACAATATCGTCAAGATATTCTCCATCGCCGCGGTGGTCTTCCTGCCGCCGACGCTGGTGGCCAGCATCTATGGCATGAATTTCCACTTCATGCCGGAACTGGACTGGCCCTTCGGCTATCCGCTGGCCATCGGTTTGATGATCGTGTCGGTGATCGTGCCGTTCTTTTATTTCAAGCGGCGGGGATGGTTGTAACTCCCCTCACGCCGCCGCCAGCTTGCCCAGGAATGCCTCATGCGTGGGCATGGCGTCTGCCGCCTGCCGGATGCGGGCCCGCATCGTCGCCATCCGGTCGCGCACCGCCGGCAGCGGGTGCAGATCGACCAGCGGATCATACCCTTCCGGCGTGATCCCCTGCCCCAGCATCACCGCGATCCAGCTTGTATCGGTGAACAGGGCGCGGGCCCGGGTGGATACCCGACCCCGCCGGCGGAACAGCTCGATCCGGCTTTTCAGGCTGTCGGGGATGTCCATGGTCCGGCAATGGTTCCAGAACGCGCTGTCGGACCGTTCCGTCACGTGATAGTGCAGGATCAGGAAGTCTCGCACCGCCTCGAACTCGGCCTGGGCGAGCGCATTATATTCCCGCACCTCGGCTCCATCGATCTGCCGGCCGGGGAAAAAATCCAGAAGCTTGGTGATCCCCGTCTGGATCAGGTGGATGGACGTGCTTTCCAGCGGCTCCAGAAACCCCGACGCCAATCCCAGCGACAGGCAGTTCTTCACCCAGGATTGCCGCCGCCGCCCGGTGGCAAAGCGCAGCAGCTTGGGTTCCGCCAGCGCCTCGCCATCCAGGTTGGCCAGCAGGATCTCGCGCGCCTGCCCCTCCCCGATATGGGCGCTGCTGAACACATGGCCGTTGCCCACCCGGTGGCGCAGCGGGATACGCCATTGCCATCCGGCAGTGCGGGCCGTCGATCGCGTGAAGGGCGTGATGCGCCCGTCACCCGATGACGGCACGGCCCAGGCCCGGTCACAGGGCAGCCAGTGCGTCCAATCCTCATATCCCGTTTTCAGCGCTTTCTCGATCAGCAGGCCGGCAAAGCCCGTGCAGTCGATGAAGAAATCCGCCGACAGCCGCTCCCCGCCATCGCAGATCACCGCCTCGACATAACCATCCTCGCCGCGCAAGCTCACATCCACCACCTTGCGGTCCAGGCGGATGACGCCCAGGCGCTCGGCATAGCGGCGCAGATAGGCGGCATAGAGGCTGGCATCGAAATGATAGGCCGATCCCACCACCGACATGATGTTGCGCGGATCGGTGACCGGCGCCATGTAGCGCCCCTGCTCCGCCATGACGGTGCAGAGCGAATAATCCTCCAGCCGCCCGCCCTCCCCCATGGCGTTCAGGCGCAGCCAGTATTGGTGGGTATAGTTGGCGTCCAGGCTGGCACCATGCACACCGAAGGGATGGAAATAGCTATGATCGATCCGCGTCCAGTCGCGGAATTCGATGCCCAGCTTGTAGGTGCCTTGGGTTTGACGCAGAAAATCCGCCTCGTCCAGGCCCAGCATATGGTTGAACCCGCGGATGGCGGGGATCGTCGCCTCGCCCACGCCGACGGTGCCGATGGCGCTGCTTTCCACCAGCTGGATGCGCGTATGCCGGCCCACGGCCCGCGCCAGTGCCGCCGCGGCCATCCAGCCAGCGGTACCGCCACCCACGATCAGGATGCTGCCCGGAAGATTGCCCGCCATAGTGACCACTCCCTGCTTTCGCGCCCGTTCACGGACGTCTTTCCCTGTAATGCCTTCACCCCGCCCCCATCCTCCGGTGGGGGCCGGAGAATGGGGGCGGGGCGGGGCATTTTCCTCCCTAAACGAACCGGGCGACGGGTGCCCCCGCCGCCGGGCCCTCCCGTCGGCCCCTACTCGCCCAGCTTGAACCGGACGCCCGCCATGATGCGCTGCGAACCGGAACTATAGGTGAAGGGCAGATTGTCGAACTGCAGATACTGGCTCTGATCTTCCTTGGTCAGGTTGATCGCTTCCAGCGTCAGGCCGATCTGTTCGGTCAGCTGATAACCGATCTGGGCGTCCAGCTGGCCGTAAGACCGGTTCCAGATACCCAGCGTACGGGTGACCGCCCCGTCGCCGAAGCCGAAATTGCCCGCGAACGACTTGTTGCGCCAGGTGTAGGAAACGCGCGCCTCCAGCCCTTCATACTCGTAATAGACTTGGCCATTGAACGCGTGCTTGGCAACGCCCGGAATCGGCAGGCCCGTGTCGAAATCATTGAAGAAGGGCGACTTGCTGTCGGAGAACGTGTAATTCAGGTTGAAACCGGCACCGAAATCAAACGCGTACTGCGCGCTGAGCTCGAAGCCCTTGATACGGCCACCTTCGCCATTGATCGGGCGGGTGATGGGGGTGTTGCGGCCCCCGGCCTGATCCAGGACGAATTCGGGCTTGGTCTCATTGGCGATGAAGCTGTCCACTTCCTTCCAGAAGCCGACCGCCGACACCAGACCCTGGCTGCCGAAATAATATTCGTAGCCAAGGTCGAACTGCGAGGCGCGGAACGGATCCAGTTCGGGGTTGCCGGCCGAGCCGCTGACAGCTTCGAACAGGTTGGTGGTCGGGTTGCGGGTGAAGTCCACGCGGAAACCACGACCCAGTTCGAACAGGTTCTGGCGGGCCACGACGCGCGAGGCGGCGAAGCGCACCTTCTGGCCTTCATCCAGGTCGAAGACCATGTTCAGGCTGGGCAGGATGTCCGTGTAGGACCGCTCGTTGGCGACGGTCTCGCTGTCACGCAGAACGCCGTTCCAGCTGTCAGTACCCAGATAGACCGGATCCGGATCGGTGGCGCGGTTCTGATAGACGGTCAGGTTGGTATGGATCAGGCGGGCGCCGACATTGATGTGATAACCATCGCCCGGATCGCCGATGTCGGCCATCAGATAGCCGGAATGGGTGCTTTCCTTGACACGGAAGCTTTCCAGCGGCTCCTCATAGAAGGCAAAGGGCGTGGACGGATACAGGGACTGGATCCATGCGGCCCCGTCCTTCATCTGGCTGCGGTCCTGGACCAGGATTTTGCCGCCGACCATGTCGCCGGAGGAGAAGAAGTTGTTGATCGTCTCCACCCGGCCGGCCGAACCCGTCATGGTCTGGAACGGGGTCAATAGCGGGGCGGAATTGCCGAAGCGGTTGTTACAGCCGTTCGGAATGCCCGGCGTGCCGGCCGGCAGTTCGCAGGACTTGAAGCCGATGGCGCCATCCATGAAATAGCCATACGGCGTCCATTTCTGGCCGAACTTGGTGCCGTCCAACTCACCCTTGCTGGTCAGGTCGGCCAGATAACGGCCACGGGTGTAATCGATATCGCGCGAGGCATAGCGATAACCGGTGGACAGGGTCACGTTGCTGGCGGGGATGAATTCCGGGTCATACTCGCCATCCGCACGTACGGAGTAATTCTCCAGGTCGGCGCGATCACCAAACACCCAGTGTGACTTGAAATAACCATAAGCCGGGTTGGTATAGAGGTCCGGCGTGGTGGCCAGGGAGAATGACGGCAGCGTGCCGCCATTGTTGGCGTAATTGAACCGGTAATTGGCCGGCGCCGTCGGGTTGGCGGGTCTGTGGCTGAAGCCGGTGGGACTGGTGGCATCGGCCGTCGGCACGCTGTACTGGGTATAGCGGACGTCGTTGTTGGCACTGTCAGAGAACAGATCGGCCTTGGCATAGGCACCGCGCAGCGAGCCCCGGAAATTGCCGCCATCGTCATATTTCAGCTTCAGGCCGAAATTGTCGCTGTCGATCTTGGAATTCTGGACATAAGAGATGGCTTCCGCCGAATTGGCGATCAGGGTACCGTTGATCAGAACACCATTCTCATCGATCGTGTAGGGCTTGGTGGTATCCAGGCCAGGGCTTTCGATGGCGAACGGGAACTTCAGCGAGGCTTCCGACGTCAGAATGTCCAGTTCGGAATGGAACCATTCGCCCGACACTTCCACAGCATCGGACAGTTGCACCGCACCGGCCAGCGAGCCGCCGATACGTTCGCGGGTCTGCTCGCGGTCGGTGACGTAGCGATATTCCGGCGCGTAGTAGTTCTTGGTCACCGTGGCCTTGTCGCCGCGCTCGGCAAAGCGCCAATTGCCGCGGTTCTGACCCCCCAGGACGTCCGTCTGGCTGTTCTGCTTGTCGTAGGACAGGGTGGCGATGAAGGCCGCCTTGTCATCCCAGTTGTAACCCAGCGCCAAGGCACCCAGCGGCTTCCAGCCGCCATCGGCGCCCGACGACTTGGCCGCGCGCACGTTGCCGGCGATGGTATAGCCGGGGTCCAGGACCAGGGGGTTGCGGGTCTTCAGGTTCACCGTGCCGCCCAGGCCACCTTCCAGCAGGCGGGCGTTCGGCGACTTGTAGACATCCACCCCGCCCAGCAGTTCCGACGGCACACCTTCCAGGCTGTCGGTGCTGCGAGTCTGGCCTTCACCCAGGGTGAAGATTTCCAGACCGGTCAGGAAAATCTCTTCATTCAGCAGCGTGACATTCTGGTCCAGGCCGCGGATGCGGACCTTCGTGCCCTGGCCATTGTCACGGTCGATCTGCACGCCCGACAGGCGCTGCAGGCTTTCCGCGATATTCTGATCGGGGAACTTGCCCATATCCTCGGCGGTGATGGACTCGATGATCTCGTTGGAATTGCGCTTGGTCTGCAGCGCATTGGCCAGCGAGGCGCGGAAACCGGTGACGATGATCTCGTCCAGCACGCCGCCTTCGGCCGGCTGGGCCGGCGCCTGCTGCGCCATGGCCGGCAAGGATACCGCCAGGGCGATGGCGGCGGCGGAGCCCAGGTAGAATCCGGGCTTGAACTTCATTGACATCTTTTACCTCCCACAAGAACTTAAGGCCATTAAGGCATTTTGATTTATTTAATCCCCATAATGGGGACGCACCTCAGGCGGGTCCATGCCTACCTCCTCCCTCACGGCTCTGGGCGAATTAGCCTTTATGGTTTGATTAATGGCCCGGCCATACCTTGGACAATCTTGACAGCGCAGTCAATAGGGTTTGATAACGCTGTCATCAATTGCACAGTCCCGCATATCCCTGAATGCAGGTGGAGAATATGGCTGAAACATTGGCGTTTCTTCGCAGGCGCAGCGAAACACGGTCTGCGCCGATGCACCCGATCGTCAATTGACATCGCTGCCAATTCTCAATACAAAATTCCACCCATAGCCTGCGCGCCATCGCCCTAAGGCTTTGCACAGGATAGTGAATTCGTGGTAGCGGTAACGTGGATGCCCGACAGGGGCGGTACTGGATGACCATCGGACATCTGGGATGACAGCGTTGACAGTGTGGATGACAGCCTCGGGTTTCCACTCGCCCCGTCATCCGGGCCAGAGGGTTCGAATTTGTTGAGACTTGGGCGTTGACAGCCCGGCGGGTTGATGTCATTTCATCTGACAACGATGTCAGACATAAGCCACGGAAAGGGTCGAAAAGACCCGCCGTGATAACGAACGCAGATCGGGAGGATCCTAGAGTGACGTCGAAGCGAACCGCGCGGCTGGCCCGCGCCCTTGGCCTTGTCAGCGCGCTTGCCCTGGTGGCTGGCCTGGGTGGGGTACTCTCGGCCAATGTGGCCCTTTCCGCCGACGGTCCGGCGACGCCGGCCCAGACCCTGCATCCCGAGAAGTGGCCCGCCGCCAAAGCCCAGCGCCTGATCGATCCCGTGATCGAGAAGAAGATCGACGCCCTCATATCGGGAATGAGCGTGGAGGAGAAGGTCGGCCAGACGATCCAGGGCGATATTTCCACGATCAAGCCCGCCGACCTGCGCAAGTATCCGCTGGGATCGATCCTGGCGGGCGGCAATTCCGGTCCCAATGGCGATGACCGCGCCCCGGCGCAGGCCTGGCTGGATCTGGCGGACGAATTCTACCGGGTTTCCGTGGAAAAGCGTGACGGCCACACCCAGATCCCGGTTATTTTCGGCGTGGACGCTGTGCATGGCCACGGCAATATTGGTGCTGCCACCATTTTCCCGCACAATATCGCGCTGGGTGCCACCCGCGACCGCGACCTGCTGCGCCGCACCGGCGAAGTGACGGCGCGTGAGATGGCCGCCACCGGCATCGACTGGACCTTCGCGCCGGCTTTGTCTGTGGTTCGCGATGATCGCTGGGGCCGCTCTTACGAAGGCTTCTCCGAGGACCCGGAGATCGTGGCCGCCTATGCCGGCGCCGTGGTGGAGGGTATCCAGGGCACCCTGGGCGCCAAGGATTGGATGAAGCCGGGCCGCACGGTGGCCACCGCCAAGCATTTCCTGGCCGATGGCGGCACCGACCAGGGCCGCGACCAGGGCGACGCCAAGATCAGCGAAGAGGATCTGGTCCGCCTGCACAATGCGGGATATCCGCCCGCCATCGATGCCGGCGTGCTGACCATCATGACCAGCTTCAGCTCCTGGCAGAACATCAAGCATCACGGCAACAAGCAGCTGATGACCGATGTGCTGAAGGGCCGCATGGGCTTCAACGGCTTCATCGTTGGCGACTGGAACGCCCATGACCAGGTGCCCGGCTGCACCAAGTTCAACTGCCCGACCTCGCTGATCGCGGGTCTGGATATGTACATGGCGTCCGACAGCTGGGAACTGCTCTACAAGAACACCCTGGCCCAGGTGAAGGACGGGACCATCCCCATGGCCCGGCTGGACGATGCGGTGCGCCGCATCCTGCGCGTGAAGTTCCATGCCGGCCTGTTCGACAAGCCAGCACCCAAGGACCGCAAGGACGTGCCCGCCATTTCCACCCTGGGCAGCCCCGAGCACCGCGCCGTGGGCCGCGAGGCCGTCGCCAAATCGCTGGTCCTGTTGAAGAACCAGGGAGGCGTCCTGCCGCTGTCGCCCAAGGCAAAGGTTCTGGTCGCCGGTGACGGGGCCGACAATATCGGCAAGCAGACGGGCGGCTGGACCATCTCCTGGCAGGGCACGGGCAACCGCAACGATGAATTTCCCGGTGCCACCAGCATTCTGGACGGTATCAAGCAAGCGGTGGCGGCCGCCGGCGGCGCCGTCGCCTATGACAAGGACGGCGCCTTCAAGGACAAGCCCGACGTCGCCATCGTGGTGTTCGGCGAGGAACCCTATGCCGAATTCCAGGGCGATGTGGAAACGCTGGAATATCAGCCGGGTGACAAATCCGATCTGGCCCTGCTGAAGAAGCTGAAGGCCCAGGGCATCCCCACCGTCGCCGTGTTCCTGTCGGGGCGCCCGATGTGGGTGAACCCGGAGATCAATGCGTCGGATGCGTTTGTCGCCGCCTGGCTGCCGGGGACAGAGGGCAATGGCGTCGCAGACGTGCTGTTCAAGGGCGCGGATGGCAAGGTGAAGCGTGACTTCAACGGCAAGCTCTCCTTCTCCTGGCCCAAGACCGCAATCCAGACGCCGCTGAACCGCGGCGATGCCAATTATGACCCGCAATTCGCCTATGGCTATGGCCTGACCTATAAGGACAAGGGCGATCTGGCCCCCCTGTCGGAAGTGTCGGGTGTGCCGGCCGGTGCGGGCGCTGCCTCCGGCATCTTCTTCCGCCGTGGCGCAGCACCAGCCCCCTGGTCGCTGGCCATCGCCGACAAGGTGGGCGACCTGCGCGTCACCACCACCACCGGCACCAGCCCGGGCAAGGTCGTGGACTTGAAATCGGTGGACGTGGCGGCGCAGGAGGATGCCAAGCAGTTGACCTGGGACGGGTCGGGCCTGGGCTCGCTGATCATCTCCGGCCGCCCCATCGACCTGTCGCGCCAGTCCAATGGCGACGTCACCCTGTCGCTGCGTTATCGCGTGGACCAGGCGCCCACGGCCAAGGCCCATGTCTCGATGATCTGCGGCAGCGACTGCCGCGCCAGCCTGGACATCACCAAGCTGCTGGCGGATGCCAAGCCCGGCACCTTCCAGACCACCAAGATTTCCCTGAAATGCTTCGCCGCCGCCGGTGCGCGGATGGCGACGATCGATGCCCCGGTGGTGATCAGCACCGAGGGTCGGCTGGGCCTGACGGTCACCGACCTGAAGCTGGATGCCGATCCGGGCGGCGCCGTCTGTCCGGGCAAGTGATTGCCGGCCAGACCCGTTACGTCCCCGTTCGGCACGGGAGGGGGACGGCGACGGTTCTCTCTCTTCTTGTCACCCCACTTCGGGCCGCTCCTCACCGGGCGGCCCATTTTTCTCTTCAATGTTCCCTCAGGCAGAAGCGGAAGTATCGCCGAAGTCTGGGCTGTCAAGCTCCCAGCACCCCCTCTATCACCCGCACCGCCGCCGCGACTCCTTCCTCATCCCGGATGCGCCGTCCCAGGAAGGCGGCGCGCTGGCGGATGGCGGGATCGTCCAGGGCCAGGCGGATGGCCGCCGCCAGCCTTTCGGCATCCAGTTCGCGGTGCCGGACGGTGCCGCCGCTGACGCCCATCTTTTCCAGCCACCAGGCCCAGAAGAACTGATCGGCCAGGAACGGCACCACCACGGCCGGCACGCCGGCGCGCAGACCCGCCGCCGTGGTACCGGCCCCGCCATGATGGACCACCAGATCGACATGGCCGAACAGCCGGTCATGCGGCGCACCGTCCAGCCAGAAGATGTCGGGCGTCGGGGCCGCCGGCTTCAACCCTCCCCAGCCGCCGGCCAGGATGGCCCGGCAGCCGGCCCGGCGCACGGCGGCCACCAGTTTGGCGCTGCTCACCGCCGCGTCAGCCGGCATCATGCTGCCGAATCCGATATAGATCGGCCGCGGCCCGCCGGCCAGGAACTCCGCCAGTTCGAACGGCATCTGCCAGTCCGGATGGTCCAGGAACCAATAGCCGGTGACATGGGCGGCGGCCGGCCAGTCGGCGGGTTTGGCCAGCACCGACGGGCTGTGCCCGAACAGCATCGGTCCGCCATCCCGCCGCATCCGCCAGTAGGGCCCCAGGAACGGATAGGGGGGCAGATCGAAAACCTCCCGCCGGATACGGTTCACGCCCGGTCGGAACACCTGCCAGAAGAATAGGGCCACGGCCCAGCCCTGCAGCCAGTTCGCAAGGCCCCGCGCCTTGCCCTTGGGCGGCGGCGCCAACGGGCTGGGGAAGGCTCTGGTGGGCAGGCTGGGTTGCGGATAGGCCTGAACATAGGGGATGCCCAGCTTCTCCGCCACCGTGGCGCCGATGAAGGATGTGGCACCGGCCGGAATGATCAGGTCGGCAGTCCTTGCCGCCTCCAGCAGCGCCTTGGCCCAGCCTGGGGCGTAGCGTTCGCTGACATCGCGCATGGCGCCGGCCACGGCCAGCGGGCTCGCCCCCTCGTCGAACATCTTCGCGGCGGCATCGCTCCCCAGATCCTGGCGGATGTCACCGGCCACGGGGACCAGGGTCACCCCCCTGCCCGCCACCAGATCGGCAAAGCCGGCATCGGTGAGCAGCCGCACCGTGTGCTCCCGCGCCGCCAGCCCGGCGGCCAGCGCCGCGAAAGGCTGCACGTCCCCGCGGGAGCCCAGCGCCATCATGACGATCCGCAATTCCGGCCTCCCTATCCCTTTGCCCTGACAATGTCACAACCTTGCCGCCGCTTGGGCACCGGTCCGTTAAGAACCCGGCAAACATTGGACGGTACAGTTAATGCATACCCTGGGTGAAGGCCCAGGGTGAAGGGTAGCGATGGAGGCAAAAATGTCCCGTGTGCTGGTCAAAATTCAATCGATGAAGGACCGTCTGATGATGGCGGCGCTGTGGACGGGCCTGCTGGCGGCGGCCTGGTCCCTGCCCGTCATCGACCGCATCGCCGCCCATGCGGAGCGGGAAAAGATGGAGTCCGGCTATTACTACCAGCCCAAGCTTCCCGCCACCGCCTATGCCGAGGCCGGCACGGGCGAATAAGCCGCGGCGAAACCTTCCACCGGCAGCCGCAGCGTGCGGCAGATCAGGGCGATGCTGCGATAATATCCCGCCAGCGCCAGCAGTTCCACCATCTGGCCCTCATCGAACCGGGCCGACAATTCCGCCCACTGTCTGTCGTTGAGATCGCCCTGCGCATAAAGCGCGTCGGCCGTGTCCAGCAACAGCAGATCATCCTCAGACCAATCCGGCCCCAGCGGATTCTCCGCCTTCGTCGCCGCCACCTGTGCCGCCGTCAGGCCGGCCTGCCCTGCGAACAGCGCCGCATGCACCCCCCATTCATAATCGGCCCCCGCCTGGGCACAGGTGCGCAGGATCACCAGTTCGCGCTGCCGCACCGAAATGCTGCCCGCATCCAGCAGCCCGCCCGCGAACAGCCGCGACAGCACGCGCGGATTATGGGCCAGCGTCGTGAACAGCGCCAAGGGCGGGGCGCCGGGCGGCCGCAGCCGGTCGATCTGCGCGGCAACGGACGGATCGAAGGGGGTGCTGACAGGGGCAAGGCGCGCGGACATGGGCATTTCTCCTGCTTCATCAGGTGTGCTACAGAATTCGTAGCGCAACGAAGTAAGATTCGCTACGAAAATCGTAGCGACCGGAGAAGGCATGTCAGCAATCCAGGGCACCACCACCGGCCGCCCTATCATGCAGCTGCTGGACCTGATGGGCCGCCGCTGGGCCTTGCGGGTGATGTGGGAACTGTACCAGCAGCCGGGCATCAGCTTCCGCGCGCTGCAGGAACGGTGCGAGACCATCTCCCCGTCGGTGCTGAATACAAGGCTGGCGGAGTTGCGTGAGGCGCGGATCGTGGAGCAGTCCGATGGCTATGCCCTCACGGACGCAGGCCGGGAACTGGCCTGCCTGCTGGTGCCGCTGCATTACTGGGCGGAGGGGCATTTCGGGGATACGCCCGAAAGCTGACTTTTGCGACGCTTCATGCTATGCTGCGTCCATCACGCCATAGCCATGTCGGCCATTCGGAGCGATGCTTTCAGACACTCTGAAACATCGCGATTTTCCTGTTTCACATGGTTGCGTAAGGCCCCTTCATTCGGAGGGGCAAGGCGCCGGGCTCTGAAACATCCCCGATTTTCCGTTGCATGATGTTGCATACGCCCGGAGCGGCGCCCCACCCCGCTCCGAATTGGCCCCACCCCCAAGCTCAATTGATCCGTCGCCCAAGTTTTTTCCCCGTTGACAGAATCCTAACCATACCGCATCACTTCCGATATCGGATGTATTGTGCGGTGCGGGGATGGCCCTGTGCCGGAGACGGGGTTGACGATGTTCGCCGCCATGCTGCGCGCCGGGATGCGCGCTGTTCGCATTGATAGTCTGGAAAGACAGGACCAGGATTTCGCCTGGGAGGATCAGGAGCCGACCAGGCCCCTGCCGCCCAAGCCGTTCGCCTTCATGTGGGGCCTGGTGCGGGAGAAGTTTGCCGGGCGCCTCAGCCTGATGGCCCTGACCGTGATCATCGGTCAGGGGATCGAGGCGTTCGAGCCCTATGCCCTTAAGGCCGTGGTCGATGCGCTGACGGCTGCCACTGGTGGCACGCCGGCCGAGGGCGTGCATGGGCTGGGCGTCATGAGCTGGTTCGTGCTGCTGCTGGCCATCTGGCTGGGCAGCATGGGCATGTACCGCGTCTATCAGATCATGGACATCTACACCTCGCCCTCCATCCGGGCGCTGGCACAGAAGCGCATGTTCTCCTGGCTGCTGGGGCACAGCCCCCGTTATTTCCAGGATAATTTCGCCGGCAAGCTGGGCCAGAAGATCAAGCAGGGGGCGAATGCCGTCCTGGGCGTGATCGAAATCCTGATGTGGGACGTGATCCGCGTCATCGTGCTGCTGGCCGTGGCGTTGGCCCTGCTCTGGACGGCATCGCCGGTCTTCTCCGCGGTGCTGGCAGGGTGGATGCTGGTCTATGTCTGCGTGTCAGGCTGGCTGGCCCGGCATTGCTTCCACCTGTCGGAGAAGATGAGTGCGGCGGTGTCCAGCTCGTCTGGCCGGATCATCGACGCCATCACCAATGCCGACCTGATCCGCGGCTTTGCCCGCACGGCGTTCGAGCGGTCGTTCCTGGGCCATTACATTAATGAGGAACGGTTCCGTTCGCGCCGGCTGCGCTGGTTCCTGGTGGCCATGCGCCTGTTCCAGATGCTGTCCATCGTGGCGCTGCTGGGTGCCCTGGTCTGGGTCGCCATCGCGCGCACCCTGGCCGGGTCCATGACGGTGGGTGAGTTCACGCTGGTCTTCACCCTGGCCTTCCAGATTTCCAATACGGTCTGGCACCTGTCTGACCGCATGCTATCCTTCTTCGAGGAGTTGGGAACCCTGTCGGAGGCGTTGGAACTGGTCTCGTCCCCGCATGAGATCACCGACACGGTGGGCGCCCCGGCGCTGCGCATACGGGCCGGCGGGATCGAGCTGCGGGAGGTGCATTTCAGCTTCGGTGACGGCACCAAGGTGTTCAACGGCCTGAACCTGACCATCAAGCCCGGTGAGAAGGTGGGGCTGGTCGGCCGGTCGGGTGCGGGCAAGAGCACCCTGGTCAAGCTGATCCGCCGCCAGTACGACCCGCAATATGGCCGCGTGCTGATCGACGGGCAGGACATCGCCCATGTCACGCGCGAAAGCCTGAACGAAGCGGTGGCGGAGGTGCCGCAGCAGCCGGGCGTGTTCCACCGCACCGTGGGGGAGAACATCGCCTATGGCAAGCCGGGCGCTTCCCTGGAGGAAATCCGCGCCGCGGCGACCAAGGCCCATGCCGACGAGTTCATCATGAAGCGCCCCACCGGGTACGACACGATCGTCGGCGAACAGGGCGTGAAACTGTCGGGCGGGGAGCGCCAGCGTGTGGCCATCGCCCGCGCCCTGCTGAAGGACAGCCGCATCCTGATCCTGGACGAGGCGACCAGCGCCTTGGACAGCGAGTCGGAGCATCTGATCCAGGAGGCTCTGTGGACCCTGATGGAAGGCCGCACGGTCATAGCCATCGCCCACCGCCTGTCCACCATCACCGAAATGGACCGCATCCTCTATCTGGAAGGCGGTCAGGTGGTGGAGGAAGGCAGCCACCATGAATTGCTGGCCATGGGCGGGCGCTATGCCCAGCTCTGGCACCGGCAGTCGGGTGGCTTCCTGGCGGCGGCGGAATAACCCCGAGGCTGAGACGGGGTCACTCCGGGGGGCGGATCGCGAGGTCCGTCCCCTTTTTTATGGCCGATTGACATCAGAAAAGATTTGCGCAAATATTTGCGCATTATGAAACCAACGCAAACTCCCCCCGCCTTCACCCTGTCCTTCCTGGACCCCGAAAGCCGCCCGGCCTTCGTGGCGCTGCTGGCCGACCGGCTGGCCCAGCAGATCACGGAGGACAGTGCCCAGCATCTGGCCCGGCTCGGCTTCCGCACACCGGCCATCTGTGTCTCGGCCGTCATGTACCTGCATCATCAGGGGCCGGCATCGCTGACCGAACTGGCCCAGGCCTATGGCCAGCAGCATCAGCTGGTCACCCTGCGCATCGCGGCGCTAGAGGAACAGGGCTTGGCCCTGCGCCAGCCCGACCCCAAGGACAGCCGCCGCCGGCTGATCCTGCTGACGCCGGCAGGTAAAGCCGAGGCAGAACGGCTGTCGGCCCATCTGGGTTTGATGACCAGGGCACTGGACGGGCTGACCGCTCAACTGGGCGCCGACCTGCCGGCGTTGCTGCAATCCGCCATCGACCATCTGCACCGCGACCCGCTATCCCGCCGCATCGACACGCTGGGCCGCGAAACCCCATAGGAAGAACCGCCATGAGACGCACAGCGCTTGCCATGCTGGCCAGTGCCACCCTTTGGGCTGCCGTCACGCAGGCTGCCGAGCCGACCATCAGTGCCGACACCGTACGTGCCGACCTGAAGCGCGTGCTGGCATCGATCGAGGAACTGCACCCAGACCCCGCCTTCACCATGGACCGCCAAGCGGTCGCCGCCATGGCCGCCAACATCGCAGCCGACCTGTCGGGCCCGATGACCCGGCGCGAGGCATGGCGGGCCCTGGCCCGGCTGAACCCGCTGTTCGGCGACGGGCACCTGCTGGTGGCCTTTCCCGACCGCATGGCCCGCCTGACGGAGTACATCCAGGCCGGCGGTCGCCTGCTGCCCATCGATATCCGCATCGATACCGCCGACCGGCTGCTCCTGGCAAAGCCCGTGGCCGGCCGGCCGGCGGGCACCCTGGTGACCGCCATCGACGGCCGGCCCGCCAGCGCCATGGTCGGCGCCATCCTGGCCCGCACCCATGGCGACAGCCCCGCCCTGCGCCGTGCCCTGGCCGGGGACCGGTTCGCCCTCTATCACTGGCTGATGTTCGATGGCGGGGCGGAATACCGGATCACCTTCGAACCCGGCGATACCGTCACCCTGCCCGGTCGCGACAGCATCCCCGCCGCGATCAACCCGGAACCGGCCTTCGCCGACACGGTAGCCGACACCATCCTGCCCGGCAATGTCGGCTATCTGCGGGTCGACAGTTTCGACGGGGCGGGGCTGGAGGCATTCCGTGCCTATACGGCGGCGCTTTTCGCCCGTTTCCGCACCGCCGGTGTCCGCGACGTGATCATCGACCTGCGCTTCAATCCCGGCGGCGACGACAAGCTGTGGATCGAAGGGCTGGCGCCCTACTTCGCCACAAAGCCCTATCGGACCTTTTCCAGCGCCGCCTTGAAACTCCACAAATCTATCGCCAAACCTGATGAGGTGATCGGGACGGTGAAGATGATCGAGGGCAAGCGCTATTACCAGCCCTCTCCTGACAATCCCGCCCATATTCCGGGCCGGGCCTGGATACTGGCCGGCACGCGCAGCTATTCGTCTGCCATCTTGATGCTGACCGCTATGCAGGACCAGGGCGTCGCCACCATCGCCGGGCAACCGACGGGCGGCCGGTCCTGCAGCACCGGCCGGGTGCGGCGCGTGGCCCTGGACGGCACGGGCCTGGCCGCCTTCGTCCCCGACGTGCTGTTCACACGCCCCTCTGGTCAGGGCTGCCCCCTGCCGGTGATGCCCGACCTGACAGTGGCGGAGGATGAGGCGGACCCGATGGCAGCCGTGACAGCCTTGGCACGGATGATCGGGAACGACCGGAAATGAAAAGGGCGCATCGACCAGGTCGGGTGCGTTTGAAGGGAGTGGCTGGGAGCCCCCACCTACCCGGCATCACCGCCGATCACGAAAAGCAGCAGCCGGCTGCGCTGGTCCCTCTCAAAATTGTCATCCGACACAAGCAATAACAACTGACGGCCCGTCTCCGGATCAGGAAACAGCACCATGCCCTCCTGATTTTGGGGCAGAAAGCCGCCGGGCAGATGGCCCG
Organism: Niveispirillum sp. GW835-FHT14G11; assembly: GCF_058793615.1. Taxonomy (NCBI): domain Bacteria; kingdom Pseudomonadati; phylum Pseudomonadota; class Alphaproteobacteria; order Rhodospirillales; family Azospirillaceae; genus Niveispirillum; species Niveispirillum sp. GW835-FHT14G11. The sequence continues at coordinate 78,588 of NZ_JBXAFZ010000012.1, forward strand.
ACGCGAAGAGCAAGCGCTTGGCGATGGGACGCACATCCGGCCGATTCGTCAATGCGGGAACGGCGGCGATATCGTCACCGGTGGTCAGGTCAGCCAGATAGAGCCTCACATCAAAAGTGAAGCTTCCGTCAGGCCGCTTCAGCCCCGCCCGTTCCAGGACCAACAAGCGCCTTTCGTCCAGCCGGGCGATCTCCGACACACCATTATCGACGGGCTGAGTGTCCGGAAGCCTGGGAATGGGGTCCAAGGGATACGCCCATTGCGCCAGCACCTGGCCAGTGCGCGTCAGACGGGTCAGGCGGATCAGGGCGCCATGGTTGGGTGACGGAAGTGGCCCATCCTGGACCTGCGGTCCCTCCATCGCCAGCATCAGGCTGCCATCGGGGAACAGGGCCAACCCTTCCAACGTCATGTTGGGACGGGGACCAGTGCGACCCGCTGGATCGAAATGCCAGGTCGGGGGCAGCGGTATGGCAGTGCTGCGGCCGCCATCGGGGGCAGCCAGCATCAGCAACGGATCGCCACCGGCAGCAGGGTCCCCCTCGCTGGTCCAGAACCGGCCATCGGTCACCGGATCGACGCGGATGGATTCCGGATCGACAGCTGGCCTGCCCGGACCGGAAGAAGGGAAAGTCCGTCCTTCGGTATCGCGCAAGGGTGTGGCGGACAGCAATGTCACCCCCTGAATGCCCGACAGGTCGGCATCGATCCGCGCCGTCAGGAACCGGGCGGGACCCCGCTGGGACCGGTCGTCGCTGATCAGATGGAAAATCCCGGTGGCGGGATCACGGTCGATGCCGGAAATGCCGCCGAAGGGAACACCCGGCATGCCCAGCGCCGACAGGTCCAGGCCGGACGGGATGTCGTATTGGCCCAGGAATCGCACATCCGGGCCGGATGGCGGATCGCCCGCCGTACCGCATGCCGCCAGCCAGACAAATGGAGCGAGGATCAGCAGGCGCCGCCAAACGCTCATGTCCGCCCTGCCGGGCCGGTGGAACCGCGTGCGACCAGGGCGACATTGAAGACCACACGACGGCGTGCCTCCCCACGATGGGCGATCCGGTGCAGCAGGGTGTCCACCGCCTCCACTGCCATTTCCTCCACTGGCATTTCGATGGTGGATAGGGGCGGGCTGTTCAGCTGCGCCCAGGGGATATCGTCAAAACCCATCACCGAAACATCACCCGGCACCGACAATCCGCGCGCTTGCAGGTGGCGGACAGTACCGATGGCGATCAGATCGGCACCGGCAATGACCGCCGTGGCCGTGTCGCTGTCCAGCGCCGCTGTCACGGCGGGTTCCAGGTCCAGGGCAAAGGCGTTGTGGACATGCCAGGCAAGTTGACCCTGGCGGCGGATGGCCTCCATGGCGGCCTCGGCCCGCGCCCGCGCGCTGGAGGCGGCATGCGGGCCGGAGATGACGCCGATCCGCCGGTGGCCCAGCGACAGAAGATGCTCCGCCGCCAGCCGGCCGCCTTCGGCATAATCGGCCTGGATGACGTCATATCCGGCCAAGGCGCGGTCCAACACGACAGCGGGAATATTGTCAGCCAGCGATGGCAGGGTCCCGTCATCGGCGATGGGGAACCAGACCAGCCCGTCAACCCCACGCCCGGTCAGCAGGTCGATGGCGTGACGCTCGGCCTCCGGCTCCCCTTCCGTGTCGGTCAGCAGCACGGAATAGCCATGGCCCCGCGCCGCCTGGATCACCGCCTGGGCCAGGGCCGGAAAGAACGGGTTCGTCAGGTCGGGCAGCACCAGGCCGATGGTGCCGGTGCGCCCCGTCTTCATGGCCTTGGCATTCTGGTTGGGCCGATAGCCCAGCCTGGCCGCCACGGCCAGCACATGCTCACGCGTCTGCTCCCCCACCGAGCCGGTACCGTTGATGGCGTAGGAGGCACTGGCCACGGAGACGCCGGCCGCCTTCGCCACCTCCTTCAGGGTCGCCCGATGGCCCGGCATAGGTTTGGACATGGGTTCTTCCGCGCTGCTGATCATGGACGGCCAGGATAGCCAAGCGGCCTGCCATCTACGATCAGAATTCCGCACGGACCGAGAAGGTCAGGGTGCGCGGCGCCCCGATGAAATACCGGTCCAGCGTGCGCACAGCCGGCCCGCTGGTCAGGCCGAATTCCGGCTGTGTGGCCGTGGCACCGGAAACCGATGCGATATAATGCTTGTCGAACAGGTTGTCGGCGTTGAATTGCAGGCGCACCCCCGGCACCCCCACCGCATCCAGATCATATTGCGCGGTAACGCCGAACAAGGTGTAGCCGCCCAGATATTCCACGCTCGCCTCCTGGAACGTGGTCGGTGCCACGATATGGCCGCCGGCACGCCGCCCGACATAGCGGCCATTGCCTTCCAGCCGCAGACCGTCCAGCGGAGTCCAGCCGGCCTGTGCATAAAGGGAATGGCGCGGGATATCGCGCACATCGGCCCCGCCGATGATGGCGAGCGACGCCAGGGCCTTGCGCGCAGCACTGCCCGTGGCCGGGTTGTCATGTTTGGCGCGCTGATAGCTATAGGCGGCATAGAGATCCAGATCGCCGAAATCATGGTAGCCCGTGACCTCGATGCCCTGCGTCTTCTGGCCGGCGGTATTGGCCGCACGGGTGGCGACATTGCCGCGCATCACCTCATCGGGGTCCAGGGGCGTGGTGCTGTCGCGCGGCACGATGCCGATATTGTTCTTCAGGTCCACCAGATAGGCCTGGAGGGAGAAGGCACTGTCACCCGCCACATAACGCAGACCGATATCCAGATTCTCCGTCTCCACCGGGTCCAGATCACCGGGATTGATGGCGGCGGTGGAGCCCAGGAAGGCATCCTCCGGAATGCCAGCGAAATTCTGCGCATAGCCGCCATAGATTTCCACCGCGTCATCCAGACGATATGACAGGCCCAGCTTGGGATTGATGCCGGACTCTTGCGAGAATTTCAGATTGGCCCGGTATTCCAGCGGGGAGCGGGCATCATAGGTGATGTCGTAATAGGTGAAGCCGACATCCAGCTTCAGCCTGTCCTCCAGAAACCGCATCTGATCCTGGGCATAAAGGAACAGCGTCTCCACCGAGGCGTGGCGGTCATATTCGACATAGTTCAGCTTGGAGCGGTCATAGGCGATGGACGTCGCCGGATTGGTCACAGCGTAGAAATCCCGCTCCTCCGAGCTGTCGCCACCTTCATACCAGAGGCCGATGCGCGGCGAATGGCCCTGGATCAGGTCTTCGGCCTTCAGTTCGGTGGTGACGCCATAGCGCTCCCGGTCGCGCGGGGTGACGCGCATGTCGGCGGGGCCACCCACACGGTTGCTGTCGCGCAGCGTGGTCAGGGCCGGCCGGATGGCGCCGCCATTGGCATTATAGCCCGTGACGGCATAGGGATTACCGCCCGTCAGGATGCGGGAGCGGTCCTGATAGCGGAAACTCTCCCCGTCCAGGGTCTGGTAATAGGGATTGATCGACAGGCTCAGCCCCTCATCCAGCACCAGATGCGTGTTGATATAGGCCAGCCAATCCTGACGCGTGCCACCCAGGGCGCCGCCGAAATCAATATCGCGGGCCGGGATGCCGGTCAGGACATCATTGGCGCGGTCGCTGTCGCGGTCGGCCAGATATTCGTTGCGGGTCACGATGTTGAAGTCATTGTCGTCCTGGTCGTTGTAGGAGACGCGGGCGCTGATCCGGGAGCCCTGGTCGAACTGCTTCACGGCCTTGAACTCGACATGCTGGCGCTGGCTGTCGCGGCTCTCGCGTCCGGCCCAGATGTCGTTGCGCTGGTCGGAGACGGAGAGATAGGCGGACAGGCCGGGTGCCACCTCCCCGGTATCGACCCGGCCATAGAGACGGCGGAAATCAAAGGAACCGACACCCGCCTCCACGGTCACACCGGCCTCCGCCTTCGGGTTGACCGTGACGAAATCGATGAAGCCGCCCAGGGCGAAGCGCGACGGGGCACCGATATCGCCGGCGCTCTGCGAGACATTGATGCGGGCGATATTGCTGCTTTCGATGAAGCGCTGCGGCGGCGACCCGCCATTGAAACGGCTGTCGCCCGTGGGGATGCCGTCCAGCGTCAGGCCAATCTGTTCGTCGGTCAGGCCGCGCAGATAGATCTCGAAAGAGAAGCTGCCGCCGCGCGCGTCACCGGTGGAGACTTGGATACCCGGCACCTTGACCAGGCTTTGCGTGACATCCGCCCCCAGCGGGCGGGTGGCGATATCGTCTGCCCCCAGCGCAAAGGCAGCGCGGGTCAGGCCAGAGCCGAAACGCTGCGCCGTGACCACGATCTCCTCCAGTTCCACCGTCTCCTGGGCCTGGACCTGATCGGCCACGGGCAGAAGGCCCGTCAAGGCGCATAGGGCCACCGACAATGGCCGGATCATCCGCTTCGTCATCTCCATACCCCTTCATCTGATCGCTGCGCAGGCCGATCGCGGCTCGCTAAAAGTGAAACGTTTCATAACGATTTTCAATAACGATTTTTTGACAACTGCTCGACAAAACCACGTAGCCCCTCATTATTTCAGCCATCCCTCCCTCTACCCCTTCACCAGCCACGGACAAGGCAAGGGCGGCTGCTCCCCCGCCAATCACCCTCCTTTCAATCTACCTGTATGATTTAATTGATATTTCATCATCACCCCGACCGCTTGCATACGATCATGTTTACATGAAACGTTTAAGTGATATAGGCTGCAACATCCTGGCATCCGCCAGCCCCGCTCCGGATCGAGACATACATGGCGGAAGAAACCCTGCGCGCCCTGGCCGGCATGGCCGGCTTCATCGCCCTGTGCTGGCTGTTTTCCGAGGCGCGGCGACGGTTCCCCTGGCGGGCCGTGTTGGTGGGGCTGGTCACGCAACTGGCATTGGCCCTGCTGCTGACCCAGGTGCCGGCGGTCACGGGCTTCTTCGCCGCCATTGCCCATGGGGTGGATGCGGTGCAGTCCGCCACGCAGGCCGGTACCAGCTTCATGTTCGGCTATCTGGGCGGCGCCCCCCTGCCCTTCCGGCCGGAACCGGGCGCCTCCACCTTCATCTTCGCGCTGCAGGCCCTGCCCGCCATCCTGCTGGTCGGCGGGCTGGCGGCCCTGCTCTGGCATTGGCGGGTGCTGATCTGGCTGGTCCGGGGCAGCGCCTGGATCTTCGGCCGGCTGTTCGGGGTCAGCGGGCCGGTCGGCGTCTCGACCTCGGCCTGCATCTTCCTGGGCATGGTGGAGGCCCCGATGCTGGTCCGGCCCTATCTGGCGCGCATGTCACGGGGGGACCTGTTCATCATCATGGTCGACGGCCTGTCGGTGATCGGTGGGTCGATGATGATCCTGCTGGGCACCTTGCTGGCGCCGCGCGTGCCGGATGCGTTCAGCCAGTTGCTGATCGCCTCCCTGATCTCCACACCCATGGCCATCGCGCTGGCCCGCGTGATCATCCCGCCGGACGATGACGGCGCCGTGCGGGAACCGCTGGCGCTCGACCTGCATTACCGATCCAGCCTGGAGGCCCTGACCATGGGCACCTTGCAGGCGATCAGGATGGCGGTGAACATTACCGGGCTGCTGATCGTCTTCGTCTCGCTGATCGCGCTGGTGAACAAGGGGCTGGCGCTGCTGCCGCTGGGGGAACAGCCGGTGACGCTGGCCCTGATCCTGGGCAAGCTGCTGGCGCCCGTCACCTGGCTGATGGGCGTGCCGCTGGCCGATATCGAGCCGGCGGCGGCATTGCTGGGCACCAAGCTGATCAGCAATGAGGTGGTGGCCTATGCCGATATGATGGCGCTGCCGCCCGACCTGCTGACGCCCAAGACGGTGCTGATGCTGACCTATGCGCTCTGTTCCTTCGGCAATATCGGCTCCGTCGCCATCCTGATCGGCTCACTTTCCTCCATGGCGCCGGAGAAGGTGGGTGATGTGGTGCAACTGGGCTTCAAGGCGCTGCTGGCGGCCTTCCTGACCACCTGCATGACGGGAACCCTGATGGGACTGTTGCTGGGCTGAGATCAGCCGCGCCGGCACAGCAGGTCGGCGGCGGCAGCCATACCCCGGCGGGCCGCCGCGACAGGTGCGGCCCCGTCCAGCAGGGCGGCCAAGGCCGCCCCGGCAAAACTGTCGCCGGCGCCGGTCGGGTCAGTCACCAGCAGCGGCTGCACCGGCAGCAGGACGGTGCTGTTGCCATCTTCCACCACCACCCCATCGCCGCCACGCGTCTCGAACAGAACCTGTCCCGCCCGGCCAGGCTGGCGATGCGCCTCCAGCCAGAGCCGTTCCGACGCGTTGCAGAACAGCCAGTCTGCCCGTCGGGTGAGGGTCCGCGCCAGATCCGGGGGAAAGCATGACGGGTCCGGCTTCACGATCCAGGCTAGACGGGCCGTATCGGGCAGGGCCGCCAGCAGGGCCCGGCCGGCATCCACCGGGCCAGCGGTCAGCACCAGCGTATCCGCCCCCTTCAGCAGGTCCTGCTGCCCGTCAGACAGGATCGCCTCTCCAGCCCGCAGCAGGCAGCCATGGTCCCCTCCCGGATCATAGATCATCAGGCATCGGGTGGTCTGGGTGTCCGGCACAATAGCGATACCGGCCGGTTCCATCCCCGCCACCACCACCGCCCGCCGGTAACAGGCGCCATCCTGATCGCCCCCAATCCAGGTCAGCGGCAAGGTGCGATGCCCCGCCGCTGCCATTTGCCGTCCGGCATACAGCACCGCGCCACCGGGCCGCGGCCATTCGCCATCCGGTGGCATGCGCATCGCCACCGTGCCCTGTCCCATGAAGCGCGCGGCCGCCTGCACGACATAGTCCACCGTGGCAAAGCCGCAGATCACCACTGTCGCCATTCCACTCCTCCCCATCCCACACGATTTCGATATCACGAATGAATATTGACTTAAACGTTTCATTTAACCATTCTGCGCGGGTCTTCAGATCGGAACAACCGCCATGGCCTGCCCTCTTTTCATTGCTTTCACCGGGATCGACGATGCGGGCCTGTTGCCCGGCATGCGGACCCTGTCGGCGCGATATCCAGTGGAATGGGGGGTGCTGGTCGATCCGGCGCGGGCAGGAACGCCACTGTTCCCGGATGCGGCGACCTGTGGTGCCTTTCTGGCATCGGGCTTGCGGTTGGCCGCCCATGTCTGCGGCCCCCTGGCACAGGAGATCGTTGCCAATCCCGACAGGGCCCGGTTCGATCCGGCGGGTTTCCGTCGCGTCCAGGTCAATCATGGCTTCAACGGCGCCAGCCCCGATCAGGTGGCGGCCACCGGACACTATGCCCGCCGCCACGGCATCCGCGCCGTCCTGCAATGTGGCGGTCCTTTTCCCGCCGACGGACAAGTGGACTGGCTGTACGATGTCTCGTTCGGAACGGGGCGCCAGCCCGGCTCCTGGCCGGCACTGCCAGCCGCAGTCTCGCCCTTCTGTGGCTATTCCGGCGGGATCAATCCCGACAATGTCGCGGGCCTGCTGACCGCGCTGAACCCGCCGGCACCGGCCGATTTCTGGATCGATATGGAATCGGGCGTACGCCGGGAAGGCCGCTTCGACCTTGCCCGGTGCGAGGCGGTGTGCCGCGCCGTCTATGGGTGAAGCCCCGGTGATGACACAACGCAAGCTGATCCTGGATACCGACCCCGGCATCGACGACGCCTTTGCCATGGCCATGCTGGCGGGCCTGCCGGCCCTGGACCTGCTGGCCATCACCACAGTGTTCGGCAATGCCGATGTCGAGACAACGACCCGCAATGCCGCCTATCTGTGCCGGCAACTGGGGTTGGACGTGCCGCTGTACCGGGGGGCCTCCACCCCCCTGGTGCGGCCGCGGGGCTCCGGCGCACCACATGTGCATGGTCATCACGGCCTGGGCGATATCGTGCCGCCAGCGATGCCGGCATTCCCGGCCGGAAGCCCGGACGCAGCCGAGATCATCGCTTCCCTGGTCCGGGCCCATCCGCAGCGTGTGACCGTGCTGGCCATCGGCCCCTTGACCAATCTGGCCCTGGCCCTGCGTTTGGACCCCACCATCGCCGAGCTGGTGGAAGAGGTGGTGGTGATGGGCGGCGCCTTCGGCACGGATGGACGCTGGGGCAATGTGACACCGACAGCCGAGGCGAACATCCATAACGACCCCCACGCCGCCGCGATCGTGCTGTCAGCACCCTGGCGGGTAACGCTGGTCGGTTTGGACGTCACCGCCCGATGCATCCTGTCCACCGCCCGCGCCACCGATCTGCGGCGGGCTGGTGGGACGGGCGCGTTGCTGTGGGATCTTTCGCGCTTCTACGCGGCCGCCTATGCACGATTTGACGGCGTGGACGGATGCTGCCTGCATGACGTCGCCGCCCTGGCCCTGCTGGCCGCACCCGATCTCTTCACCTATCGGTCCGGACGGGTGGCCGTCACGGTGGATGGACCGGAAGCCGGGCGCACCCGGTTGGTCCCCGATCCGATGGGGCGGCATCGGATCTGTGTCGAGGTCGATGCAGACAGGGTGGTCAATCTCTTCCTGTCAGCAGTCACCACCGCAGCCGCTGCCCCTCACATCGCCTGACGCCGTCGGCGGGGGCGAAACGCTTCACGATCAATGCTTGGAGAGGTTGGCTGGGGGACTAGGATTCGAACCTAGACTGGCGGAGTCAGAGTCCGCTGTCCTACCGTTAGACGATCCCCCATCCGTACAGCATTCCGCGGTTTCGTTCGCGACCCGCCGTCGGGGTGGGCGGGCTTATAGCATCGGGTTTTCAGGTTGTGAACCCCTTTCTTCACAAAAAAACGCATCAAGGGTCGGCAACGCGCCCGTCCACCGCCAACAAGTGCCCGCCAGAGGGATGGGCTGCTTGAACGGCGCTTGCGGGCGGGCAGGCATCGGTTACGATAGGGTGACGAACGTGCGAACATCACCCATATTCGTTGCAGGACGGAACAGGCAGCAAGTCTTAAGGATCAGGCGACGTGGATAATGGTGCGGCAGGCAGAACCGGGATCGACCCGGTACCGGGTGGGGCGACAGCCCCCGCCCCGGACGCCGCCTGCGCCAGCCGTGCGCCGGTGCTGGCCGCCCTTGATCTGGGAACCAACAATTGCCGGCTGCTGATCGCCAAACCCTGCCGCGAGGGGTTCCGGGTCATCGACGCCTTTTCCCGCATCGTGCGCCTGGGTGAGGGGCTGACGCGCAGCGACAGGCTGTGCGACGACGCCATGTCGCGCACGGTGCAGGCGCTGAAGGTCTGCCGGTCCAAGATGGAACGGCGCGGCGTCAGCCTGCTGCGCGCCGTGGGAACCGAGGCTTGTCGCCGTGCCGATAATTGCGACGAGTTCCTGGGGCGCGTGCAGGACGAAACCGGCCTGGATATCGAGATCATCAGCACCAAGGAGGAGGCGCGGCTGGCCTTGGCCGGCGTCTCCCCCCTGCTGGATGCCACCGTCCCCTATGCCCTGGTCTTCGATATCGGCGGCGGATCGACGGAGTTGATCTGGACGGAGCTGGTGCGCGGCCGGCCGCGGGTGATTGACCAGATCTCCGTGCCGCTGGGTGTCGTCAATCTGACGGAGACCTATGGCGGCGACCGGGTCTGCCCACTGGACTATCGCCGCATGATGGACCGGATGGCCGAGGGCCTGGGGGATTTCGACGCGCGCAACGGCATCACCATGGCCGTGGAGGATGGACGTGTGCAGATGCTGGGCGCATCGGGCACCGTCACCACCCTGGCCGGCATCCAGATGGGCCTGGTCCGTTATGACCGAAGCCGTGTCGATGGCGCCTTCCTGGACCGGGACAAGGCGCGGTCGATCTCGGAAACCTTGCTGGGCCTGGATTACATGGGTCGGGCCGGACAGCCCTGCGTCGGCCGCGATCGTGCTGATCTGGTGGTGGCCGGCTGCGCCATCCTGGACGCCATCTGGCGGCAATGGCCGGTGCAGCAGCTGCGCATTGCCGATCGCGGCGTGCGCGAGGGGATCCTGTGCGAACTGGCCGCCACCGCGCGCCATCGTCGGAGACGCGGATAGGGGCTGGGTTGCCAAGCCGCCGCTTGCCACTCCGGCCGGTTCCGGCGATGGTGACCGCTTGTTCCCCGTTCAATGGCGTTTCCCCATGACCAAGTCCTCCGGCAACATCCCCACCGGCCGTAATCAGGCCGTGCGCGTGAAGACCGCCAAGAAGCGGACGGTGTCGTCGGCCCGCTGGCTGGAACGGCAGTTGAACGATCCCTATGTGGTGGAGGCCAAGAAGCGCGGCTTCCGCAGCCGGGCCGCCTTCAAGCTGTTGCAGCTGGATGAGAAGTTCGGCTTCCTGAAGCGGGGCCAGCGCATCGTGGATCTGGGGGCGGCGCCGGGTGGCTGGACCCAGATCGCTGTGGACCGGTCCAAGTCCGACAAGGGCGGCACCGGCCTGGTGATTGGCATCGACCTGTTGGAGATGGAGCCCGTGACCGGCGCCACCACCTTCCAGATGGATTTCACCCTTCCAGAGGCTCCGGCGCGGCTGAAGGCCCTGTTGCAGGGCCCGGCCGACATCGTGATGTCGGACATGGCCGCCAACACCACCGGCCATACCCAGACCGACCATCTGCGCATCATGGGGCTGGCCGAGATGGCCTATGAATTCGCCACCGAAGTGCTGGCACCCGGCGGTGCCTTCATCTGCAAGCTGTTCCAGGGCGGGGCGGAACGCGGGCTGCTGGCCCAGATGAAGAAGGACTTCACCAATGTCCGCCACGCCAAGCCGGCCGCCAGCCGTCAGGACAGCTCAGAGACCTATCTGGTGGCCATGGGCTTCCGCGGTGGCACCCCGGCGGTAGATGCAGCTGACGAGGCATAATCAGTCCGACGCCCTTACCACCCCCACACCGACCGCACGGAACGGCACCAGAACCCCCTCCCCCAACTCGCCCGCCACCATCAGCGTCTGCATCATGGTGACGGGCCCGATGATGTGCGGGGACGCCGCCCCGATCTTCTCCGGTGTGGCCAGCACCAGGGTTTCGGCGGCGGCCACCGACAGGGCGCGCTTCACATCCGCCTCCTCCATGTCGCCGGTGGTCAGGCCCAGACCGGCATGCACGCCCGTGACCCCCATGACATAAAGATCGGCCTGGAAACGGCGGATACCATCGATCACCTGGGCGCCGACGCAGACGCCGGAATGCTTGAACAGCCGCCCCCCCAGCAGCGCCACCTCCACCGACGGATGGTCGATCAGGGCCGTGGCGATGGTGGGGCTGTGGGTGACCACCATGGCGCGCAACTCCCAGGGCAGGGCACGCACCAGTTCCAGACATGTCGTGCCCCCATCCACGAACACCAGCTGCCCCGGCCGGATCATCCGTGCCGCCGCCAGGCCCAGCGTCCGCTTGGCATCGGGTGACTGGGTGCGCTTGGCCGCCAGATCGGCGATGGCGGGTGAGGCCGGCAGCGCCCCGCCATGCACCCGCTGCAACAGCCCCTCGGCCGCCATCTCCCGCAGGTCGCGGCGCACCGTATCCTCCGACAGGCCCAATGCCTGTGCGAAATCCTTCGCCACCACCTGTCCGTCGCGCCTCAGCGTCGACAGGATCATCGCCTTGCGCTGCCGCGTCAGCATCCTCGCCCCCAATCATCTCACGCGAATATACGTGACTCTGCACGATTTTGCACGATAATGCGCGAAATCTATCTGGAGATCACCGATGTCCATCGCCGATCGTGTCCGCATCCAGGACGTGACCCTGCTGTCCGACGACTGGTATGTGCTGAAGAAGACGCGGTTCGATTATCGCCGCGCCGACGGCACCTGGCAGAGCCTGAGCCGGGAGACCTATGATCGCGGCAATGGCGCCACCATTCTGCTGTACGACCCAGACCGCCGTACCGTCGTGCTGACGCGGCAGTTCCGCTTTCCGGCCTTCGTCAATGGTCATGACGATCTGCTGACGGAGGCGCCGGCCGGCCTGCTGGAGGGCGCCGACCCCGCCGACCGCATCCGCCAGGAACTGGCGGAGGAGACGGGCTATGTCATCGGCCCGCCGCAGCGCCTGTTCGACGCTTTCATGAGCCCGGGATCGGTGACCGAACGGCTGCATTTCTTCGCCGCCCCCTATCACCCGGCCGATCGCCAGGGCCATGGCGGCGGCAATGTCGAGGAGGGAGAGGATATCAGCGTGCTGGAGATCGGCATCGACGAGGCCTTGGCCCGGATCAACGATGGCGGCATCCGTGACGGGAAGACGATCTGCCTGATACTGTATGCAGGCCTATATCTCCTGCCCGGCATCGGCCGAGGAGTAGTATGAACTTTAGGTGATGACAACCCATTTGAAAGACGGGCCGATGCAGGATAAGGTGGCGAGCAATGATTCCATGTTCATGCTTCACCGCAGCAAATATGCTTGGGTTGTCTACGGAGACAAAATACCAGCGACAGGGTGTATGAACTGGTTCATTCCTGATCTTCTCCCCCGCTGGAGATTGAAGGATGGGATATCTAGGTACACAGATTGCCGATAGTAACCTCTCTTCTGCGCGCGTTCTTGTCATTGACGACATGCAGATCAGTGTAGACTATCTCATCTGCACATTGCGACGTGCAGGGCTGGCACATATATCGGCGACGACTGATCCGCGGGAGGGTCTGAAACTCTGCAGGCTGGCGCCGCCGGATCTGATTTTGCTGGATTATTGCATGCCGGGCCTGGATGGACCGGGGTTCATGGCGGAACTGACGGACCTGCTGGGAGACGAGGTTCCGCCCATTCTGATCATCACTGCGCATGACATTGCCGCCAACCGCCGCCGGGCGCTGGAGATGGGCGCCATCGACTATGTGCTGAAGCCCTTCACCGACTGGGAACTGCTGATCCGCGCCCGCAACCTGCTGCGCCTGCACATGCTGCACCGCGGCCAGCGGGCACAGTCCAAGCGGCTGGAACAGCTGGTGCGCGAACGCACGGCGGAACTGGAACGGACGCGGGCAGAGATCATCCATCGCCTGTGCAATGCCGGGGAGTTCCGGGACGAGGATACGGGCCGCCATGTCGCCCGTATCGGCCGCCTGTCGTCACGGCTGGCCGAACTGGCGGGCGAGGGGCAGGATTTCGCCGAACGGCTGGCCGCCGCCGCCCCGCTGCATGATATCGGCAAGATCGGCATTCCCGACCGCGTACTGCTGAAGCCTGGGAAGCTGGACCCCGACGAATGGGCCGTCATGAAGAGCCATTGCACCCTGGGTTCGCAGATTCTGGCCGATAGCGGGATGCCATTGCTGGACCTGGCGTCGGAGGTGGCGCTGACCCATCATGAGAAATGGGATGGCAGCGGCTATCCTCACGCGCTGGCCGGCGATGATATCCCGCTGTCGGGCCGGCTGGTCGCCGTCTGCGATGTGTTCGACGCGCTGCTGTCGCACCGGCCCTACAAGGACCCGTGGCCCATGGACAAGGCCCTGGCCTATATCGGCGACGTGGCCGGCAGCCATCTGGACCCGAACCTGGCCAAGCTGTTCCTGGACAACCGGCAGGAGATGGTGGCGATCCGGGTGGACATGGCGGATTGAGGCGCCGAGGCCCTGACACTTATTGGTACGGTCGCTCTTCAAGGCTCGGCGCTCCGCCCCTCGACCTGACCTACGGTTCCATCCGTGCCGCTTTTATTTCCAGATCGGTTTGCCCGACCCCGGCAGGCCCAGACGGCCCCACATGGCGCTGACCTTGTCCACCACGCCCTGGTCCATATAGAGTTTCTCGCCCCATTCACGATGCGTTTCGGGCGGAAGCTTGTTGGTGGCGTCCATGCCGACCTTGCCGCCCAGGCCGCTTTCCGGGCTGGCGAAATCCAGATAGTCGATGGGCGTGCCCTCGATCATGGTGATGTCGCGCACCGGGTCCATGCGGGTGCTGACGGCCCACATCACATCCTTCCAGTCGCGCGCATTGATGTCGTCATCGACCACGATGACCCATTTCGTGTACATGAACTGCCGCAGGAAGGACCAGACGCCCATCATCACGCGCTTGGCATGGCCGGGATAGGCCTTCTTCATCGACACGACCGCGATCCGGTAGGAACAGCCCTCCGGCGGCAACCAGAAATCCACGATCTCCGGGAATTGCTGCTGCAACAGCGGGATGAACACCTCGTTCAGCGCCTCGCCCAGCACGCTGGGCTCGTCCGGCGGGCGGCCGGTGAAGGTGGACAGATAGATCGGGTCGCGGCGCATGGTAATGGCCGTGATGGTGAACACCGGGAACGGCTCGACCGAGTTGTAATAGCCGGTATGGTCACCATACGGCCCCTCATCGGCATATTCGTCCAGGCTGACATAGCCCTCCAGCACGATCTCCGCCGTTGCCGGCACCTTCAGCGGCACCGTCTTGCAATCGACCAGATCGACCTTCTTCCCGCGCAGCAGGCCGGCGAACTGATATTCGGACAGGGTCTCCGGCACCGGCGTCACGGCGGCCAGGATGGTGCCGGGATCGGCACCCAGCACGGCGGCGGCCGGCAGCGGATCACGCTTGCCCGATTGTTTCCAACGCTGATGATGCTGCGCCCCGCCGCGATGCTTCAGCCAACGCATGATGGTCTTGTTCTTGCCCAGCATCTGCATGCGATAGATGCCCAGGTTGAAATTATCCTCCCGCGCCTCGCTGGGCCCCTTGGTGACGATCAGCGGCCAGGTGATCAGCGGCGCCGGTTCCCCCGGCCAGCAGGACTGGATGGGCAGGATCGACAGGTCGATATCATCGCCGGTCAGCACCACCTCCTGACACGGCGCCTTCGAGACCGACCCCGGCCGCATGGCCATGACTTGGCGGGCCAGCGGCAGCATGGCAAAGGCCTCACGCAACCCTCTGGGCGGCTCCGGCTGCTTCAGGAAGGCCAGCGTCTCCCCCACCTGACGCAACTCATGCGGTTCCCGGTCCATGCCCCAGGCCACCCGCTCCACCGTGCCGAACAGGTTGATCAGCACGGGCATGGCGCTTTTCGTACCATCCGCCTTGATCACATTCTCGAACAGCACGGCCGGCCCCTTCTCCGCCAGCAGGCGGGTATGGATCTCCGTCATCTCCAGTTCAGTGGAGACAGGCTCCGTCACGCGCACCAGCCGCCCCTCCTGTTCCAGGCGGGCGATGAAGTCGCGGAGCGAGGCATAGGGCATGATGGCGCCTTCGGAGGTTCCGGTATGAGGTTGGGCGGTAACATCGGTGGCAAGGGCCGCCGGGTCAAGCGGACAGCCCGTCGCGGCGTGACTTCCTAAATCATTGATTTTTTCAATCAAAATCGGAAAATATATCAATTTCACAGGATGAATTCCCCTCCCTATGGTCCGCGCCGGTCACGTCGTGGGAGAGATTGAGAGATGGATGCATTATTGTCGGCGCCGATCCTGTTTTTCGGCCTGGGCGCCCTGATGGCGCTGGCCGGCGCCCGTCTTCCCTTTCCGGACGGGTTCGGCAAGGCGCTGGCGGCCTATCTCCTGGTCGCCATCGGTTTGAAGGGCGGGGTGGCGCTGGCCGGCGCCTCCATGGCGGCGGTGCTGCCGCTGCTGCTGACCGCAGCGATGATCAGCTTCGCCATGCCGGCCCTGGCCTTTGCGCTGCTGCGCGGGCCGGTGGGGCTGGATCGTGTCAACGCCGCCGCCATCGCCGCCCATTATGGATCGGTCAGCCTGGTCACCTTCGTGACGGCGACAAAGCTGCTGGAGGCACAGGGGATCAGTTTCGGCGGCCACATGGTGGCAGCACTGGCCATCATGGAGGCGCCGGCCATCATCACCGGCCTGCTGCTTTCCGGCCACGTCGGCATGCTGGCCCGCGACGGAACCGGGCAGGGGAACGGCACCATGGCCATGAGCATGGGCGGTGGCGGGGGCCTGTCATCGGCCCTGCGGGAGGCCGCGTTCAACGGATCGATCCTGCTACTGGCCGGATCGCTGCTGGTGGGTCTGGCCATTGGCACGCCGGGCCTAGCCAAGCTGTCGGGCCTGTTCGTGGCACCCTGGGATGGGGCGCTGTGCCTGTTCCTGTTGGACATGGGCCATCTGGCGGCCAGCCGCATGCGCCAGGCGGCGGCCCTGAACCTGCGGCTGCTGGGTTTCGGGCTGGTCATGCCTCTGCTGGGCGCGGCGATCGGGCTGTCGGCCGCCCTGCCGCTGGGGTTGGGGCTGGGTGACGCGACGTTGCTGGTAACGCTTTGCGCCTCCGCCTCCTACATTGCGGTTCCGGCCGCCCTGCGCCATGCCTTGCCGGACGCCGATCCGGGCCTGTCGCTGCCCTTGTCGCTGGCCGTGACCTTTCCCTTCAACATCCTGGTCGGCATTCCGCTTTACCTAATGGTCTGCCGGACCCTGCTTGGATAAGCCTCATGCCCGTCCCCCTGCCGCCCTTCGATCTGGACCTGCTGCGCAGTTTCGTCACCATCGTGGAGGCGGGGGGCGTGACACGCGCCGCCGAACGGCTGGGCCGGACCCAATCCACGGTCAGCCTGCAGGTGAAGCGGCTGGAAGAGGGGCTGGGCCGCCGGTTGTTCCAGCGGGACGGAAAGTCGTTCGAGATGACGGCGGAGGGAGAGCGATTGCTGACCTATGCCCGCCGGCTTCTCAGTCTGGCCGGCGAAGCCAGCGCGGCGCTGATGGAGCCGGAGGTGGGGGGTACGGTCCGCCTGGGCACGCCGGAGGACTTCGCCACCACCCACCTGCCGGACATCCTGTTCCGTTTCGCCCGCGCCCATCCGCAGGTGGCGCTGGAGGTGCGGTGCGACTTCACGGCCAACCTGCTGGACGGTTTCGCCCAGGGTGATTTCGACCTGATCCTGTGCAAGCGGGAACCACAGGGTCCCGGCGACGGGTTGCGGGTCTGGCGCGAACCGCTGGTCTGGGCGGCCTCTCCCCGGCTGCTGCTGTCGCCGGACCAGCCGGTGCCGCTGGTGCTGGCACCCTTACCCGACCTTTATCGCCGTCGCGCGCTGGAGGCGCTGGATCGATCAGCCATCCATTGGCGCATCACCTATACCAGCCCCAGCCTGGCCGGCATTCAGGCCGCCGTCAGCGCCGGCCTGGGCGTCACCATCCTGTCGCGCGACATGCTGGCGGCGGGGTTCCAGGTGGTGGATGCCAGCCTGGGCCTGCCCGACCTGACCGATATGGAGATCGCCCTGCACCGGCGGCCCGGTGCCCCGTCGAAGGCGGTGGACCTGCTGGCCAGCCATATCGTCCGCTCCCTGGAACAAAGCCCGGCGGCCAGGTCCGGCACTCATTGATATCAGCGGGTTGACATCAGCGGGCCAGCACGCGCCAGACGTCGGTGCGTCGGACCGGCTTGTCCTCCAGTTCCAGGCTGGTCGGCACGTCATGGGTGGCAAACTTCACGAGCCCCTGCGACGGCAGGTAGGCCCGGCCCGGATCCCCCACCAGTACGGTCACCCCGGCCTGCGCCAGATCGCGAAACCAGGCCAGGGCAGCCTCGGCAAAGGACCGTTCATAGCAGACGTCGCCGGCCAGCAGGACATCCACGCCCGGCAGCGGCCGGCCGATCCAGTCCTCGCTAACCGACGTCACCGCAACGCCATTCAGGGCCGCATTCAATTGCGTGGCCGCCGCCGCAAAAGGATCGATATCCAGGGCTGTGACACCGGCAGCCCCCGCCTTCATCGCTGCAATGGCGATCAGGCCGGAACCGGCCGCGAAATCGACAATTCTTTTCCCGGCCACCAGCGCCGGATCATCGGCGATCAGTCGCGCCACCGCCTGTCCGCCGGCCCAGGGAAAGGCCCAGAAGGGCGGCGGCACGCCGTTGGCCTCCAGCCAGTCGGCCGTCGCGTGCCAGATGGGCGTGATCTCCGTCGCCTGCCACAGCATGACATCGGGGTGCAACGGCACGGGTGCCGGCGCGGTATGGGCGCGGATGAAGGCGGTGGGATCAGGGCAGGCTGGGGTTGGGGGCAAGATCAAGATCGGCCAGTTTCAGCATCGGCTGCTGCATATAGGGTTTGGGCAGGCCGCGGCTGCCACCGGGCGCGAAACCACCGCCGCCATGCGGGGCGGGCGGCAGACTGGCGATGCCGATGATGATGGCGACCAGCAGCGCCATGCCGACAAAGCGCGCAGCCTTGAACTGCGCCAAGCTGTCGGCCGGATCGTTGATGTCCCAGCCCCGCACCTGCATGACCATCAGGGTGCCGGTCACCAGCAATGGCACGGCGATGCCCCAGAACATGCCCGTCGGCTCCAGCGCCAGCAACCACAACACAAAGGCCCCGGCATAAAAGCCACCGACCCAGCGCCGCGAATCATTGCCGAACAGCAGGGCTGTGGACTTGATGCCGACATGGGCATCATCGTCACGGTCCTGGTGGGCATAGATCGTGTCATAGCCGAGCGTCCACAGGATGCCGCCGGCATAGAGCAGGACCGGCTGCCAGCCGAGGTCACCGCGCACCGCAGCCCACCCCAGCAGCGCCCCCCAGTTGAAGGTCAGACCCAGGAAGGCTTGCGGCCACCAGGTGATCCGCTTCATCAGGGGATACGCACCGACCAGCAGCAGCGACGCCACCCCCAGCGCAATCGCGAATCCATTCAGCTGCAGCAAGATGACCAACCCGACCAGCAACTGCGCCACCAGGAAGGCGACAGCGCGCTTCACGCTGACCTGGCCGCTGGGGATGGGGCGGACCTTGGTGCGCTCCACCCGGGCGTCCAGGTGGCGGTCCAGGATATCATTGATGGTGCAGCCGGCACCGCGCATGACCACGGCGCCGATGCCGAACAGGGCCATCAACCACAGGTCCGGCCAGCCGCCAGCGGGTGCGGCCAGGGCAATGGACCACCAGCAAGGCAGCAGCAGCAGCCAGGTGCCGATGGGCCGGTCCAGCCGGGCCAGCCGCGTATAGGGACGCCACGCCACCGGCAGGTAGCGGTCGATCCAACCACCGGCCCTGATATCAGTATGGCCGGCGTTCGTTTCGGTGGCGTGCGTCATGATGCGCGCATCTTATCGTTTCCCCGTGCGGGCGCATAGGGGGCGGATTGCATGGCCCCAGATCACCCACGGTTCAAGCTTACGCCCGCACCTCATGCGGCAGACCCGGCATGGTCTTACGATATAGCGCGCCCACCGCGATCAGCGATAGGCCCAAACCGAGGAAGGACAGGATGCGCAAAACCCCTTCCAAGCTTTCCATGTCCCAGAGGAACACCTTGACCACGGTCACCAGCAGCAAGCCCAACCCGGCCAATCGCAGGTCCGCCTGCCGCCGCACCAAACCCGTCACCAGCAGCACCGCGGCCGTCACGATTCCGGCCCCGGAGTAAGTGTACAGTTCAGCGGCCGGCAGCCCCGCCACACGAGCCATCTCTTCGCCATGGAAGACATGGCGGATGACCATCGTCACGAAGGCGATGAATGACAGGAAGGACAGGAAGCGCGTTGCCCTTCCCCGGCCCGGCACCAACAGCAGCAGAACCGCCGGCGCCAGATAACAAAGGAGTAGCTGCACGATAACCGGCGCCGGCCCCCAGGGGTAGACAAACGGCGTCACCGGGTTGCAAAGAATGCCGGTCACCACAACGGCATGGACAACACTCAGCGACAGCAGGAATTTTGCAGCCACCTCCACCGTCTGATGAGCGAGGAAGCGACCACCCCAGCGCTTCACCACCACGGCCAACGCAAACCAGATCACGCCGCGCAGCCCGGTCTCCAGAAGGTCGAGCCACGGATCCTGTATCGTGTCGTCGATCATCACCTTCGTGACCAGCGGCAGATAGAGCGACAGCAGCAGCAGGGCCACAAGTTCCATCGCCGGCCGGAATGCGGGCAACGGCGGACGGCGGGCGCCCGCCAGCAGCAAGGGTACGGGAAGCAAGTAGGCCAGGGTGAGTTGCACGGCCAGGGCCCACCCGGCGGCGGGATGCCAGGTGAAAGCGGGATTGGCCCAGAGAACCTGCACCATGATGATCTGCCCCGTTGCCAGGACGATCAGCAGGCCTGACCAGACCAGGGCCGCTCTGCGACTGCCCAGGAATTCTCCCCGATAGGCGACGGCAACGGCACCGCCGAGCCAGACCAAACTGCGCAACGATGTCTCGAACAAGTCCATACTGTCGCCGCGCAGCGTGCCGTCGGTCCAAGCCTTCAGCTCCAGCGTCAGGCCGACCATAAGCAGGGTGAAAGCTGTCGCCTCCATCCCCTGGCCAACCTTGTCCCGTACCGTGCCGGCGGAAAGGCGCGCGGCGGCGAAAATCAGGGCAGCGGCACCCCCCATGGCCCAAAGGGGCCAATGCACTGGCGGGACCAGCGCATAGTCGAGCGCGGCCGGATTGACCAGAAACCGCAGCAGCACACAACTGCAAAGAGCTCCTGTCGCCCACCGTAGGCCCGGCAAGGGATCAGAGCGGCCCCATATCGCCGCGACAACCACCAGTCCGGCGAGGACCAGGGTCAGCAGCGGACCCGAGAGCCATATCCAGGCCAACAGCGCAGCAGCCAGCATGGTCAGGAAGGCAAAGGGGCTTACTGTTCGGCCCAGCTCTTCCCCTTCGATATGCTCTTCCAGCAATTGCCGATAAACGGAGCGGGTCAGGAATAGGGCGACGGCACCGATGACCACCAAGGCCAAACTAAGCAAAGGGTCCATTCCCCCGCTCCCTTCGCGCATCCGGAACATCGCGAACGTGAGCAGGGTGATAGCGGGAGCCGCGCCGGCCGCCGTCATCAACAACGGACGGCCACCAGCAGGGTTGGTGGCCGCAGCGGCGCCCACGCCCAGATGGAGAAGGCAGATGCCGGTCAGGGCGATGAAGCCATAGATGTCCATCCCCCCAGGCGGAAGGCTGTCCACATAGAACAGCTCCGCCAGCAAGGCCAGCGCGGCGCCGACCAGCGCCAGCCACTCACGCGAGTAATCGTCGCGGGAAAGATGGACCGATATCATGTAAGTGAGCACCACCGCGATCCAGCGGGCCGGACTGCCCATATAGGAAGGCGCCATGGCCAGGGCGAAGCAACACGCCAGGACGGCGGCGATGGCCTGGGCTGCTTGAAGCGGCATACGATCGGGCCATTCCAATTGTCGCATGGCGAGCAACAAGCCGGGTCCTCCCAGCAGATGCAACAAGGCCCACCAAGCCTTCAAGGGTGCTCCCGGCACCACGAGCATGAGCAGGAAGCCCCAAAGCGCATAGCCGCCAACCGCCACGAACAGCAGCCACGGCGTGCCGATCCTCCAGGCGACGGCCAGCGTCGCCGCATAGAGCACCAGCACCCACCCGACCAAGCCGCCCAGCGACGGATCCTCGCTGGGGATCAAAAGCGGCAGCAGCATGCCCGCAGCCACGCCCAGCAAGCCAACGAACGGCCCCTGCGGAAAGGCAAGTGCCAGGGCACCACCGCACAGGGCAGCCAGCAGCGCGAAGGCCACGCCGGGCCCGATCAGGCTGTGCAGGGCGAAGCTGGCATAGATCGCAGCGAAAATGACCGCCAGTCCGGCTGCGGTCAGTGCCAAGGGCACTTGGTCCGGCCTGAGGCGCACGACGGCTCTCGCCATCGGGCGACGCCGCAGCCACTCCCCGGCGCCGATCATGGCAGAGCCTGCCAGCGTCGCCAATATCATACGCGCCGCAGGCCCTAGCAATCCCGCCTCCACCGCGTACTTCGCGAGGAAGATGCCGGCCAGGGCTATGGTAACACCGCCCAACCAAACCAGCCAACGGGTGGCGAACGTCTGTTCGAAGCTTGGATCGGACGGCAGCGGCCCCTGCGCCATGCCAGCGACCGTCTCAATGGCACCCTCTGCGGGATCGGCCATGACTGTTTCCGTCATGAGCGGAACCGAAGGCTCAGGTTCCGCCACCTGCGGTGGGGCCGGCACGGCCATCGTGCCATGCGTCGGTGCCGGCTCAAATGGCGGTGGCGCAATGATAACGGGAGCAGTTGCCTCCTGGGGCATTGCGGCACGTGCCCGAAGATCGGCGACGGCCAAGCTCACCGCCGCCAATTGCTGCCGCAGTTCTTCAACCTCACTCTGGGCACGCGCCGCCTTGGCGATGGCAACGAACAACAGAGCGAAGACGGCCAGCCACAGAAGAACCTCCAACATGCCCTCCGTAGCTCTCCACACTGACGGAATGGTTGCTGTGCTCCACCCTTATCGTCAAGCAGCGTGTGCAGACACTTGGGGTTTAATCGGAAATATCCCCCTACCCTGGACAGCCCGGCGTGCCGCACCGGCCGCTGCCGGCCGCTGTATAGACGCCGCAGACGGGGCATTTCGCCATGTCCTGCGCGTCCACGGCCGGGGACTTTCGCCCGCCCGCCTTGGTGGTCCCCTTGGGATTGGCCTGGGCCCCGCCATTGCGGCGCAAAGCCTCCTCCCGCTGGCGCTGGATCTTGCCCAGCAGGCGGAAGGCGAACCAGACGATGGCCAGCAGGCCGACCAGGGTGATGATTTTCGACAAGGAGATCATGGGCGCCAAAATTGGGTCAAGCCGACGGGATGGGCAAGCGAAATCACAGGCCGAACCGCGCGAACGCGGCGCGCTCGGCCAGGGTGTCCGTCACGCCTTCCGCCATGGTGCGAGCATCCAGCCCGATCAGCCGGCCCAGGCCCGGCCGGCGCGGCGGGTTGACCATGCGGATCTGCACCTCGGACCCGAACCGCTCCCGCAGCGTGCCGCGCAGGTCGCCCAGCCGGTCCACCAGCCCCAGTTCCAGCGACCGGCGCCCGGTCCAGAACGCCCCTTCGAACAACTCATTCTCCGGCGCCGTCAGGCGGGGGCCGCGGCGTTCGCGCACCCATTGCTTGAACGCCGCATGCATGTCGGCCTGCAGCCCTTTCAGATGCGCCACCTCGTCGGGCTTTTCGGCCTGGAACGGGTCCAGCATCCCCTTCGACGTGCCGGCCGTATGGACACGCCGGTCCACGCCCAGCTTGTCGATCAGGCCGGTGAAGCCGAACCCGGCGGACACCACGCCGATCGACCCGACGATGGAACATTCGTCTGCCGTGATCTCGTCAGCCGCCGCCGCCAGCCAGTAGCCGCCACTGGCCGCCACATCCTCCACAAAGGCCAGGACGGGCACGGATTTCTCCGCCGCCAGCGCCCGGATGCGCCGGGCGATCAGGGCCGACTGCACGGGCGACCCGCCGGGGGAATTAATGGACAAGGCCACGGCCGCCTGATCGCGCGGCGCGAAGGCCCGGTCGATGTCATCGGCCAGCGTTTCCAGCGACAATCCCCGCCGCCCCATGCCGATTGGTCCCGACAGGCGCAGCACCGACACCAGCGGAGAAACCGGCAGGCCGGTGAATTTCCTGAAGCGGCGCATCATGGGCGGTAACATCCTCCAACGGGGTAACGTGAAGGACAGATGGGGGCGATGGTCCCGCTCCGGTAGCCCCACCCCATACGAAAGATTCGCCTGAGGATTTGACCGGACAGCCGGTCGAGTGCAACTTGTCTTCTATGACGAACGTCCGATCCACAACCCGACTATTGATATATGTATTGGCGGCATTCTGCGGCCTGTTGTCGGTGAATCTTGTGGTCCTTTATGCGCGTGCAGAGCCGCCGACCATCGACCTGATGGCGGTGCAGACGCCGCCCATGGCCATGGACGATGCCGATGAGCCCGGGGCCGTGCTGGCCCTGGTGTTGGCGGCGGTGGAGCGCGCCGGCCTGAAGCCCAATGTCAGCTTTCTCCCCTGGCGCCGCGCGCAGGAAATGGTGACCGGCGGCAAGGATATGCTGATCGCGCCCCTGACCATGTTGCCGTCACGGGCCGACAAATTCACCTGGATCGCCCCGATCTGCCGTATCGAACGGTCCATTGCCAGCCTGAAATACCGCATCGACAGCCTGGAGCAGGCCCGCGCCGAACGCCGCATCCTGGTGGTCGGGGCCGGCAGCGCCCAGGACCAGCAGTTGCGCGATATGAGTTATCCGGCCGAGCTGATCGTCACCACGCCGCTGGGCACGCGCGAGGCGGAGATGCTGGCCAGCGGTCGGGTCGATGGCTGGTACAGCGGCACCCAGCAGATCCGCTGGCGCTGGCAGCGGGAGGGACGGCAGGAGGCGTTGATCATCGGTGATCCGGTCATTATCGACCAGATCCAGCTGGGCTGTTCACGCGACTGCGACCCAACCCTGGTCGCGACCCTGCGCAGTGCCCTGCAAAGTCTGCGCGACGACGGCACCGCCGACCACGTCCTGGCCAAATACGCACTTCATTACTGAGCGTTCACACGTCCAGCGCCGCGCCGTCGCGCAGGATCGCCTCCACCTGCGGCGTATATCCCTGCCCGTCGCCATGCAGGACCAGCCCCGGCAGCAGCAGCAGCGGCCCCTTCGCATCCCGCCGGGCCGTGACGATCACCCGCTTGGCCGGCACACCCGCGCGCGGCCATAGCGGCAGCAGGCGTATATCCCCGAAACGCCCCATCAGCAGCGACAGCAGATGGTCCAGCCGTTCGGCCGGATAGATCAGGGTCAGACGCCCCCGGCTTTTCAACAGCCGAAGCGCCGTCCGCACAAACCCCTGCAGATCACCCACCCCCTCCCCATGGCTGACCGCCTTGTGACCGCTGGCCGAGGGTGTGTGCCGGCCGGCCGGCCAGAAGGGCGGGTTGGAAAAGACATGGTCGAAGCCATTCATCCGCAGGTCCGCCGGCGGGGCCGCCACATCGCCCCCCAGTACCGCCACCCGGTCCGCCAGCCCGCTGGCCACCGCCCCCTGCCGGGCCAGATCGGCGGCCAGCGGCTGGATCTCAAGCCCGGCGACGGCAAGGCCCGGTACCCGCGCCGCCAGGCACAGCAAGGCCGCCCCCGTGCCGCAGCCCAGCTCCAGCACCGCCTCTCCCGCCACGGCCGGCACCGATGCCGCCAGCAGCACCGGGTCGATGGCGGCACGATAGCCCTTTACCGGCTGGAACAAAGTGACGCGCCCCCCCAACAGAGGCGTGCGATCGATATCAATGCCGCCGGTCACGCCGTCACCGTCAGCCCGGCCGCGCGCAGCAGTTCACGCGCCGTCACCAAATCTTCATCCGCCACGCAAAGTCGGCGGGGAATCGCCCCGATGCTGCCCTCCAGCACCGCCATGTGCTGGTCCAAAAGCATGGACAGGATGCCGGCATCGGCCAGAACCGACTGCGCGAAACTGAGTTCGACCGGATCGTTGCTGCGGATCAGCGGCTGCATGCGGGCATCCATCCCATGGAGTTTCAAGGCGGACATGCCGCACGCGGACGCGGCAGGGCCTTGACCCGGCAGCCTTCCCCGCTATGCTCCCCCGCGATCCCCAGGCCCGTCAACCGGGCTTGTCGTCTTTTGCCGTCTTCTCGCGATGGAGCCTTGACCCGTGGCCACCGTGACCACCCTCGATCCCAAGCGCCGGAAGCCGGAAACCAACGCGCTCGACACTCTTGTGGCCCTGGTGGCCCAGGATCTGGCCGACGTGAACGAGATCATCGTCAACCGGATGCAATCGCCGGTCGCGCTGATCCCGCAGCTGGCCGGTTACCTGATCGCCAACGGCGGCAAGCGCCTGCGCCCCGTGCTGACGCTGGCCGCCGCCAAGATGTGCGGCTATACCGGAGAGACGCACAAACCACTGGCGGCCTGTGTGGAATTCATCCATACGGCCACGCTGCTGCATGACGATGTGGTGGATGAAAGCGACCTGCGCCGCGGCCAGGCCAGCGCCAATGCCGTCTATGGCAACAAGTCGTCGGTGCTGGTCGGCGATTTCCTGTTCTCCCGCGCCTTCCAGGTGATGGTGGAGGCGGGGTCGCTGGACGTGCTGCGCATCCTGTCCAACGCATCCGCCGTGATCGCCGAGGGCGAGGTGCTTCAGCTCATGACCTCCAACGACACGGAGACGAGCGAGGAAGCCTATCTGGAGGTGATCAAGGCCAAGACCGCGGAGCTGTTCGCCGCCGCCTGCCGCATCGGCGCCGTCGTGGCCGGCCGTTCAGCGGCGGAGGAGGAGGCGCTGCGCTCCTACGGCCTCAACCTGGGCATCGCCTTTCAGCTTGTCGACGACGTGCTGGATTACTCCGCAGCCCAGGCACGGCTGGGCAAGAGCATCGGCGATGATTTCCGCGAGGGCAAGATCACCCTGCCCATCGTCCTGGCCTTCCGCCGTGGCGACGACGCGGAACGCACTTTCTGGCGCCGGACCATGGAGGATCTGGACCAGGGGGAAGGCGACCTGGAAGAGGCCATCGCCCTGATGAACAGCCACAATGCGCTGCGCGACAGCGTGGAACGCGCCCGCCATTACGCGTCGGTCGCCCGTGACGCCCTGGGCCTGTTCCCGGCCGGCCCGGTGAAGCGCGCCCTGCTGGATGTGCTGGAATTCGTTGTGGACCGGGACTACTGATCCCCCGTCGAGACGTCGTTGAAAAGGGCCGGGATGGGACACCACCCGGCCCTTTTCATATCCACAAGACAGGCTGACGGGCGCGCGGCTGCCATGCGGGGCGGCAGAGACAGCAAAGTGCGATCTAGTGCTTGCATGGTCCCTTCGATGACGCTATACAGCCGCCCACGCAAACGACGCCCTGCGGCGCGGGTTGCGGAATATGTGACGGAGTATAGCTCAGCCTGGTAGAGCGCTGCTTTCGGGAGGCAGAGGCCGGAGGTTCGAATCCTCTTACTCCGACCATTCAAAAAGACCGGCTTCGACAATGTCGAAGCCGGTCTTTTTGTTTTCGGCCATAGCGTTGTCACGAGTCCCCCCGTATGTGGCCGCAACCTTTGTGCCCCCCGATACGTTGTGAAGGAGAGGGGTGCCATCATGGCCCCGCTTATCGTCACCTCGGGAGAGACACCATGTCCACCCACGAAAGGAAGGACGGCATCTGCGGCCAATCTTGCATCGCCGCCATCGTCGCATCGGCCCTGGCGGCCGCAATCTTGATCCATGCGCCCTCCTTCAGCGATATTGATCCACAGGCCGACGCGGTGCAGCAGGCCGAGGCGCATCAGGCCAAGGCCAAAATATCCAAGCAAAAGAAGGCGGAAAGGCTCGTCGCCGAACTGGTTAATGCCAACCCTTCACGCTAGATTGGCGTCGGGGGCCGCGATTTCCGGCGGCGGGGCAGCAGGAGGCATTGAATGACGGATCAGACGCAGCGCGAACCGACCCTGGCGCGCAACGTCAACCTTCCGCAACTGGCGCTTTATGGCCTGGGCAGCATGCTGGGCGCCGGCATCTACGGACTAATCGGCAAGGCGGCGGGGGAGATGGGCAACGCCGTCTGGCTGGCCTTCCTGGTCTCCATGGTCGCCGCGTTGCTGACCGGCCTGTCCTATGCCTCGCTCGGGTCGCGCTATCCGCGCGCCGGCGGTGCCGCCTATGTCACCCAGCGCGCCTATGGGCTGCCGCTGCTGACATATCTGGTGGGGCTGACGGTGATGGCGTCGGGCCTGACGTCGGTCGCCACGCAGAGCCGGGTGGTGGCGGAGACGCTGACCCGCCTGCCTTTGTTCGACGGGGTGCCCGTGCTGCCGCTGGCTTTGGGCTTCCTGCTGCTGATCGCCGGCATCGTCTATCGCGGCATCAAGGAAAGCATGTGGGTCAACATGGCCTGCACGGCGATGGAGGCGGGCGGCCTGCTGATTGTCATCGCCGTCGGCCTGCCCTATTGGGGTGGGGTGGACCTGCTGGAGGTGCCGCCATCGACGGGCGGCATCGATGCCGCGATGATCCTGCAAGGGGCCGTGCTGACCTTCTTCAGCTTCATCGGGTTCGAGGACACGTTCAACGTGGCCGAGGAGGTGAAGGACCCGCAGCGCACCCTGCCCTGGGCCATCATCATCGCCATGGTGGCCGCCACCATCATCTATCTGGCCGTGGCCGTCACGGCGGTCTCCGTCGTGCCCTGGCAGGAACTGGCGACGGCGTCCGGTCCGCTGGTGGAGGTGGTGAACCGTGCCGCCCCCTGGATCCCCGGTGCCGTCTTCGTGGTCATTACCGTCTTCGCCGTGTCCAACACCGCGCTGCTGAACTATATCATGGCCTCACGCCTGGCCTATGGCATGGCCAAGCTGGAGCTGTTGCCCCGGCCGCTGTGCCGGGTGCATGCAAGGCGGCGCACGCCGCATGTGGCCATCGCAGCCTTGCTGGTCATCGTCACGGCCCTGATGCTGTCGGGTGATATCGCGCAGCTGGCATCGGCCACCGTGCTGCTGCTGCTGGCGGTATTCACCGTCGTCAACATCGCGCTGCTGGTGCTGAAGCGCCGTCCGGGAGAGGCCAAGGGCGCGTTCGAGGTGCCGTCCTTCGTGCCCATCGGCGGGGCCATCATCTGCGCGCTGATGTTCTGCAACCGCCTGGTCACGGGCGACTGGCGGGCACCGGCCCTGGCCGTCGGCCTGCTGGCCGGCATCGTCGTGCTGTATCTGGTGATGCGCCCGACATGCGTCGACAACCTGGACGGTGCGGACGAGGTGCCGGTGGAGTGAGGATGGGGCCGGCAAGCGCCAGCCCCACTCAATTAATACCGGTAGGTCCCTGTGACCCCTACCGTGCGCGGCCGCAAGGTGGCGTTGGTGGTCAGGGGTGAGCCGTAGAAATGGTGGAAACGGCCCAGTTCCGGGTGGCTGTTGGTCAGGTTGTTGGCGAAGACGGAAAGGTCCAGCCCGTCGAACTTCACACCCACCCGGACATTCACCTGATTGACGACAGGCGCATTGGTCAGCACCGGGTCGTAGGAATAGACATTGGGATTGTCCAGCGGCGCCTTGCTGGAGAAGGTGTAATCGGCCCTTGCATAGGCGTCGCGGTCACCGGCGACGATGAAATCATACTGGCCCGTCACCGTCAGGGTGAAGCGCGGCCCGTCGAAAGCGGCCTCCCCCTTCTCCGCCAGCACGGCCCCCGCCCCGCCCAGCACCGTCTGGTCGAAGCTGGCATCATTATAGCCCAGCACCACGCCCAGGCTGAGATCATCCGTCACCCGCCCCTGAAGGGACAGATCGAACCCCTGCGAGGTGATGGAGCCGGAATTGTTGATGAAGCTGGATCCGCAGGTCGGCAGCCAGACCGACCGCTGCACATTCTTCCATTCAATGTAATAGCCGCTGGCCTCCGCCGTGGCGCGGCCACCGAACAGGGTGCCCTTGGTGCCGGCCTCATAGGACCAGACGCTGTCGCTGTCATAGGAGGTGGGGGACGCGGTCATGCCCAGGCTG
The DNA here is from genome assembly GCF_058793615.1 of Niveispirillum sp. GW835-FHT14G11. Classification (NCBI taxonomy): domain Bacteria; kingdom Pseudomonadati; phylum Pseudomonadota; class Alphaproteobacteria; order Rhodospirillales; family Azospirillaceae; genus Niveispirillum; species Niveispirillum sp. GW835-FHT14G11. The sequence goes on from NZ_JBXAFZ010000012.1 coordinate 107,753, forward strand.
GCCAGATCGGTACCGCAGAAGCTGGGCGGCACTGCTGTCTGCGCCCCGCCGGCCCGGAAGCCCTTGGATGCCGAGGCATAGACCATGATATCGGGATCCACCTGATAGGTGAGGCCGAATTTCGGCGTCACCGGGGTTTCGGAGGTGGAGCCCTGGCTTTGCAGCGTGCCGCCCACGAAGGGGCCGGCGGCATCCTGGGCGTGGCTGATCTTCAGATGCGCCACGCGCAGGCCGATGGTGGCCTTCAGCTTCTCGGTGAAGGCGTAATCGATCTGGCCGAAACCGGCGATCTGTTCCGTTTTAGACCGCGTCGTGCTGTCATAGAGATAGTCGCCCGGCAGCATGGGTGCCCCGAACCAGGACGCGACATTGAAGGCACCACCCGTGGCATTGCGGATCAGCTGGTCGATATAGCTGTCCTGGTTCACCTGCGTCGATTGCTGCTTCTCATGGCTATAGAAGCCGCCCACGACCCAGGTCAGCTTCCCGTCGCCTTCGTTCGATTGCAGCCGGACCTCCTGGCTGAAATTCTTTTGGCGTTCCCCGAAGAAGCCCGGCGCCTTCTGGCCCGGCAGGGTGACGTAGGCGCCGGAAATGGCGATCTCGCTGTCGAAATTGGTGTAATCGCGCACCTCGTCCTGGTCACGGTCGAAATAGGCCGTGACAGAGGTCAGGGAAAGGGCACCGAAATCGGCATTGATGGTCAGCGACGGCAGGTAGTAGCGGTCATGCTGCGGCTGGGCCAGGGCATAGCCGGTGCGAAACACACCGTCGCCGGGGCTCGACAGGCTTTCCCAATAGCCGGTCGTGTCATCAATATCGATGTCCTGGTAGTAAAGTGCCGGCGTGATGCGCAGCATCTCGTTCGGCGCCCAGGTCAGGGCGAGTTTGGCAGCCTTGCTGTCCTGGCTGTTGGCATCCTTGTCGGCGCGGGCATTGGTCTCCGGGTTCATGCGGTCGACCCAGCCGCCATCGCGGCGGTACCAGGCCGAACCGCGGAAGGCCAGCTTGCCCTCGGTCACCGGCGTGCTGACGGCGGCACCGGCCTCATAGCTGGGGGCACCGTCCTTGGTGAAACCCAGTTCGGCACGGCCATAGAGATGCATGTCATCCAGGTCGGGCTGTCCGGTGATGAAGCGGACGGCACCACCCTCCGCCCCGGCCCCGAACAGCGTACCCTGCGGCCCGCGCAGCACCTCCACCCGTTCCAGGTCGAAGATCTTGGGATAGACATTGGCCGAGGAGAAGCCCAGGGCCCGGACCTGGATGGGCACGTCATCGATATAGATGCCGGTGGTGGCCGCCCCATCGTTGGACTGGATGCCACGGATGGAGATGTTGGTGTTCGACCCGCTGAAATAATTCTGGCGGGTGAAGTTCAGGCCGGGCGTCAGGCGGGTGATATCCTCGACCTGGCGCACACCCTGATCGTCCATCTTCTCCTGGCTATAGGCAGCGATGGAGGCCGGCACGTCCAGCAGCCGCTCCGCCCGGCGGTTGGCCGTGACGATGATTTCTTCCAGCAGCACGCGCTGCCCGTCGGACGCGGTGGCCACGGTCTGCGCGGCAACGGGTGCGGAGGTGGCGGCGAAGAGTGCCGCCAGGGAGGTGGCCCGCAACAGCCGGCCGCGCGACAGGTTTCTGTCGATGACAGTCATGAGGATACCCCTGTTCAGAATTTGTTATTGGCGGGACGTCGCGTTCGGCCCAGGCGGCCACGGACATCTCTTTCGACCCGGATGATGACGCGATATTGCGCTGCGCAAACAGATGCCAATGGGGCCAGGATTGGTGACTTCAGGTCACCATGTGGGCTCAAGCTGGCTCGATTTCCGCCAGCGCCCCGGCCCCTGCCTCCAGCGCCTCGCCGATTACCGCGACGATGCGGTCGATCTCGGCCAGCGTCACGGTCAAAGGAGGGCTCATCACTGCCGTGTCGCGCACGGCACGCACCATGACGCCCTTATCGATGCAGATGTCGCGCAGGATGGGGCCGGCCTTGCCCTCCTTGCCGCCGAAGCGGCGGTTGGTGCCTTTTTCGGCCACGATCTCCACCGCCCCCAGCAGGCCGATGGACCGCACCTCCCCCACCAGCGGATGGCCCGCCAGCCGCTGCAACGCCATGGCCAGATAGGGCCCGGTCTCGTCACGGGTGCGCTCCACCAGCCCCTCGCGCTCGATAATGTCGATATTGGCCAGGGAGACGGCGGCGGCGGTGGGGTGACCGGAATAGGTGTAGCCATGGATGAAGGCGCCACCGGCTTCGCGCAGCGTCTCCACGATATGCCCGGCCACACCCACGGCGGAGATGGGGACATAGCCGGACGACAGGCCCTTGGCCATGGACACGATGTCGGGCGACACGCCGTAATGCTGGAAACCGAACCAGCTGCCCAGCCGGCCGAAACCGCAGATCACCTCGTCACAGACCAGCAGGATGCCGTATTTGCGGCACACGGCCTCGATGCGCGGCCAGTAATCGGCGGGCGGAATGATGACGCCGCCGGCACCCTGCACCGGCTCCCCGATGAAGGCGGCGACATTCTCCGGCCCCAGTTCCAGGATGCGGGCTTCCAGCGCGTTCACGGCGCGGGCGCAGAACGCCTCTTCATCCTCCCCGAACCCTTCATTGAAGGCATAGGGCTGCATGATGTGGCTGAAGCCCGGCAGCAGCGGCCCGCCCTGGGCCCGCATCGGCCCCATGCCGCCCAGGCTGACCCCGGCGATGGTGGAGCCGTGATAGGCGTTGTCGCGGGCGATGATGATCTGGCGGGCCGGCTCCCCCTTCACGGTCCAGTAATGGCGGACCAGGCGGATGATGGTGTCGATCGCCTCCGACCCGGAATTGTTGAAGAAGATGTGCGGCAGGCCGGGTCCCAGCAGGCCGGCCAGGCGGGCAGCCAGTTCCACGGTGGGCACCGGGACGGTCTTGAAAAAGCTGTTGTAGTAGGGCAGCTCGCGCATCTGGTCATAGGCGGCACGGGCCAGTTCCTCGCGACCATAGCCCACCTGCACGCACCACAGGCCGGCCATGGCATCCAGGATGCGGTTGCCGTCGCCATCGATGATGGTCGCACCCTCTGCTCTGGTGATGATGCGGCTGCCGCCCATGTCGCGGATCAGCCTGTAATCCTGCTGGGCCGGCAGATGGTGCGCGACGTCCAGGCGGCGCAGGGCCGCGATGTCGTGATTGCGGATGCTCATGGGGACTATCCTTATCGGGCAAGCACGCGGCCCAGCGACCGCTTCAGCAGCAGGAGGATCAGGGACCCGGCGCCGACGATGGCGGCATGCAGGGTCCAGAAGCCGGCCGGGCTCATCGCCTCATAGAAGCGGCCCAACCAGCCGCTGGCGATGGAACCGCCGAAGATGGACAGGTAATAGACGCCGACCATCATGGCGTTCACCGATGGCGGCCCGTTGCGGGTGAACAAAGCCAGCGCGATGGGGGCCACATGCAGATACCCCGACGCGCAGATGAAATGGAACAGGAGGGGCCAGATGACAGCGATCCGCCCGTCACCGCCGCCCACCAGCTCCGACAGCGCCAGCCACAGGCAGGCGGCGGCGAACAGGGCATAGCCGATGATCAGCTTGCCCAGATCACCCGGCTCCGCTTGTCGCCGGGCCAGACGGCGCCAGATGACCAGGCTGACGGGCGCCAGTGCCAGCACGGCCAGCGTGTCCACCGACTGGAACCAGGTGATGGGCAGGTCGAACCCGAACAGGCTGCGGTCCACCCGGTCGCGGATCCACAGCACATAGGTGGTCCAGACCTGGGTCTGCACCGTCCAGAACAGGGTGGCGGTCAGCAGCACCAGCAGCAGGGCCAGGATGACCTGCCGGTCCTTGCCCGACAGGCTGGCGCGCGGTCCGTCAGCCTTGACGATTTCATCGGGCGGCAGATGGTGGCGCCCGGCCAGATAGATCACCAGCCCGATCAACATGCCGATGCCGGCCGCCGCGAACCCGTAATGCCAGCCATAAAGCTCGCCCAAGGTGCCGCAGACCAGCGGCGCCAGGCAGGCGCCCAGATTGATGGCCATGTAATAGAGGGAGAAGGCGGCATCGCGCCGGCTGTCGGTGCGGTCGTAAAGGGCCCCGACCTGGGCCGCCAGATTGCCCTTCAGCAGCCCACAGCCCAGCACCAGGCACAGCAGGGCCAGCAGGAACGCCGCCTCGAACGCCATGACGAAATGGCCGAACGCCATCAGCCCGGCACCGATGGCCACGGCCCGGCGCCGGCCGATCCAGCGGTCGCCGACCAGCCCGCCGAAGATCGGCGTCAGATAGGTCAATCCGCCATAAAGCCCGAAGACCTGGGTGGCCAGGGCCTGGGTGGAAAGCGGGCCAAAGATGCCCTCCACCGCCGCGCGGAACGGGTGGAAGCCCGCCACCTGCTCCACCGCCTCCGGCTGGAACAGGTACCCCGCCATATAGAGCACCAGGAGCGCCTGCATGCCGTAGAAGGAAAACCGCTCCCACGCTTCGGTGAACACGATATAGGCCAGCCCCCTGGGATGGCCGAAGAAACCACGGGATGCGGGCAGAAGCGGGGAGAGGCGGGCAATGCTGTCGCTCATCGATCATCCTTGGCGAAAGCCGCCGCGACGGCATTGAAGAAATCCAGATCGGGAATGGCCTCGGCCCCCTTGGGCTTGGACCGGGCGGAATTGACCGCCACCACCAGCCGGCGGGCCGGGTTCACATAGATATACTGGCCGAAGATGCCGCCGGCCCGATAGGCGCGGTCGGCAAAGCCGCCGTCGGTGCCCGGCTGCGGCCACCACATGTACCCATAATCCAGGCGCTGGCCGGCGAGGTGCCGGGGCCTCGTCGCCTCATCCACCCAACCTGCCGGCAGGACGCGCTGGCCCTGCACCACGCCGTCATCCAGCATGAACAGGCCGAAACGGGCGAAGTCGCGCAGGCAGGCATGCAGGCCGCTGCCCGCCACCTCCAGCCCGCCCGGCGCTTCCAGCCACCAGGCGGCATCCTGTTCCATGCCAAAGGGCCGCCAGATCTTCTCCGACAGGTAATCGGACAGCGACCGGCCCGTGGCGGCCTGGACCAGGGCGCCCACCACATGCGTCTCGCCGGTGGAGTAGTTGAAGATCGTGCCGGGCGGCCCAGCCTTGGGCATTTCGGCCAGATGCGCCAGGATGGTGCCGGGCGCCTGCGCGATCTGGGCCTCCAGCATGCGCCGGCGGTCGGACGCCGGGTCGCCATAATCCTCGTGGAAAGCCACGCCCGAGGTCATCTGCAACACATCGCGGATGGGCACGCCGTCATAGGCGCTGTCGCGCAGCGGCTCGACATAGTCGGCGACATTGTCGTCCAGGCTGTTGATCAACCCGTCCTGCATGGCGGCCCCCACCAGGGTGGTGCTGACCGACTTTGCCATGGACATGGACAGCCACCGCGTCTCCGCATGGTTGCCCAACTGATAGGTCTCCAGTGCCACGGCCCCGTCCTGGATGATGATCAGCCCGGCCACACGGTTGCCGGACAGATAATCATAGAGATCGACCATGCGCCCGCCGCTGGTGAAGCGCAGAGCGTCGAAATCCGCCGGCCGCTGCGGCAGGATGGAGACCTGGGGACCAGCCGGCACGCGGCGCGTGGCGAACAGCTTATCACCCTGGCGCAAGGTCTGCGCCATCCGGTCGGGCGCCAGCGCGCCGGAATAGGCCCGCCGGGCACGGTCAGCCATGCTCATGTCGGCCGGGTCGAAGGGGTTGGATTTTCGGGACGGCATGTCCATGGAGGGGTCCTGGTTGCAAACTTGCTTCGCCGCGTCACGCATCCTTTCCGCCTTCCCGGCGAAAGCCGGGACCCAGGGGCCACAGGAACCATCCTGTCGGCAGCGTCAAGCGACCCTGGGGAAAGGTCGCACATGCGGCCCCTGGGTCCCGGCTTTCGCCGGGAAGGCGGAAATTGAGCAACCCACTGGGTTATCGCCGCCCCACCTGCTCCACCTGGCCGGGGTTCAGCACCAGCACACCCGGGGCCGTGAACCGCGCCGTCAGCGGATAACGGCCGGGAACCGTGAAGTCCGTCGCCGATACGGGGAGCAGTTCCACCTTCGCATCCTTCTTGATGGCGAAGGCCGGACGCTCGCCGGTGGCCTGGGCATAGAGCCTGTCGCCCTCGGCGGTCACACTCACCTTCACATGACCGGAGAACACATAATCGCCGGCCAGCGCCGCCGTGGCCTCAGGCTTCAGCACCGCCCTGTGCGCCGGTTTCGGCGCCTCGGGCTGGTCGGGCACGGATGACAGGATGGCGTCCCACATCACCTCCCCCGCCACGGTGGACAGGTCGAAGGAGGGCATGCCTTGCGCCTCCTCAATCTCCGCCGTCGACACGGCATAGAGCACGTCGCCGTCGAAGATCGTGGCGAAGGGCTGCAGACCGCGCGCCATGGAGGTATGGACCTGCACGGCCAGCCGCTCCAGCTCAGCCTGGTCCAGCTTCTGGTTGGTGACGACCAGCGAGACGGTGGTGTTGCGCCGCTCATCCTTGCCGGTGGCCAGACCCTTCCAATCCGGCTTGCGACTGGCCGGCATGCCCTGCACCAGATCGGCGGCCTTCAGCACCTTGGGCCAGTCCTTGTCCTTGTGACAGGCCACGACATTGCCGTCGCGGTCGGTGACCACGCCCAGGGCGTTGACCACGGTGAAGGCCGCTATCTTCACCTCGCCCACCTGCCGGAACGCCCCGCCCTGGCCCGATGCCGCGTTGCAGCCGAACAGGCCGCCGGTACGCGCCAGCCGGCCCGCCCCTTGCGCCCCCAGCGGGAAGACGCCCGGACGGGCGGCGCGATAGGCGGCCTGCGCCAGCTTCTTGTCGGGATAGATCTCATTCAGGCGGCGGTCGCCCAGATCATAGATGATGGCGCCGACCGACAGGGCGATATTGTCCCAGGACCCGCCGCGATAGCCGTCATCCATCATGGCCGTGGCCACGGCCGTCGTCGCCTCCAGCCCGTACCAGGACCCGCCGGCAAAGACCACGGCATCCAGGTCGGGCACGGCATAGCCCAGGCGCAGGTAGTCGGTATTCACCGTGCCCGGCCCGCCGCCGCGCACATCGACGGCGGCATGCACCTTGCGCCCGAAAGTGAAGACGGTGACGCCGGTCGGCCCTTCCTGATACTCGCCCGTACCGATGCGCAGCAGGGGCCAGTCGAAGGCCAGCTGCTTGGCCCCGGCATTGACGATTGGCACCAGCTGTTCCTGCCCCGCCCCCGCCGGCACCGCCGCCAGAAGACTGAGCGCCAGGGCGAACCCCGAGGATTTCCGACCGTTCTTCGCCTTCATGCCCGTCTCACCTGCTTGTTCTGCGGATCATTGCCGTGCGTCATGGTGCGCTTGTCACACCCCGCCCGTGAAGATGACAATCGGGTCGGGCATGGTGCGCCATTGGCACCAGCCCGACAGGTCACCAACCCAGGCCCAGATCGGCCGCCATCAGTTGCGCCACATCGGCCTCCATCCCCCCGCCATGGGCGGTCAGCGCACACATCACCCGCATCCGGTCGCCGGGCGGGTGGCGCTGGCTTAGCTTGGTGGCGCCCTCGATCGCCTCTACATGGATGCGGAAGGAGCGGATCATCGGCAGCAGGAAGGCGACACGGCCCGCCGGCGCCTTCTCCAGGGTCCAGGGGTCGGGATTGCCCCGCTCCATCAGCGCGTTGGTGCGGCGCAGGATGGCCAGCTGCCCCTCCTCATCATCAATGGGGGTCAGACGGCCGCGCACCTGGGCGGTGACATAGTTCCAGGTCGGCACCTCCTGCTTTTCCTTGTACCAGGAGGAACTGACGAAGGCGTGCGGGCCGGCGAAGATGGCCAGGACCGGTATGCCGTCGGTCAGCGTCGCCGCCTGCGGATTGGCGCGCGAGAGGTGTCCGATCATCCGCGTCTCGTCCCCGTTACGCTCGAACATGATGGGGGTGGAGGTGGCCAGCAGCGGGGCGTCACCGCCGCCGGTAATGAACTGGGCGAAGGGATAGCGGTGGACGATGGCGGCGGGATCGATGGCGCCATAGGGGTGCGGAGTATACATCACGCCCCCGCTGCCGGCACGTCGATGCAGATCGACTTGATGTCCAGATAGTCGTCCAACCCGTGGAAGCCGCCCTCACGCCCCTGCCCGCTCTCCTTAATGCCGCCGAAGGGGGCGGCTTCGGTGGTCAGGACGGCTGTATTGACGCCGACCATGCCGTATTCCAGCGCATCGGCCACCCGGTGCGCGCGGGCCAGATCGCGGGTGAGGAAATAGGCGGCCAGGCCGGCCCGTGTGTCGTTGGCGATGGCGACAGCTTGCGCCTCAGTCGTGAAGCGATGCAGGGCCGCCAGGGGACCGAACGTCTCCTCACTCATCACGGCAGCCTCCGCCGGCACATCGACCAGCACCGTGGGTTCATAGAACCGCCCCTCGGCATCCGGCGTGGCCCCGCCGGTCAGGATGCGGGCCCCCAGCCGCACGGCATCGTCGGCATGGCGCGCCACTTTCAGGATGGCGGCACCATTGATCAGCGGGCCCATCCGCGTCTGTTCCATCAGCCCGTCGCCCAGCACCAGCGCCGCCGCGCGGTCGGCCAGCATCCGGGCGAACCGGTCGTAAATCCCGGCCTGCACCAGGAAGCGGTTGGCGGAGATGCAGGTCTGGCCGGCATTGCGGAACTTGGCCAGCATCGCCGCCTCCAGCGCCACGTCCAGGTCGGCATCATCGAACACGATGAAGGGCGCGTTGCCCCCCAGTTCCATGGAAATGCGCTTCATGGACTCCATGCAGCGCCCGGCCAGATGCTTACCGATACGGGTGGAGCCGGTGAAGGACAGCTTGGCGACGCGGCTATCCTCCACCATCACATCGCCGATGGGCTGCGGCTGGCCGGTGACGATGTTGAACACGCCCTTGGGCACCCCGGCTTCCTGCGCTAGCACGCCCAGTGCCAGCGCGGAATAGGGCGTCAGTTCCGATGGCTTCAGCACCATGGTACATCCCACGGCCAAGGCCGGCCCCACCTTGCGCGCGATCATCGAGGACGGGAAGTTCCAGGGCGTGATGGCCGCCACCACGCCCACCGGGGTGCGGGTGACCAGCATGCGCTTGTCGGCGCGATGGCCGGGCAGCACCTCGCCATAGACCCGCCGCGCCTCCTCCGCATACCATTCCAGAAAGGCGGATGTCGACCGCACCTCGGCCAGCGCTTCCGGCAGGGGCTTGCCCTGTTCGAAGGTCAGGATGCGGGCCAGGTCGCCCTCATGCGCCTGCACCAGCCCCGCCCAGCGGCGCAGCACCTGCCCCCGCTCCTTAGCCGCCAGCACCCGCCAGCCGGGCAGGGCCGCATGCGCGGCGGCCACCGCGTCCTGTGCGGCGTCGATACCAAGGTCAGGCACGGTGCCGATGGCGATGCCCGTGGCCGGGTTGGTAACGGTCAGCAGGCTGGTGCTGCCAACCCACTCGTCATTGATCAGGGCGGACTGGCGGAAAAGATCGCCCCGACGGATCGGCGGGGCCTGGAAGCGGGCCATTTGGGTTCATCCGGCAATTTCTCGGGCACCCCAGCCTCGCAAATCCGGACTGCCCGACGGGAGATGCCAAAGGCGCCGTGGGCGGTGACCGGATGTCACCATCAACCCGGCCCTTTCCGTCCCCCCGTGACCAGCGCCTTGGGCATCTCCTTGGCCACCGCCGCCAGCAGCCATTGGCGGAAACGGGCGATGGGGGCGGCGCGCCAGCGGTCCTCCCGCGCCACGAAGATATAGGCGCCCAGCGGCATCAGGTGGAAATCGGGCAGGTCCGCCCCCACCTCCACCAGCCGCCCGGCCGCCAGATCGTCGGCGGCAATCAGATGGTTGCCCAGCGCGATGCCGCGTCCGCGCCTTGCGGCATCCAGGGTCAGGTGCGCGTGCCACAGCCGCGGACCCGTCAATTCCCCGTGCCCGATGACGCCGTGCCCCGACAGCCAGCAGGCCCAGACATCGAAACTTTCCTCATGCAGCAGCTGGTGGTGCCGCAGATCCTGGCAGGTGCGGATGGGCGGGTTGGCCGCCAGATAGTCCGGGCTGGCCAGCGGAATGGTCGGCGGCTGCGCCACCTCCACGCTCTGCACACCCGACGACAGAGCCAGGGGTGAGCCGTAAATGGGGGCGAAGCGGACATCCACATCCGCCTCGTGCTTGGCGAAGTCGGGGCAGGTATCGGTGGGTCGCAATTCGATATCCAGGCCGGGGTTCGCCGCCTCGAACTGGTTCAGGCGCTGCATCAGCCAATGAAAGGCGAAGCCCGGCATGCACCAGATCAGCAGGCGGCGATTGTCGCTGCGCTTCATCAGGTCCAGCGTGGCGGCCGCGATGCCGTCCATGGCCTGGGCGATGCGCTTGTGATAGCGCGCCCCTTCCTCCGTCAGCACGGCACCGGCCCGGCTGCGCTCGATCAGGCCCGTGCCTGTCCAGGCCTCCAGCGTGCGCAGGTGACGGCTGACGACGGCATGGTCCAGGTCCAGCATCTCCGCCGCCCGGCGCACGCCGCCCAGCCTTGCCACGGCGTCGAACGCTCGCAGCGCCGCGAACGGCGGCAGAGCCTTCTTTCCGGGCAGGCTGGACGGGTTGGCGGGGCTTTCAGGGACGGTCTTGTCGTCGCTCATCATCGCTTCCGGCGGCGGAACGGGTGAGCAGCTTGCAATGAAAACGCCACGGCACGCAATCACCCGCGGCCACACCGGCTGGTGCCCCCACCGCACCAGCGGCGACGCATTACGCACTGTGGTGGCAGGCGGGCGGCGGGCGATACCGAGGACAGGATTTCCACCTGCATCGGGATCGATCAGCATCATGACCAGCAATGCCGACCTTCTGCGCCGCCGCGATGCCGCCGTGCCACGCGGCGTGGCCACCGCCTTTCCCATCCATGCCGACCGGGCGGAGAATGCCGAGCTGTGGGACGTGGAGGGGCGCCGCTTCGTGGATTTCGCCGGCGGCATCGCCGTGCTGAATACCGGCCACCGCCACCCGCGCGTCATGGCGGCCGTGGCGGCCCAGGCGGAGCGCTTCACCCACACCGCCTTCCAGGTCGCCGCCTATGAAAGCTATATCGAGCTGGCGGAAAAGCTGAACGCACGCGCCCCCTTCTCAGGCCCGGCCAAGAGCATCTTCTTCACCACCGGGGCGGAGGCGCTGGAAAATGCCGTGAAGATCGCCCGCGCCGCCACCGGCCGGCCCGGCATCATCACCTTCACCGGCGCCTTCCATGGCCGCACCCTGATGACCATGGCGATGACCGGCAAGGTCGTACCCTACAAGCGCCCCTTCGGCCCGCTGCCGGGCGACGTGTTCCACGTCCCCTTCCCCGCCAATGGCGTGACGGTGACCGACAGTCTGAAGGCCCTGGATTTCCTGTTCGCCGCCGATATCGGGCCGGAGCGGGTGGCCGCCATCGTCATCGAACCCGTGCAGGGCGAGGGCGGGTTCCACCCGGCCCCGGCGGAACTGCTGCGGGCCTTGCGCGATATCTGCGACCGGCACGCCATCCTGCTGGTCGCGGACGAGGTGCAGACCGGCTTCGCCCGGACGGGCACGCTGTTCGCCATCCAGCATGCGGGCGTGGAACCCGATATGGTGACCATGGCCAAGTCCATCGCCGGCGGCTTCCCCCTGTCGGGCATCCTGGGCCGCGCCGCCATCATGGACCGGGTCGATCCGGGCGGGCTGGGCGGCACCTATGCCGGCAGCCCGCTGGCCTGCACCGCCGCGCTGGCCGTGCTGGACGTGATCGAGGAGGAGGGGTTGTGCGCGCGGGCCGACATCATCGGGGCGCGTATCCGCGCACGGCTGGAGTCCCTTTCGCTGCGCAACGATATCCGCCCCATCGCCGACATCAGGGGGCCGGGGGCGATGATCGGCTTCGATCTGGTCACCGCTGACGGCGCGCCTGACCGGGAGGCAGCGGCCAAGGTGACGCAGAAGGCGCTAGCCGAGGGGCTGATCCTGCTGTCCTGCGGCACCAACGCCAACACCATCCGCATCCTGGTGCCTCTGACCGTATCGGACGCGGTACTGGCCGAGGGGCTGGACCGGCTGGAGCGGGCGCTGGGCTACGGCATGTCAGCCTGACCCTCAATCGATCCATCCCTCGTCATCCCGGTGACAAGCCGGGATACAAAAGCACCGGATGCGAACGCATCCACCCAGCCCTCGCACATTGCCACCCCGTCCTCGACGCTGAAATTGCTGGGATTCAGACACCAGGTCAGCCACAGCCCGTCCAGCATGGCGTTCAGCGCCGTCGCCGCCGCGCGCAGGTTCTGCGGCGGCAGATTATTCTCCACGGCCAGGGCGCCCAGATGGCGCTCCAGCACCTGGCGGTACTGGCCATAGGTGCGCTGCTGCACCGTCTGCATGTCCTGGGAATGGCGCACCATGCTCCAGAATACCACCCAGACGCCCAGCATGTCGGGGTCCAGCACGGCGGGCCCGAAACTCTCATGAATGAACCGGCTGAGACATTCGCGCGGACTGCCGGCGGCGGCGGAGCTTTCCAGCAGGCTGGCCGCGATGCCGCCGGACAGCGTCTCATAGGCGTGGCTGATCAGCTGGTCGATGCTGGGATAATAATGGTTGATCAGGCCGATGGAGACATCGGCGGCCGCCGCGATCTTGCGCACCGACACGCCGGCATGGCCATGTTCGGCCAGGCAACGCAGCGTGGCCTCGACCAGATGCTCCCGGCGCATTTCCGGCTGGATGCGGGAGAATTTGCGGGTCGGCGCAGCCATTCCAACGCTCCTTGTTGAACGGCTGATCTGTCTATCACGCAGCCATCCGGCCTGTCGCGCGCAAAGCGCCGTCAGTATGCACAGGCCCCATTGACAGGGGGCCACCGCTCTTGCACGAATGTTCAACAAGAGCGGTGGCGAGCCGCCATCATCCATTCCCGCGCATGGAGGTATCCCAATGGCTGACGCGATCCGCACCCTTGGCGACCAGACGGGCCTGGATGACGATGATGATTTCAGCCTGCCGGGATGGATCTACCGCGACGCCGATTTCCATGATGTCGAGCGGGAGGTGATCTTCCGCACCTCCTGGCAGATCGTCTGCCACAATAACGACATCCCCCATCCGGGCGACTATCACAGCTTCAATTTCCTGGGCGAAAGCGTGGTGGTGCTGCGCGGGCAGGATGGTACGGTCCGGGCCTTCCACAATGTCTGCCGCCACCGTGCGGCCCGTCTGCTGGACGGCGATGTCGGCAATTGCGGCAAGCGCATCGTCTGCCCCTACCATGCCTGGACCTACAGCACCGACGGCGCGCTGACCGGCGTGCCCCATCGCAAGGAATTCCCCGATTTCCGGCTGGCCGATTATCCGCTGCTGGCCGTGGCGCTCGAGATCTATCACGGCTTCATCTTCATCCGGCTGGAGGACAATGGCGGCCCCAGCGTGGCGGCGATGATGGCACCCTATGAGCATGAGATCGCGCCCTACCGGCTGGAGGAGCTGATGCCGCTGGGCCGCGTGACCCTGCGGCCGCGCGCGGTGAACTGGAAGAATGTCGGCGACAATTATTCCGACAGCCTGCACATCACGGTGGCACACCCGGGATTGACCCGTCTGTTCGGCCATGGCTACGGCCTGGAATCCCGGGAATGGGTCGACAAGATGTGGGGCTATCTGATCGAACCGCCGTCCAGGAACCTGTCGGAACGCTTCTATCAGAAATACCTGCCGGAGGTGCCGCACCTGCCGGCCGACCGCCAGCGGCTCTGGACCTATTTCAAGCTCTGGCCCAACCAGGCCCTCGACATCTATCCAGACCAGATCGACTTCATGCAGTGGATCCCGACCTCGCCCACCCAAAGCGTGATCCGCGAGATCGCCTATGTCCATCCGGACGCGCGGCGGGAGATGAAGGCCGTGCGCTATGCCAACTGGCGCATCAACCGCCAGGTCAATATCGAGGACAAGGCCCTGATCGAACGGGTACAGCAGGGCATGAACGGCAAGGCCTATTCCACCGGCCCGCTGGGCAAGAACGAGGTGTCGTTGCGCGCCTTTGCCCGCCGCATCCGGGCGCTGATCCCCGAAAGCCGCCTGGCCCAGGCGCCGGCGGCCGGGTGGAAGGGCCGGCGGGCCGTGCCGATGACGTGACGGGGCCTTGCATCTCCCAACATCATTGCCAAACCATCGAAACCCGGCGCCCGCGCCGGTGAACAGGAGCAGGGTTCATGCGCGACGTCGTGATCATCGGGGGTGGCCATAATGGCTTGGTCTGTGCCGCGTATCTGGCCAAGGCGGGCCTGAAGGTCACGGTGCTGGAACGCCGCCATGTCGTGGGCGGTGCGGCGGTGACGGAGGAATTCGTCCCCGGTTTCCGCAACTCCGTCGCCGCCTATACCGTGTCGCTGCTGAACCCCAAGGTCATCAATGACCTGGACCTGGCAGGCCATGGGCTGACGGTGGTGGAGCGCGAGATCGCCAATTTCCTGCCGCTGGAGGATGGCCGCTACCTGAAGGCCGGCGGCAATGGCCTGACCCGGCGTGAGGTGGCGAAGTTCTCACAATCCGACGCCGACCGCCTGCAGGATTACGAGGAAAAGACCGGCGCCATTGCCGATGTGCTGCGCGACATCGTCTTGCAGACCCCGCCCAATGTCGTGCGCGGCGGCCTGTTCGCGGCCATTCCCGAATTGATCAAGGGGGCCAGGCTGGGCCAGCGCATGCGCCAGCTGGACCTGGAGCTTCAGCGCGAGCTGCTGGACCTGTTCGCCATGTCGGCCGGCCATTACCTGGACCGCTGGTTTGAAAGCGATCCGATCAAGGCGCTGTTCGGCTTCGACAGCATCGTCGGCAATTTCGCCAGCCCCTATACGCCGGGCTCGGCTTACGTCCTGCTGCACCATGTGTTTGGCGAGGTGAATGGCAAGAAGGGGGCCTGGGGCCATGCCATCGGCGGCATGGGCGCCATCACCCAGGCCATGGCGAAAGCCGCCATGGCGGCCGGCGTGGAGATCATCACCGATAGCCCGGTGACCGAGGTGATCATCATGAAGGGCCGGGCCGTGGGCGCGGTCACCGCCAAGGGTACGGCCGTGCGCGGCCGGCTGGTCGTGTCCAACCTGAACCCCAAACTGCTGTTCGACAAGCTGGTGGCCGCCAACGAACAGCCGGCGGAATTCCACCACCGCATCACCCACTGGCGCTGCGGGTCGGGCACCTTCCGCATGAATGTGGCCCTGTCGGAACTGCCCGACTTCACCTGCCTGCCCGGCAAGGCGCGGGCCGAGCATCACACGGCCGGCATCATCATCGCGCCCAGCCTGGATTACATGGACAAGGCCCATATGGACGCCAAGCGCGACGGCTGGTCCAAACGCCCCATCGTGGAGGTGCTGATCCCATCGACCCTGGACCCCACCCTGGCCCCGCCGGGCCAGCATGTGGCCAGCCTGTTCTGCCAGCATGTCAGCCCGGAACTGCCCGACGGAAAGTCCTGGGATGATTACCGGGAGGACGTGGCGGACCTGATGATCGACACCGTCAACCAGCACGCCCCCAACTTCAAGGCATCCGTCATCGGCCGGCAGATCAACAGCCCGCTGGACCTGGAGCGCACCTTCGGCCTGCTGGGCGGCGACATCTTCCATGGCGCCCTGGACCTGAACCAGATCTTCTCCGCCCGTCCCATGCTGGGCCATGCCGATTACCGCACGCCCATCAAAGGCCTGTACCAGTGCGGCGCCGGCACCCATCCGGGCGGCGGCGTTACGGGTGCCCCCGGCCATAATGCCGCGCGCGAAATCCTGGCCGATCTGCGCGCCAAGCGCATCCCCACCTCCGCGTGAGGATGGAGGCGGGCCGCCGCTAAGCTATGGAGCTTCCGGCCGCGGCGGGTATGTATGAAGCCGCCGAATGATTCAAACCCGTTAACCATAGTTATTGAACGCATGCTCAATGGAGAATAATGTTCTGCATCCGACCTGTTGAGCGGCCGAAGGGCCCGCCGGGCGGCCGACAGCGGGAGGGGCGGCATGAGAAGTCGGGACCAGAAGATCGGCCCCCTGGCGGCCGGCTTGATCGTGGCCGGCAACATGATCGGTTCTGGCGTGTTCCTGCTGCCGGCCAGCCTGGGCGCCATCGGGTCCATCACCCTGATCGGCTGGGTGGTGGTGCTGGCGGGGTGCCTGCTGCTGGGCTGGGTCTGTTCGGCCCTTTCCATGCTGCGGCCGGGCGGGCTGGGCCTGACCGGCTATGTGCATGATGCGCTGGGCCGCTATCTGGGCTTTCAGTCGGCCTTCGTCTATTGGATCTCCACCTGGTTCGGCAATGTCGCCATCGCCCTGGCCGTGACGGGATACCTGGGCACCTTCGTGCCGGCGATGAAAGTGCCCGCCATGCTGGCCGGGGCCACCATTGCCATCATCTGGCTGATGACCCTGGTCAACCTGTCGGGTGCCAAACTGATCGCGCGGTTTGAGGGCGTGGCCCTGGTCCTGGGTCTGGCGCCCATATTGCTGGTCGGTGCCTTCGGCTGGGTCTGGTTCAACCCGGAAATCTTCGCGGCGTCCTGGAACGTCACCGGCGGGACCGACGCCCACGCCATCACCGCCTCGCTGGGCCTAGTCATCTGGGCCTTCCTGGGCCTGGAAAGTGCCGCCGTGGTCGCCGCCGTGGTCAAGCGGCCGGAACGCGACGTGCCGCTGGCCACGGCGGGCGGCATCCTGCTGGCCGGCATCACCTATATCATCGCCTGCACCGCCCTGTCCGGCGTGATGCCGGCGGCGGAGCTGGCGGCGTCCACCGCCCCCTTCGCCGATGTCGCGGCCCGCGTCTGGGGGCCGGTGGCGGCCAGCATCCTGGCCATCTGCGCCATGGTCAAGGCGGCGGGAACCTTGGCCGGCTGGATGCTGGTGGGGGCGGAAACGGCGGAGGCGGCGGCGGAACTGGGCCTGTTCCCGCGGGTCCTGTCCAAGATCAACCGCCATGGCGCGCCGTCGCGCAACCTGATCGTCACCGCCGTCCTGATGACCATCGTCTGTCTGGCCACCCTGTCGGGCACGCTGGGGCAACAGTTCAGCATGGTGGTCAACATGGCCGTCATCCTGAACGTCCTGGTCTATGCCTATGCCTGCCTGTCCCTGCTGCGCCTGTCGGGCACCATCGCCGCCCCCGCCGCCCGGATGCGGGCCCGCGCAGCGTCGGTCGCCGGGCTGGGCTTCGCCATCCTGATCATCGCCCTGTCGGAAATGTGGATGCTGGGCGTGGCCGCCCTGATCGTGGGCGTGACGGTCCCGCTCTATCTGCTGCGGCGCCTGCCGGCGGGGGAGCCGGTGGAACGGCGGGTCACCTGATCACCTGATATCCGTTTGCACTCCGCATCGCTTTCCCGGCGACAAGCCGGGACCCAGGGGCCAGAGGCTGAAACCGCCACGCAGCGATGATCAAAGCGGCTGTACGGTCGGGCGCCTGTTCCTAGGCCCCGGCCTTCGCCAGGAAGACAATAAGGCAGCTTCATCAAAGGGATACCAGTAACCATCCGGTCGGGCCGACAGCGGCCGTTCACGTCACCCCCCTTTCATCACCTTCACCACCCGTTCCAGCACGGTAATGTCGGCCAGGACGGCAACGGAGTGCCGCAGTAACCGGGTGGGAGACGGAGTTGCCCGGAGTTGGATGGGCGCTCGCTCCGAATGGGGAGGGGTTGTGCAACATCGTGCAACACATAATGGGGGGATGTTTCAGAGAGGGCAGGCCAGCCCCTCCGAATGATTGGCGTTGTGAAACGCTATGCAACATCAAACAGGGTTGTGTTTCAGAGGACCCTGCCCACCTGCTCCGAATGCATAGGCTTGACGCACCGGCACGCTATCCGCAGCAACCGGCGTGAAGGCATAGAAGTGGCGTTGATGAGCTTTTATAGCATGGGCCGATGAGAAAGTCAGCTTTATGCGCTTCTACGGGCGGGGTTTGGAAGTCAGCTTTGCGCCCTTTTCCGTCTTTTGGAACTCTAAATAGCAAACGAAACCGGACATTTCCCAGCTGCTTCCCTATTGTGAGCAGTCTTGAACTCCTTGATGTCGAACTCGCTCGTGCAAAACAGTTTCTATTGTTTTTTAAGGATCACCGAGAATACCCACTCGCGCGACTAGGCATCCGTTGGGACGCGGCTAAAAATCGCATCCGCGCAATCCAGCGCCGCGTCCATGTCTGATCGGTTGAACGTCGCAGCTATATTATATGCTGCTGCCACCCGAGATCGGAGAAGAGGACGGAAATACACTCGCAGTCCGTGACACCATGGCGCCGTAGTTGAATATCCCCTTGACCCTTCGCACACATCAGCAAGGGATTGATGTCCCGACTGGTCTTTGACGAGCGGGTTATATCCAAAAGTTTCGCAGGCGAGATGATATGCAGCGTAGTAAGCTGCTTGCGCAATGGTCCTATGCTCAGCTTCACTTGCCGCAACTTCAGACATCCGACAGGCAAGATCATAGAGTTCCCGTGGCTGCATCGCTCTCCGGTGCCTGATAGACAATTATGGCTTTGCCCAACATACTGGGCATGTTGCGCTCGACGAGGCCATAGGCCGTTTGCAGTTTTGGTCCCGTTACGCTTCTGCGGCCCACTTCATCCTCATGCAGAGGTACGATAACGGCCGGACTATCATATAATGGATGATTTTCAACCCATTGGCAGGGTCTATCGAACGCTAATGTGGCGGCAGTTACGAAGGCTTTCTCGATGCGCTTGACCTCTGGTATCTCCGCCCTGGGCATCGGCGATGCCGCAACCTCGGCTTCAGTAGTCTTGAGGATTCGCTCAAGTTCCGCTCGCGTCCGGATTTGGAGCCTAATTCTCTTCGCATTCCAGGCCCGGTCCAGAAGCATACGCTTCTCATCCTGAGTCACGCCGGCCGCAGGTAACAATGCGTTCAATCGGCCGGAACGCTTACTGAATGCCAGCATCGAACGAATGAGACGACCTTCGGCACCCAATCGACGGGATTGGCTTTCGAACAAATCCTTCAAAGTTGTCATCATGCGGTCGACGAGACCAATGTTCTGCCGCAAGGCGCGCAGCCTTGCGACGGGGTCAACTATGGCCGCATTCGCCGTCAGCGTCTTATCTGCAACCCCAACCTCGCGGGCGAAGGCAGCCGCGTGCTCTGCCTCCACAGCAGAGAGGCCGCGAACGGCAAGTTGCTCGTCATTTTCGTCCAGCCGCTTTACCGTGGACATCCAGCAATATCTCTCCAATCGACCATAGTCAGAATATGATCATATTTTGCAGGTGCTACAATGGCTTTCGACATATGTGCCGCCGCACAGTGCTGGCGAGCGTCGCGCGACAAGCCAACGGGGAAATCGGCTGTTTATTTCGGCTGCTTTGAACCCGCCCGCCCGCTCCCGCCCCCCCTACCCCACCTTCGCCCAACACTCCACCTCCAGCAGCGCCCCCATCGCCAGCCCGTTGCTGCCGAAGGCCGACCTTGCCGGCAGGCGGTCGGGTTTGAAGTAGGTGACGTAGATCTTGTTGAAGTCGCCCCACTGTTTCATGTCCTGCATCATCACGGTGCATTTGAAGACGCGGTCCATGGTCAGGCCGCGACGTTCCACAGCGGCCTTGATGTTCTCCATCACCTGACGGGCCTGGGCCTCCATGCCGTCGGGCAGCTTCAGGTTGGCATCGTTGCCCAGCTGGCCCGACAGATAGAGGATGCCATCCACCTCCACCGCCTCTGAAAAGGGGGCGCCGGGGAAGGACTTGTGGAAGCGGATATCGTCGGCGCCCTGGGCGGGCAGGGCCAGCAGGGCGGCGCCCGCCAGCAGCATCGCAATTGTCTTGGCCATCATCATCGCCCCCCTCAGCCCCAGGTGTCGCGCGCGAAGCGCAGGAAGTTGCGGCCCAGGATCTTGTCCACCGCCGCACTTTTCAGGCCCTTGGCCAGCAGCAGGTCGGCCAGTTTCTGGAACTGGCCCGGCCCGCGCAGATCCATGATGAAGGGCGTGGTGGTGGCACTTTCGCCGGCGGCCGCGATGCCCTTGGCGACGCGGTCGGCGTTCTCCTTCCGCAACTCCTCCATATAGGCGTCCATATCGTCATAGGAGGTGACGTAGCCGTCGGTGCCGACGCCGATATGGTCCTCGCCCGCCACCTTGACCGCATGCACGACATGGTCGGCCACGTCATTGGCGGTGGCGATGCGGCCCTTGGCCAGGAAGGGCATGAAATAGATACCCACAAAGCCGCCCTTGTCGGCCACGCCGCGCAGTTCGGCATCACTCTTGTTGCGCGGCAGGTCGGTGATGGCGCGGCAGCCGGTATGGTTGATCGACAAGGGCCGGGTCGCGGCGGCGATGGCGTCCAGGCAGGTCTGGCGGTTGGAATGGGACAGGTCCACCATGACGCGGTTGGCCTCAATCCGGGCCAGCATCTCCCGGCCCAGGGGGGTCAACCCCTCTTCCTCCGGCCGGACGCTGCCGGAGCCCAGCAGGTTCTGCACATTATAGGTCAGCTGCATTACCCGCACGCCCAGGTCGGCGAACAGGTCGACGCGGGCCGGGTCAGTGGCGAACATGGCGCCGTTCTGGAAGCCCAGGATCATGCCGATCTTGTTGTCGGCCTTGGCCTTCTCCAGATCGGCGGCTTTCAGCACCAGGGCCAGATCATCCGGCTGGGCGCGGATCTGGGCCAGGCTTTCCGCCACCTCCCGCACCGAGAATTCGAACGGGTCGCCGGGGCCGGCCACCCAGCCGATGGTATTGTTGACGGCATTCAGGCCGGACATGCGGGCATCGGCCAGGGCGCGGTCATCGATGCGGTTGCGCACGGCGCGCGGCGCGTCCTTGGGCGGCTTGAGATTGGGATTGCCAAGGCCGCCCAGGGCATTGACCACCAGCATGTCGCGGATGCCGACAGCCCCGGTCGGGCCGGGGATCGCCGGGGTGGCCGCGCGGGTGGCGGCGGGCAGCAGGGCCGTGGCCGCCCCGGCCAGCAGCAGGCGGCGGCGCGCGATATCGGTCATTCGGGGGGCATCTCCTGCGGCGTGATGGGGGGATAGGCGGCGCGGTCCAGCCTGGTGCCGCGCTTCACGGTGAAACGGATGGAGCGCAGATTGCCCAGGTCGGCCAGGGGATCGCGGTCCAGCACGATGAAATTGGCCAGCTTGCCGGCCTCGATGGACCCCATCTCCGCCGCCTGCCCGATGACCTTCGCCCCGTCCAGGGTGGCGGCAACGATCACCTCGGCCGCGGTCATGCCGGCGCGGGCGTGCAGCAATTCCAGCTCGTCATACAGCGCCGGCCAGGGATGGGCGGGCGGCGGCACGCCATCGGTGCCGGTGACGATGGTGACGCCGGCGCGTTTGGCCTGGGCCGTCAGGGCCGATGCGACCTCCAGCGTGCAATGCGGGCGCGGCTTCATGTCGGGCTTGGCGGCCAGGCGCCTGTCATATTCCTGATAGACGCGCAGGGTGGCGTCCAGGACGATGCCCCTGGCCGCCATGTCCTTGAACAGCGCCGTCATCTCCGGATTGTCGCCGCCCTTCAGCTTGTCGATCTCCACCAGCCGCCGGTCCTTATAGGTGGTGGGGCGGGGGTTGGAGATATGGTAGGCGAGGTAGCAGGTGTGGGAAATGCTGTCGACGCCCGCATCCACCACATCGGCCGGTGGGGTCGGGAACACCATGCCATGGGCCCAGACCCGCATGCCCTGCCGGTGCGCCTCCGCCGTGATGGCGCGCACGTCCTGGGGACGCAGATTGTCATAGAGCTTGATGGCGATGGCCGATGTGCCGCGCGCCAGGGTCACCGCTTCCGGCAGGTTGGTGGCGTCGGTGACGGCGCGCATCCAGGGCACCGTGCCGGGCTTCACCCCCTCCGCGGCGGCCGCCGTGCGCGGATCGTCGAAGAAGTCGGGGCCGGCGAACAGGGCGGCGGCATAGATGTCGGGGCCCGGCACCTCCCCCACCCTTGCCGCGCGGGCATATTCCATGACGGCGCGCAGATCGTCGGCCATGTCGCGCACGGCGGTGACGCCGCCGAACAGGTCGCGGCGCATCTGTGCTTCCGCCTGTACCCGGTTGGGCGGGGTGGCCATATGCTGATGGCTGTCGATCAGGCCGGGCAGCAGGTAACCGCCGGCGACATCGACGAAGCTTGCATCGGCCCAGCGGGTCACTTCCACGGTGGACATGGGCAGGATGGAGGCGATGCGGTCGCCTTCCACCACGACGGCCATGCCGGGCTGGGCCGGGCCGCCACGCCCGTCGATCAGCGTGGCGTTGGTGTAGATGACCCGGGTGCCGGCCTCCGCCGGGGCATAGGGGCGGGGCATGGCGCCGGGCGGGGCGTGGGCCAGGACGGGCGTGGACAGGAAGGCGGCCAGCAGAAGGGCACGCGCCTTGACGGGAAAATCCATATCGCCCCACCGTTCGGTTGCCATGAATTGGTAACGCAAAGCGGGCGCCGATACCAAGTCGCAATCCGTTCTATTTCATGACGAACTGGCATTATGGTGGTCAGGACGTAAGGCCCGGAGGAACGATGACCGCCGAATTCCGTTTCCGCCACCGCGTGCGCTATGGGGAATGCGACCCGCAGCAGGTGGTGTTCAATGCCCGCTATGGCGATTTCATCGATATCGGCATCACCGAATATCTGCGCCTGCTGGTGGGCGGCACCCAGGGGCTGAATGCACGCGGGCTGGACATGATGGTGGTCAAGCAGACCAAGGAATGGACCGCACCGGCCCGGTTCGACGATGTGCTGGAACAATCCATCCGCACGGGGCGGGTGGGCACCAGTTCCTTCAGCATCCTGACGGATTTCACGCTGCATCCCGACGGGACAAGCGTGATGGCGGCGGAGACCATCTATGTGATGACGGCGTTCGGCGCGGCGGAAAAGCGGACGATCCCCGCCGATCTGGCGGACTTATTGCGGGCCGGGATGCCGGGCCGGCTGATCGATCACGCCGGCTCGACGTGATCGGCGCGGGCACTGGCCGGCGGCAGCCATTCGACGTTGGAGACGTCCAGGTAGTCGCGCATATAGATGGCCAGACGGTCGGCGATGCGGCGCAGATTGGCGGCCTCCTCCGGCCGGCTGTCTTCCAGACGCGCAGCCTCGGCCTGCATCTCGTCAGCCTTGACCAGGATGTCGCGGCGCAGGTCATTCAAATCCTGGATCGTCATCATGACACCCATAACGTCAATCCTGCCTCTTCCCGGCCATGATGGCATAAAAAGGCGCTCCGTGACGCCTTAACTATGCAAGGTTGCCGCGAAATGGTGAAGACAGGCTTAAAGAGGAGATGATTTGGCCGCCAAACCGCCCCGTCAAGACACAAGGGAGCTATGCGGGGGCAGGGATGGGCCGGCTCAGGCGCCGGAATCGGCGGCGGATTCGTCCGCGATCTCTGCCCGCACCTTCGCTTCCAGCGCATCGATGCGGGATTTCAGCGCGTCGATGCGGGCCAGCAGGTCGGGCAGGCCCAAGGCACCGGCCGTGGACAGGGCAGCCACGCTTTCCGACAGGTCGGCGGCGATGGCGGCCAGATCGGGGGCCGGCTGGTCCTGCGGATCGGGGGTCATTGCCCGCCCGCGTGATAGGTGAACAAAGCAATCGACGCCGCCACGGTGGCGTTCAGACTTTCGACATTGCCGGTATTGCCGATGGTCAGGCGGCGGGCCGGCACCTGTGCGGGCACGCCCTGCCCCTCCTCGCCCAGGATCAGGCGCGCATCCTCCGGCCAGGGGAAGGTAGCCAGATCCTCACCCCCGGAATCCAGCGCCAGCAGCGGGCCTTCCGCCTGGTCCAGCGCCGCCCAGCGCCCGCCACGCACCATGTTCAGCGTGAAGACGGCGTTGCTGGCGGCACGCAGGCATTTGGGATGGAACGGGTGGGCCGATTCCTCCAGCAGGATCACCTTCGACACGCCGAAGGACGCCGCACTGCGCAGCAGCGCGCCCAGGTTGGCCGGATCACCCAGGGCGCAGACCAGTTCCAGCCCCTGGGGCGGGGCCGACAGGTCGGCCTGCCCGATGGTGGGCAGATTGCCCACCAGGATCGGGTAATCCGTGCCCGACACGTCCAGCTCCCGGAACAGCGGGCCGGCCAGCACCACGGGCTGGATATGATCGGGCAGCGGCCAATCCGCGATCCATTCGGGATGGCGGATCAGGATACGGGTGAAGTGCTGCGGCCAGCGGGTCAGCGCCTCCGGCACGGTCTTCAGCCCGGCCAGCAGAAACTGCCCGGCCTTGCGGATGCCACGGCTTTCCAGCAGCCCGGACCAGGTCTTGAATTGCGGGTTCTGGGGGCTGTCGATCGAGAAGAAATGCACTAGACCACCATTACGTTCGAAGAGCTATAGAAGATAAATAGACATCACAACTTACTTTATTCGCCTCACTAAATACCTCCACACCGTTCTTTATCAAGTTCAGATTTTTTCCCGGCCCAATCACCACATCTGATATAATACCAGAACTGAGATCATCTATCTTCAACTCATAATACGGTATTATTACACCATCTTTTTCTCTGAATTTAACGCCACGCCCAATCTTATGGGCATATTTTCTTGCAAATGCTCGGACCTCACCCTCCTCCTCAAAAGAAGGCGCTTTGAATGCCGCAATTATTCGATCAAAAACATATGATGCCTGCAATCCTAAATTCTTCAAGTCACTCGATTTCCAGCCGCTTCGCTTCAGATCAGCATACTTCCTACAGTACAAATCAATAGAATTTGAAACTATATTATCCTGAAGATCCTCATTATAAATTACTTTATAAAGATCGTAACCTACTATGGCTTTAATTTTCTGCGTATTAACCCCTATCGACACACCTTGATTATTACCATACCCTCGCCACTGACTAAGAAGATCACCCCTAGCACAAAAACTAACTGAGCAAACTCCAAAATCATCGACTAAATTCTCTTCCAAAGCAACCAAAGCCTCAACAGCAACATCTGATACCAAGGAATCACCTATCCGTGATTTGATGGCGTTCTTTACTTTAGAAATTCCATATCTAATTTCATTGTCGTCATTCAAGAATCGAACATCACTAGCCCAGAAACACTTGCTCTCGATAATAAGCTTATACGCCGAAACACTAGTGTAATGGTATAGTGTGGGTACATTTTCTTCATTTACGTAAAAATTCGTCGCAACAAAGCGCCGCAAGCTGTCTGTATGCTCATACCCATCAACCATAATAAAAACGCCCTCAAGAACTTGCCTGACTTATCAGACACTGTTACTCGAGGGCGGTCAACAACTTGCCAAACTCACCCCTGCCGATAGTTCGGCGCCTCGTTGGTGATGGTGATGTCGTGGACGTGGCTTTCGCGCAAGCCCGCGTTGGTGATGCGCACGAATTTCGGCTTGGTGCGCATCTCTTCCAGGTTGGCACAGCCCGTATAGCCCATGGAGGCGCGCAGGCCGCCGATCAGCTGATGCACCACCGCCCCCAGCGAGCCCTTGTAAGGCACCCGGCCTTCCACGCCCTCCGGCACCAGCTTCAGCGTGTTGGACACTTCGGCCTGGAAATAGCGGTCGGCGGAGCCGCGCGCCATGGCGCCGACGGAGCCCATGCCGCGATAGGCCTTGTAGGAGCGGCCCTGGTACAGGATGACCTCACCGGGGCTTTCGTCCGTGCCGGCGAACAGGCCGCCCATCATGGCACAGGACGCGCCGGCGGCGATGGCCTTGGCCAGGTCGCCGGAATATTTGATGCCGCCATCGGCGATGACGGGGATGCCCTGCTTGGCGCAGACTTCGACCACGTCCAGCACGGCGGTCAGCTGCGGCACGCCGACGCCCGCCACGATGCGGGTGGTGCAGATGGAGCCGGGGCCGATCCCGACCTTGATGGCGTCCGCACCGGCATCGATCAGGGCGAGTGCGGCGTCGGCCGTGGCGACATTGCCGGCGATGATCTGGGTATAGTTCTTCAGGTCGCGGGCGGCGCGCACCTGATCGGCCACTTTCCTGGAATGGCCATGGGCGGTGTCGATGACCAGCACATCGACGCCGGCATCGAACAGGGCGGCAGCGCGGTCCAGACCGTCCGGGCCCGTGCCCGTGGCGGCGGCGGCGCGCAGGCGGCCGGCGGCGTCCTTGGCGGCGTGGGGATGGTTCTGGGCCTTTTCGATATCCTTGACCGTGATCATGCCGATGCAGCGATAGGCATCATCGACGACCAGCAGCTTTTCGATGCGGTTCTGGTGCAGCAGGCGCTTGGCCTCTTCCTTACTCACGCCCGGCTTCACCGTCACCAGACCATCCTTGGTCATCAACTCTCTGACCGGCTGGTTGGGGTTGCTGGCAAAGCGCACGTCGCGGTGGGTCAGGATGCCGACCAGGGTGCCCTTGTCATCCACCACCGGGAAGCCGGAGAAACGGTGGCGGCGCTGCAATTCCTGCGCGTCGGCCAGGGTATTGTCGGGGCGCAGGGTATAGGGATTGACCACCATGCCCGATTCGAAGCGCTTGACGGCCCGCACCTCATCCGCCTGACGGCTGATATCCATGTTGCGGTGAATGACGCCGATGCCGCCCGACTGGGCCATGGCAATGGCCAGCGCCGATTCCGTCACCGTATCCATGGCGGCGGACAAGAGCGGAATGCCCAGCTGGATCGACTTGGTCAGCCAGGTCCTGGTATCGACCTCGCCCGGCATGACCTCCGATGCGGCCGGCACCAGCAGGACATCGTCAAAGGTCAGGGCTTCGCGGAAACGATCGGTGCTGGACATGAACCTGGGGCTCCCCTGCGCGGGCCTGGCGGGCCGCGAGATACGGGTTATGGGACACCGACCCCGCCCGCACCCGATGGCACCAGCCGGTTCCGTGTCCCAGATCAAAAGGTTCGCCGCACTATACACATGCAAAGGTGATTGGGAAGCTACCAGGGATGGGGGGCCAGGGTTGCCATTTGCGAAGGCCGGTTGCGGGGGGGGGGGGGGGGGGGGGGGGGGGGGG